>DASYIL010000285.1:0-61384 GCA_035997545.1 Pseudonocardiaceae bacterium
CCCACCCACACAGGCAGGCACCGCACTGATCACTAGCAAACAAAAAAACAACACAAAACAAACATGGCACTAACATTTCGACACACTGTTGAGTTCTCAAAGAACAAACACACACCATCACGAACCACCACTAAGGCGGCCGTTATTCCGGAATGACTCAGACTTCCCGGTCCCGGTTAGTCGACCCTGTGAGAGGTTCGGTACCGGCCCCGGCGACTCATCGAGCTTACCAGCAGTCCGAGTCGGCACTCCCCGGGGGTCAGTCTAACGTCTGGGCGCCATCGGCGCTGTCGGCGTCTCGTCCGTTCCCGGCGAAGCGAAGGGAAAGTTACGCGGAACGTACGGCAGAAGTCAAATCGGGGTGTCGCGCAGGTCAGACGGGTTCCGGCTCCGGCGGTACGCCGACACCGCCGGGCTGCCGTCCACCCAGAACCGCCAGGGCCAGTCGTGCGCGGCCGCGACGCCCACCCGGGGGCCGGTACGCACCTGCTCGGCAGGCACCGGGTCGCCGGGCACTAGCCGCGCCGGCGAGGTGGGGTCGGTGAGATCCAGGCCGTTGTGCTCCCGACCCAGCCCAAGCAGCGTCGCCAGCCTGGCCGGCCCGCGAGCGAGTTCGGCGTCGGACCGCGCGGTGGGCCGCTGCAGCCGGGCGATGTCGAGGTCCGAGACGACCTCGCCAGCGCGCAGCAGCACCGCGCCGGGTTCCCCGTCGGGCAGGCATGAGATGTTGACGCAGAAGTGCATCCCGTAGACGAAATACACGTACAGATGCCCGGGGGGGCCGAACATGACGGCGTTGCGGGCGGTGCGGCCACGGTAGGAGTGCGCCGCGGGATCATCGGAGCCGCGATAGGCCTCCAGCTCGACGAGGCGGACGGCCACCTGGCCGTCCGGTCGGTCGGCGACCAGTTGGCAGCCCAGTAGCAGCCGAGCGGCCGGAAGGACGTCCACGGCGAGGCACTCACGGGCGAAAGTCCCCACCGTCACGAGGTGATCCAGCACCGGTGCTCGCCGACTGCGCGCCGGGCGCGCTGCAACTGCTCTGCGACACGCTCAGGCGCGGTGCCCCCGTAGGCGTCGCGGGAGCCGATCGACCCTGCGACACTCAGCACCCCGTGGACGTCCGGGGTGAGCTCGGGATGAATGGCGGTGAGCTCCACCTCGGACAGCTCCGCCAGCCCCACCCCGCGGTACTCGGCCAGCCGCACGCAGGCACCCGCCGCGTGATGCGCGGTGCGAAACGGCACGCCCTGGCGCACCAGCCATTCCGCGATATCGGTGGCCAGGGTGAACCCGGCCGGGGCCAGCTCGGCGAGCCGATCGGTGTGGAAGGTGAGGGTGCCGATCATCCCGGCCATCGCGGGCAGCAGCAGCTCGAGTTGGTCGACGGAGTCAAACAGCGGCTCCTTGTCCTCCTGCAGGTCCCGGTTGTAGGCCAGCGGCTGCGCCTTGAGCGTGGCCAGCAGCCCGGTAAGGTTGCCTATCAGCCGCCCCGCCTTGCCTCGGGCCAGCTCGGCCACATCGGGATTCTTCTTCTGCGGCATGATTGAGCTGCCGGTAGACCAGGCGTCGTCGAGCGTGATGTAACTGAACTCGGCGGTGGCCCAGAGGATGATCTCCTCGGCGATTCGGGACAAGTTAACCGCGAGCATCGCGAGCACGAACGCGGCCTCGGCGGCAAAGTCCCGCGATGCTGTGCCGTCGATCGAGTTCTCCACCGGGGCATCGAAACCGAGTTCGGCGGCCACCGCCGCCGGGTCCAGGCCGAGCGACGAGCCGGCCAGG
Source organism: Pseudonocardiaceae bacterium (assembly GCA_035997545.1). Taxonomy (GTDB): domain Bacteria; phylum Actinomycetota; class Actinomycetes; order Mycobacteriales; family Pseudonocardiaceae. The sequence continues at coordinate 1,786 of DASYIL010000285.1, forward strand.
GCACCTGAGCCGTAGGGTGAGACCGCGGCCCGGGCGTCCCAGTCGCGTAGCCGCTCGACATCGCGCAGCAGGGCTTGAACGTGGGCCCCGAGGTGGTGGGCGAGCAGCACGGGCTGGGCGTGTTGCAGGTGGGTACGGCCCGGCATCGGCGCATCCGGGTGGGTCTGCGCCTGGTCGAGCAGCGCGCTGATCACGTCCAGGGTGCTGGCGGCGACCCTGCGGGCAGCATCGCGTAACCACATCCGGAACAGCGTCGCGACCTGGTCGTTGCGGGAGCGGCCGGCGCGCAATGCGCCGCCGAGCTCCGGCCCGGCACGCTCGATTAGGCCACGCTCCAGGGCGGTGTGCACATCCTCATCCTCGGGCACGGGGACGAACGCGCCGGAGCCGACGTCGGCATCGAGGCGGTCCAATGCGTCGAGCATTGCCTCCAGCTCACCGGCGTTGAGCAGCCCAGCGACGTGCAGCACCCGGGCGTGCGCCCGTGAGCCGCGGATGTCATACCGGGCGAGCCGCCAATCAAAGTGCGTCGACAGGCTCAGCGCAGTCATCGCATCGGCCGGTTTCCCGCTGAACCGGCCGCCCCAGAGCGCGGTCACGACTGGATGCCTGGCAGGTCTCGCTGTGCCGATGGCTCGACCCCGGCCAGCAGGTCTCGCCGTGCGGCGATCTTCGACGGTAACCCCCACAGCTGCACGAACCCCTTGGCCAGGGACTGGTCGAAGGTGTCGCCCGCGTCGTAGGTGGCGAGGTTGAACTCGTAGAGCGACCGCGGGCTGCGCCGTCCGGTCACCGTAGCCCGGCCGCCGGCCAGCTCGATCCGGATCTCGCCGGTGACGTGGCGCTGGGATTCGGCGACGAATGCGTCCAGCGCCTGCTTGAGCGGGGAGAACCACAGCCCGTCGTAGACCAGCTCGGTCCAGCGCTGCTCGACGTTGCGTTTGTACCGGGCCAGGTCACGCTCGACGGTGACGTTCTCCAGCTCCTGGTGCGCGGTGATCAGGGCGATCGCCCCGGGCGCCTCGTAGACTTCACGGCTCTTGATGCCGACCACCCGGTCCTCGACCAGGTCCAGCCGACCGACACCGTGCGCCCCGGCCCGCTCGTTGAGCTGCTGGATCGCTTCGAGCACCGTCACCCGGGTGCCGTCGATGGCGACCGGAACACCGGACTCGAAGGTGATCACCAGCTGGTCCGGCGGCTTCGGCTCGCCCGGGTCGCTGGTGTAGGAGTACACCTCCTCGGTCGGGGCGTTCCACAGGTCTTCGAGGAACCCGGTCTCCACCGCCCGGCCCCACATGTTCTGATCGATGGAGAACGGCGAGCGGTTCGTGACATCGATGGGCAGGTCACGCTCGCCGGCGTAGGCGATCGCCTTCTCCCGTGTCCACGCGTAGTCCCGGACCGGAGCAGTCACCCGCAGGTCCGGAGCAAGCGCACCGATACCGACCTCGAAGCGAACTTGGTCGTTGCCCTTGCCGGTGCAGCCGTGCGCCACGGTGCTGGCGCCATGGTACTTCGCGGCTGCCACCAAGTGCTTGACGATCAGTGGCCGGGACAGCGCCGACACCAGCGGGTACCGGTCCATGTACAGCGCGTTGGCCTGCATCGCCGGGAGGCAGTACTGCTCGGCGTACTCGTCACGGGCGTCGGTGACGACGGCCTCCACCGCGCCGCAGGCCAGCGCCCGCTTGCGGATCGTCTCCAGGCCCTCACCGCCCTGGCCGACATCGACCGCGACGGCGACGACCTCGGCTCCGGTTTCCTCAGTGATCCACCCGATCGCCACCGAGGTATCCAGCCCACCGGAGTAGGCCAGTACCACCCGCTCGTTCATTCTTGTTCTCCCTTCGTCTAATCTCGTGAGTGGCAAACAAGTGTTATGAACACTGATTCGCACTCACGCGCGCGCCAGCGCCAGGATCCGCTCCGCGAGCTTTGCGCCGGAGAGGGGCTCGCGGGCGACCACCAGGATGGTGTCATCACCCGCGATGGTGCCGACCACATCGGTCAGCGCCACTCGGTCTAATGCGCTGGCCACAAAGTGTGCCGCCCCGGGCGGTGTGCGCAGCACAGCGAGGTTCGCGCTGGCGTCAGCGGAGACCAGCAGCTCGGACAGCACCCGCGCGAGCCGGGCAGTACCGCCTTCCACCGCGCGCACCGGGCTGCCGTTCTCGGGGATGACATATACCGGCGCTCCGCCGTCCACACCACGCAACTTCACCGCGCCGAGCTCGTCGAGGTCCCGGGACAGCGTGGCCTGGGTGACCTCGATGCCTTCGCCACCGAGCAGCGCCGCCAGCTCCGTTTGGCTGCGCACCGCGCGGTGGGTTACCAACTCGACGATGCGGGCCTGCCGGCCAACCCGGGTGGATGTCATGCCGCGCGCTCCGGATCCAGCAACCAGGTCAGTAGCGCCTTCTGCGCGTGCAGTCGGTTCTCGGCCTCGTCCCACACCGCGCTGGCCGGACCGTCGAGCACCTCGTCGGTGATCTCGGCCCCGCGGTGTGCTGGCAAGCAGTGCAGCACTGTGATCTTCTTAGCGCTTCCTCCGGAGGCCCACTCCAGCAGTTCGGCGTTGATCTGCAGCGACCGGAACGGGGTGACCCGGTCGAGCCCGTCGCTTTCCTGGCCCATCGAGGTCCAGGTGTCGGTCACCAAGACGTCGGCCCCGTCGACCGCCGCGTGCGGGTCGGTGAGTATGGTGACGCTTCCCCCGGTCTCCGCAGCACGGTGCTTCGCCGCGAGCAGGACGTCGGCCAGTGGCGGGAACCCCTCCGGAGCGGCGATCCGGACGTGCAGCCCGGCGGTGGTGCCGCCGAGGAGCAGGGAGTGCGCCATGTTGTTCCCGCCGTCGCCCAGGTATGTCAGGGTGAGCCCGGCCAGGCGACCGTGGCGCTCCCGGACGGTCTGCAGGTCGGCGAGAACCTGGCAGGGGTGGAACTCGTCGGTGAGCGCGTTGACCACCGGCACCCGCGAGACGCTGGCCATGGCGTCGATACGGCGCTGCGCGAAGGTACGCCACACCACGGCGTCGGCATAGCGGGACAGCACCCGCGAGGTGTCCTCGATGGTCTCCTCGCGACCCAGCTGCATGCTGCGCCCGTCGATGATTACCGGGTTGCCGCCGAGTTGGGCGATGCCGATCTCGAAGGACAACCGGGTTCGCGTCGAGCTCTTCTCGAAGATCACCGCGACGGATCGCGGGCCAGCCAGCGGGGTGCGCCCGAGCGGGTCGGCCTTGAACTCGTCTGCCAGGTCGAGGATCTCCCGCTGCTCGGCCGGGGTGAGATCGTCATCACGCAGGAAGTGTCTCGGCATCGCTACTGCACCCGGTCCAGGATCGCGGGCAAGGCGCATAGGAACTCCCGCGCCTGCGCCTCGGTGAGCACCAGCGGCGGGGCGAGCCGGACCCGGTCCGGCACGGCCGGGTTGACCAGGAAGCCCGCATCCCGCGCAGCGGTGGCGACCGCGGCGGAACCCGGCGAGGTCAGCCCGATCCCGATGAGCAGGCCCGCCTCGCTGACCGACCCGACGAGTGGGTGGTGCAGGGCTGCTATCCCGGCGGCAATCTCCTTACCGAGCCGAGCGGCGTGGCCGAGCAACCCGTCCGAAGCGATGGTCGCCAGCACGGCCAGCGCGGCCGCGCAGCAGACGGGATTGCCACCGAGGGTGGTGCCATGCTGGCCGGGCTGCAGCAGATGCGCGGCGGGTCCGATGCCGATACACGCCCCGATCGGGAGGCCCCCGCCGAGGCCTTTGGCGAGCGTCACCACGTCGGGAGCCACTCCCACGGACTGGTGGGCGAACCAGGTGCCGGTCCGGCCGATACCGGTCTGGACCTCGTCCAGCACCAACAGCGCCCCGCGCGCGGCGGTGATCTCCCGAGCAGCCTGCAGGTAGCCCTCGGGGGGGATCACCACGCCGTTCTCGCCTTGGACGGGCTCGAGGAACACCGCGGCTGTGTCCTCGTCAACCACCGACGCCAGGGCCGTGGGGTCGCCGTAGGGCACGAAGACCACACCTGGCGGCATCGGCTCGAAGGGATCCCGTTTCGCGGGCTGCCCGGTGAGCGCGAGCGCCCCCATGGTGCGGCCATGGAAGGCACCGTATGCAGCGACCATTTTCCGCCGCCCGGTACGACGAGCGATCTTGAACGCGACCTCATTGGCTTCCGCGCCGGAGTTGCAGAACAGCACCCGTCCCGATCCGGTGGCGCCGAGGAGGTCAAGCAATGTCTCGGCAAGTGTGACCGCCGGCTCGCTGAGGCAAAGGTTCGATACGTGCCCGAGGGTGCTGATCTGCTCGGTGACGGCGCGCACTATGGCCGGGTGCGCATGCCCCAACGCGTTCACCGCGATGCCACCGAGCAGATCCAGGTAGCGGCGGCCGTCGAGGTCCCACACCTCCGCGCCGGTGCCCCGGGCCAGCGCCAACGAGGGTGTGCCGTAGTTGGCCATCAACGCGGCCTGCCAGCGCCGCTGGAGGTTCGAGGTAAGCATCAGTCGTCACCCTCCTCGGGCAGCACCATCGTTCCCACACCTTCGGTGGTGAACACCTCCAAGAGCACCGAATGCGCCACCCGGCCATCGATGACATGAGCACGGGGTACCCCGCCCCGCACCGCGCGCAGGCAAGCCTCCATCTTCGGCACCATCCCGGCTGACAGCCCCGGCAGTAGCTTCTCCAGCTGGTCCACGGTCACCTGGGACAGCAGGCTGGATCGGTCCGGCCAGTCGGCGTAGAGCCCCTCGACGTCGGTGAGCACGACGAGCTTCCCGGCACTCAGCGCAACGGCCAGCGCTGCGGCGGCGGTGTCAGCGTTGATGTTGTGCACCACACCGTCGGTGTCCGGGGCCAATCCGGAGACCACCGGGATGCGCCCAGCGTTGACGATGTCAAGCACCGCGTCGGGGTTCACCGCGACCACGTCGCCGACCAGCCCCACGTCGACCTGCTCGCCGTCCACGGTGGCGGTGCACCGGGCAGCGGTGAACAGGTGCGCGTCCTCGCCGGAGATGCCGACGGCGAACGGACCGTGCGCGTTGACCAGCCCGACGAGCTCTCGGCCCACCTGACCGAATAGGACCATGCGCACCACGTCGATCGTCTCGGGTGTAGTGACCCGTAGGCCCCCGCGGAACTCCCCGGCGATGCCCAGCCGGTCGAGCATGGCGTTGATCTGGGGCCCGCCTCCGTGCACCACGACGGGGCGTAGCCCGGCCAGCCGCAGGAAGACCATGTCCTGGGCGAAGGCCCGCTTGAGCTGATCGTCCAGCATCGCGTTGCCACCATATTTGATCACGACGGTGGCCCCGTGGAAGCGCTGCAACCAGGGCAGCGCCTCGGCGAGCACCGCGGCCTTCTGGGCCGCCGTGTTGATTCGTGACTCGGCGAGCGTCATGACGAGTACGCGCTGTTCTCGTCGACGTACCCGTGCGAGAGGTCGGTGGTGAGCATGGTGACCTGCCCGTCGCCGAGGTGCAGATCGATCTCGACGGTGATCTCCCGGCCGGACAGGTCCGCCTTCGAGCGGTCGGCCGCCACCGCGCCGCCCTGACAGAGCAGCAGTCCGTTGATCCGGACGTCGAGCGTGTCGGCGGCCACGGTGGCGGCGGAGGCACCCACCGCGGCGGCGATCCGTCCCCAGTTGGGGTCGGAGCCGAACAAGGCCGTCTTGACCAGGTTGTCCCGGGCAACCGCCCGGGCCGCCACGAGCGCGTCGGCATCGCTGGCCGCCCCGCGGACGGTGATCGCGATCTCTTTGGTGACGCCCTCGGCGTCGGCCTGCAGGCTCTTGACCAGCTCGTGGCACACCTGCCGCACCGCGGCGGCGAGCTCCGCCCGGCCTGGCATAACCCCCGAGGCGCCCGACGCGAGCAGTAGCACGGTGTCGTTCGTCGAGCAGCCACCGTCGATGTCCAGGCGCTCAAATGTCTCGCTCGTGGCGGAGCGCAACACGGCGTCCAGTGTGGACTCGTCGACGGCGGCGTCGGTGGTGAGCACGCAGAGCATGGTGGCCAGGCTGGGCGCGATCATGCCGACTCCCTTGGCGAACCCGCCCACTGTCCAACCCGCGCTGGTGGCTGCGGCCTGCTTCGGGACGGTGTCGGTGGTGAGCACTGCGGTGGCCGCGGCCAGGCCGGCCTCCGGCGTCGCGGCCAGTGCTGCGGCGGCGGTGTCGACTCCGGATAGCACAGCGGCCAGCGGCAGTCGCTCGCCGATCAGCCCCGTGGAACACACGGCGACCTCGGCCGCCCCGCAGTCCAGTACCTGCGCGACCCGCTCAGCGGTGGCGTGGGTGTCCTGGAAACCGCCAGGACCGGTGCACGCGTTGGAACCGCCGGAGTTCAGCACGACAGCGCGCAGCCGCCGCCCGGTGAGCACCTGCGCCGACCACAGCACCGGGGCGGCCTTAACCTGGTTGCGGGTGAACACCCCCGCGGCCGCCCTGGACGGTCCGTCGTTGACCACCAGGGCCAGGTCTAGCGCACCGCTGACCTTGATGCCGGCGGCGACCCCGGCCGCTCGGAACCCGCTGGCTGCAGTGACGCTCATGTCCGGCGTCCTCCCTGCTCGGTGTGGTGGGTCACGGTGTGGTGGTTCACGGTGTGGTGGGTCTCCCGGTGTGGTGGGTCACGGGGCGATCCCCCAGGCTGGCAGGCCGATGGTCTCGGGCAGCCCCAGCGCCAGGTTGAGGCACTGCACCGCGGCTCCCGCGGTTCCTTTGGTCAGGTTGTCGACCGCACCGACGGCGACCAGCCGGCCGGCGTCGGCGTCGACTGCGACCTGCACCTGCACGGAATTGGAGCCGTGCACCGCGGCGGTGGCCGGCCAGCGGTCCGCCGGCAGCAGGTGCACGAACGGCTCCGCGGCGTACGCGGCGTGGTAGGCGTTTCGGACCATCTCGTGGTCGGCGCCAGGGTGCAGCACTGCGGTGCAGGTGACCAAGATCCCGCGCGGCATCGGCGCCAGCACCGGGGTGAACGACACGGCGACCGGGCAGCCGGCGACGCCGGAGAGGTTCTGGACGATCTCCGGAGTATGGCGGTGGGCCCCGGCCACCCCGTAGACGCTGGCGGAGCCCATCACCTCTGAGGCCAGCAGGTGCGGCTTGAGCGCGCGCCCGGCTCCCGAGGTGCCGGAGACGGCGGTCACCACGACCTCGGGGGCGACCAGCCCGGCGTTGAGTGCCGGCGCCAGCGCGAGACTGATCACCGTCGGGTAGCAGCCGGGCACCGCGACGCGGCGGGCTCCCCGCAGCTTGTCCCGCGCGCCTGGCAGCTCGGGTAGTCCGTAAGGCCAGGTCCCGGGGTGGTCGGAGCCGTACCAGCGCTGCCAGGCCGCTGGGTCGATGAGCCGGTGATCGGCGCCGCAGTCGATCACGACGGTGTCCTCGGGCAGCTCGGCGGCCAGAGTCGCGGAATGACCGTGCGGCAGGGCGAGGAACACCGCGTCGTGCCCGGCCAGCCGCGTCGCCGTGGTGTCGGACAGGATGCGCTCGGCCAGCGGGATGAGGTGCGGGTGGTGCTCGCCGAGCGTGCAGCCGGCGTTGCCGCCCGCCGTCAGCTCGCCGATCTCGATCTCCGGGTGGCCGAGCAGTAGGCGGAGCAACTCGCCACCCGCGTATCCGCTCGCCCCGGCTACCGCGACACTGACTGCCATACGGATAATTATTCACGTTCGTGCAAGAGTATCCAGTGCTGGGCTTGTGGGATCGGACACAACATGCAAGAGAGCCCGACACACCGTGACACCGTGCAGGAGAGCCGGACACGCGGGGCTTGCGAGGGGACTACGGACTCACGCCCGCAGCGTGGCGCCGTGTGTCGCGATGGCGGCGGCGACCGCCGCATCGCGAGCGGCGCTGGCCTCGGCGGCGGTGAGGGTGCGATCCGGGGCTCGGAAGCGCAGCGAGAAGGCAAGCGACCGCTTGCCTTCTCCGACCTGGTCGCCGGTGTAGACGTCAAACAGGCGCACGTCCTCCAGCAGCTCCCCGGCGCCCCGGCGCAATGTGGCGGTCAGCTCGGCGGCCGGCACCGCCACGTCCACCACCAGCGCGACGTCCTGCAGCACCGGCGGGTAGGGCGACACCACCGGGGCGGGCCGCCACTCGGTCAGCGGCAGCGCGTCGAGATCAAGTTCCATCGCACAAGTCCGCGTCGGCAGTTCCAGTGCCTCGATCACCGCGGGGTGCAGCTCCCCGGCATGCCCCACCACGCTGCCGTCCACCCGCAGCTGGGCACACCGGCCGGGATGCCACGGCGCAGTCTCGGCGGCGCGCACCTCAAGCTCCACTCCGGCGGCATGACCGACCAGCCGCGCGGACTGCACCGCGTCGGCCCAGCTGCTCATCCGGCCGGCGCCCCACCAGCCGGGACGCTCCCATTTCCCGGCGAGCACGACACCCACATGCAGCGGCTGGGTCGGTAGCGCGTTGGTCAGGCGGGCGATCTCGGCGTCGCTTGGCCGCTGGCGCACCCCGACGTCCGGTAGCGGCGCGGCGCCGGGGCGCGGCTGCACGACCGGGGCCATGGCGTAGAGCAGGACGTCGCGCTGCCCACGGGCGACGTTGCGGATCAGGGCCTCCAGCAGGCCGGGCAACAGCATGGTGGACAGCTGGTCACGGTCGGATTCCAACGGGTTGAGCAGCGCGGCGGTGTGCCGTCGGGCATCGTTGTCGGGCAGCCGGAATGCGTCCCAGATGGCACCTGAGACGAACGGGCTGGGCAGCACCTCCACATAGCCTGCGTCGGCGAGCGTCCGGGAGATCGTCCGGCGGCGACGCTGCCCCGCGGTGAGCCCGCGGCCAGGTGGTGCTGGCGGCAGCTCGGAAGGGATAGTGTCGTATCCCTCCAGCCGCAGCACCTCCTCGACGAGGTCAACAGGTTGAACCAGGTCGGGCCGCCACGACGGCGGGACGGCGGTGACCGTCGTGGTGCCATTGATACCGCCGACTTCCACCGCGCAGCCGATCTGGGAAAGCCGGCGGACCGTGGCACCGTTCTCATATCGCTGCCCGGCCACCCGATCCGGGAGGTCGATCGGTATCGTCACCGGCGTTGACCGCAAAAGTGTTCCGACGTCAGTGCGGCCCGGCTGGATCTCTCCGCCGCCGTAGCGGGTCAGCAGCGTCGCCGCGAGCTCGGCGGCCACCGGTGGCAGGGCGGGATCCACCGCGCGCTCGAAGCGCCGAGCCGCCTCGCTGGGCAACTTGTGTCGCCGGGCGCTGCGAGCCACCGACGCCGGGTCCCAGGTCGCCGCCTCCAGCAGCAGGCTGGTGGTCTGGAGACCGACTTCGGTGCTCTCGCCACCCATCACGGCCGCCAAGGACACCGGGCCACTGATGTCGCAGATCACCATGTCGTCCGGATCCAGCTCCCGGCTCACCCCGTCCAATGTGGTGAGCTTTTCGCCCTCGCCGGCCCGGCGGACGACGAGGGCGCCGTCCAGCCTCTCGACGTCCCAGGCATGCATCGGCTGACCGAGTTCGATCATCACATAGTTGGTGATGTCGACTGCCAGCGAGATCGGCCGTATCCCGGCCAGTTGCAACCTCCGGCGCATCCACCAGGGCGACGCGGCGGTCGGGTCCACGCCCGACACGCAGCGGGCGACGAACCGGCGGCACCCCTGCTCGTCGTCGATGCGTACCGGCCAGGCAGCGCTCTGAGTCTGCGGCACTTCCAGCAGGCCGGGGTCCCGGTAGGGAGCATCGAAAGCGATGGCCAGCTCGCGAGCCAGCCCACGCACCGACAGGCAGTACCCGCGGTCCGGGGTGATCGACAGCTCGATCACCGCATCGTCCAGACCGAGCAGCTCGACGGCATTTCCCCCGGGGAGGGCGGAATCGGCCGGGAGCACCATGATCCCGGTGTGGTCGTCGCCGAGCCCAAGCTCAGCGACCGAGCAGATCATCCCGTCGGACGTCTGGCCGTAGGCGGTGCGCGACGCGATCGCAACGTCGCCTGGCAGTACCACCCCAGGCCGTGCCACCACCACTAGATCGCCCACGTCGAAGTTGGTGGCACCGCAGATGATCCCGCGTGGCGCCGGGTCGCCGTCGTCGACCAGGCAGTACCGGACGGCCTTCTTGAAGCCGATCAGCTCCTCGATCTCCTGCACTCGGCCCACCACGAGCGGCCCACTCACCGGGCCGAGCTGGTCCACCGCCTCAACCTCGAGGCCGGCCCGCACGAGGGCATCAGCAATGTTCGGGGCGGCGGTGCCTTCAGGGAGCGCGACGTGATCGCGCAGCCATGACACGGGAACACGCACTTCCCTCAGGCCTCCGTTCCGAACGCGCAGGCGAACCGGGTATCGCCCTCGACCATGTCGCGCATGTCGGCGATCCCGTTACGGAACATCAGGGTGCGCTCGATGCCCATCCCGAAGGCGAAACCGGAGTAGACCGTGATGTCGACACCGCAGGCGCGCAGCACGTTGGGGTGGACCATTCCGCAGCCACCCCACTCGACCCAGCCGGCACCGCCCTTGCGCCCCGGGAACCACACGTCGACTTCGGCGGAGGGCTCGGTGAAAGGGAAGAAGCTGGGCCGCAGCCGGGTCCGGGAGGTCTCGCCGAACATCGCCCGGGCGAAGGCGTCCAGGGTGCCCTTGAGATGTGCCATGGTGATGCCCTTGTCCACCGCGAGGCCTTCCACCTGGTGGAAGACCGGGGTGTGGGTGGCGTCCAGCGCGTCGGTGCGGAACGTCCGTCCCGGGCACACCACGTACACCGGTAGATCCCGCTCCAGCAAGGTGCGCACCTGCACCGGGGAGGTGTGCGTGCGCAGGACCATCCCGGACCCCTCGGGTGCCACGTAGAAGCTGTCCTGCATGGTGCGGGCCGGGTGATCCTTGGGGAAGTTGAGCGCGTCGAAGTTGAACCACTCGGCCTCGAGTTCGGGACCCTCGGCGACCTCGTAGCCCATGGCGACGAACAGGTCCGCAATCCGCTCGCAGAGCGTGGTGATCGGATGCCGGGCGCCACCGGGGACACGGTCCCACGGCAATGTGACGTCAACAGCCTCCGCCCGCAGCGTGTCGGAGTTCCGCTGCGCCTGCAGTGCAGCGCGACGCTGGTCGAAGGCCGCCTGCACGGCCGTGCGGCTGGAGTTGAGCCGCTTGCCGACCTCGGCGCGGGCCTGCGGTGGAAGCGCACCGATCTCGCGGCGGGCGGTCAGCAGCGGCGACCGGTCACCGAGGTGGACAGGTTTGGCCGCGGCTAGCGCCTCGAGGTCAGCGGCGGCAGCGAAGGCTTTCTCGGCGTCCTCGACGGCCTGGGCCAGCGCTTCCGGGGCCAGCACGGCGACCTGCTTCCGGTCGTAGACGTCGTTGGGTCCAGACATAAGAATAAGAACTCCTGGGCCTCCGGCAGACCCGCGACGTTGGGGGTCTGCCGGGCCGATATTCGGTCGGTTCTCGCCAGATCCTAGGTGATCGGTCCGGGAGCAGGCCGCCGACGGTGCGCCCGCGCGCTGGCGTACAGGCAGACCGCCGCCGCGGCAGCCAAGTTGAGGCTCTCCGCGCGCCCGTGCAGCGGGACGGCGACGGCGCAGTCGGCGGCCCCGAGCAGCCCGCGGTCCAGCCCGTGGGCCTCGCTGCCGAACAACCACGCGGTCGGTGCCGCCAAGGCTCCGGTGTCGACCACGTCGTCCAGGTCGCGGCCGCTGCCAGCGTCGGCCGCGAGAATCTGCAGCCCAGCCTGCCGGCACGCCGCCACGACCCGCTGCGGATCGGGCTCCATGGCCAGCGCGAGATGGAACAGGCTCCCGGTGGAGGCCCGCACGCATTTGCCATTGTGCGGATCGACAGTGTCCCCGGAGAAGATCACAGCGTCGGCCCCGGCGGCATCGGCCACCCGGATGACCGTGCCGGCATTGCCCGGGTCGGAGACGCTTGCCAACACCGCGACCAGCCGGGCGCCGCGCAGTACATCAACCGTAGGCTGCCCGAGGGTGGCGCAGACCGCCACGATGCCCTGCGGGGTGGCTGTCTCGGACAGACCGGCGGCGGCGCGCTCGGTGATCAGAGACACCCGAACTCCCGGTGCGTTGATCAGGTCAGGATGCCGGCCAGCAGCGCGCTCGGTGACGAACAGCTCCTGCACCGATCCGTACCTGACGGCCTCCCGCACGGCCTGGGCGCCCTCGACGAGAAACCGCCCAGCTCGTTCCCGGTACCGCCGCCGGAGCAGCCCACGCGCAGCCGCGACCCGGGGAGTCCGTTCGGTAAACGGAGCGTCCGGCTGAGCCATAGGGTTCCAGGTGTGGCCGGCCGCTGCGCTCAGGCGGCGTCGCCGTCCTGGGACACCGGGGCACTCGCCCCACGGCTGGCCGGCAGGTTGGCCCTGGCGATCTCGACCAACGCGGTGAACGCGGACGGGTCGGACACCGCGAGCTCGGCGAGGTTCTTGCGGTCCACCTCGATCTCGGCGACGCGTAGCCCCTGAATAAGCCGGTTGTAGGTCATCCCGTTCTGCCGTGCCGCAGCGTTGATCCGGGTGATCCAGAGCTGCCGAAAGTCACCCTTGCGTGCCCGCCGATCGCGGTAGGCGTACTGCATCGAGTGGAGGATCTGTTCCTTGGCTTTGCGGTAGAGCCGGGAACGTTGGCCGCGGTAGCCGCTGGCGGCCTCCAGGGTGGTGCGGCGCTTCTTCTGGGCGTTGATCGCCCGCTTGACGCGTGCCACTGGTTCATCCTGTCGGTCTCGGGGGCGGGGGGTGATCGCCCAGGGTCTTCAGTGAGGGCCGGGGTCGCGGAGAACCGCTGGTCAGAGACCGAGCAGCTGGCGGATCCGTTTGGCGTCCTGCGGAGCGACCTCAACCACCCCGTGCAGGCGGCGGGTGACTCTGGAGGACTTCTTCTCCAACAGGTGGCGCTTGCCGGCGCGCTGCCGCAGCAGCTTGCCGGTAGCGGAGACCTTCACGCGCTTCGCGGTGCCCCGATGGGTCTTGTTCTTCGGCATGTCCGTCCTCGTCCTGCCACCCGGCTGGGGCGGCAATCGTCTGCTCGTCGGCGCGCTACCGGGCGCGGCCGAACTGCCCGCATACCACAACGACGGGCTTGCTGTGGGGCCCGATGTGTCACCCCATGTCACTGCACCGGCTGTTGCTCCGCAGGTTGGGCCGCCGGCTGTTGCTCCGCCAACTGCTCCCCCACCGACTGTTCCTCCGCAGGTTGGGCAGCATCCCGTTCGACCCGGACCACCTTTGGCTTATTGCGATGCGGAGCCAGCACCATCGTCATGTTCCGGCCGTCCTGCTTGGCGGAAGTCTCCACGAAACCCAACTCGGCGACGTCGTTAGACAGCCGCTGCAGCAGCCGGAACCCCAGCTCCGGCCGGGACTGCTCGCGACCCCGGAACATGATGGTGACTTTCACCTTGTGCCCCGCGTCGAGGAACCGCACGACATGGCGCTTCTTGGTCTCGTAGTCGTGCGCATCAATCTTGGGGCGAAGCTTTTGCTCCTTGATGACCGTCATCTGCTGGTTGCGGCGGGACTCACGGGCCTTCTGTGCGGTTTCGTACTTGAACTTGCCGAAGTCCATGAGCTTGCAGACCGGTGGCCGGGCCTGCGCCGCGACCTCGACCAGGTCAAGATCCGCTTCCTGAGCTAGTCGCAGTGCGTCCTCGATGCGGACGATGCCAACCTGCTCGCCATTCGGTCCGACCAACCTAACCTCGGGAACGCGGATGCGTTCATTAATGCGTGTCTCGACGGTGATGTGGCCTCCTCGGTCGTCATGCCCACGGCGCGACCGAGCGTGTGGAGCCCTGCCTGCTGCACCGATGCCAACTGAACATCGGTGCCTGCTGAATCCCCCGGACGCAGCGCGGCCCCGCCGCCTACTGGCGTACGGGGCCCGCAGATCCGACCGATCGACGCCGCTTGTGTCTGGTCGACACTGCCCGACGTAACGCCGGAAACCACCGTGGGATTCCGGGACCGGACCCGGCCGCCTCGCGGCGTTCGGGTGGGAGCGGGGCTCCACTTTGCCACCTCCGCCGAAGCAGAAGCTGGTCGCACCACACATTCTAACAGGCTTCTAACAGGCCAACGGCCCTCGGTACCCAAACGACACCGTCACCCACACGACACGAATCACCCCGCGGCGACGGTAGCCCTGCGACGCCGCGGCGGCGTTGCGTGCTGCACGCCGACGACGGTGCGCAGGAACTGGCCGGTGTAACTGGTGTCGATGGCTGCAACCTGCTCGGGAGTACCCTCGGCGATCACACTGCCGCCGGCCGCGCCACCTTCTGGGCCCATGTCGATCACCCAGTCCGACGACTTGATCACATCGAGGTTGTGCTCGATGACGATCACGGTATTGCCCTTGTCGGCCAGCTCGTTGATGACACCGAGCAGTTTGCGGATGTCCTCGAAGTGCAAGCCGGTGGTGGGCTCGTCGAGCACGTAGACGGTGCGGCCGGTGGAGCGCTTCTGCAGCTCGCTGGCCAACTTAACGCGCTGGGCTTCCCCGCCGGACAGCGTCGGCGCGGGTTGCCCGAGCCGGACATAGCCCAGTCCGACATCCACCAGCGTCTTGAGGTGCCGATGGATCGCCGAGATCGGCTCGAAAAACGTAGTCGCCTCCTCGATCGGCATATCGAGCACCTCGGCGATGGTTTTGCCCTTGTAGTGCACCTCGAGGGTCTCCCGGTTGTACCGGGCGCCCCCGCAGACCTCGCACGGCACGTACACGTCGGGCAGGAAGTTCATCTCGATCTTGATGGTGCCGTCGCCGGCGCAGGCCTCGCAGCGGCCGCCTTTGACGTTGAAGGAGAACCGCCCGGGCTGGTAACCGCGGACCTTCGCCTCGGTGGTGGCGGCAAAGAGCTTGCGGATCCGGTCGAACACGCCGGTGTAGGTAGCCGGGTTGGACCGTGGGGTCCGGCCGATCGGTGACTGGTCAACTTTGACCAGCTTGTCGACCTGCTCCAGGCCGGTGACCCGGGTGTGCCGTCCGGGCACCTGACGGGCGCCGTTGAGCCGGTTCCCGAGCACGGTCGCGAGGATGTCGTTGACCAGCGTGGACTTGCCCGAGCCGGACACCCCGGTGACCGAGATCAGGCAGCCCAGCGGGAAGGACACGTCGATGTCGCGCAGGTTGTGCTCGCGCGCCCCGACAACGGTCAGCCGGCGCGAGCGGTCCACGGGGCGCCGGACGGCGGGGACGGGGATGCTCCGCCGGCCCGACAGATAGGCGCCGGTGATCGAGGTGTCGTGCCGCTCCAGCTCGTGAAACGGTCCGCTATGCACCACCTGACCGCCGTGCTCCCCCGCGCCGGGGCCTATGTCGACCACCCAGTCGGAGCGGCGGATGGTTTCCTCGTCGTGCTCGACCACGATCAGCGTGTTGCCCAGATCGCGCAGCCTGGTGAGGGTGGCCAGCAGCCGATGGTTGTCCCGCTGGTGCAGGCCGATCGACGGCTCGTCCAACACGTAGAGCACCCCGACCAACCCGGAGCCGATCTGGGTGGCCAGCCGGATCCGCTGCGCCTCACCGCCGGACAGCGTGGCCGATCCGCGGTCCAGGGACAGGTAGTCCAACCCGACATCGAGCAGGAAGCGCAGCCGAGCCTGGATCTCCTTGAGCACCGCACCGGCGATCATCGATTGCCTGGTGTCCAGTTGCAGGCCGTCGAGAAATTCTGCGGCGTCGCGGACCGACAGCGCGGAGACGTCGGCGATGGATTTCTTGCCGTCCGTGGTGTGCGACAGGGTGACGGCGAGGATTTCGGGCTTGAGCCGGGTGCCGCGGCAGGCCGGGCAGGGTACCTCCCGCATGTAGCCGTCGTACTTGTCGCGCACGTGCTCGGACTCGGTCTGGTTCATCCGGCGTTCGAGGAACGGGATGGCGCCCTCGAAGGCGGCGTAGTAGGCGCGCTCGCGGCCGTAGCGGTTGCGGTACCGGACGTGCACCTGCTCGTCGCTGCCGTGCAGCACGGCCTTCTGCGCACTGGCCGGCAGCCGCCGCCATGGCGTATCCATCCGGAAGCCGACGGTCTCGGCCAGCGCTTCGAGCAGCCGCTGGAAGTACTCGGAGGTCTGCCCGGTAGACCACGGCGCGATCGCTCCCTCGGCCAGCGAGAGTTCCTCGTCGGGCACCACCAACTCCGGGTCGACTTCCTTGCGCACCCCGATTCCGGTGCACTCCGGGCAGGCGCCGTAGGGCGAGTTGAACGAGAACGAGCGCGGCTCCAGGTCGTCGACGCCGATGGGGTGGCCGTTCGGGCAGGCCATCCGCTCAGAGAACCGGCGCTGCCGGTGCGGGTCATGCTCCTCACGGTCGACGAAATCGAGCACGATCAGGCCGTCGGCCAGCCGCAGCGCGGTCTCCACCGAGTCGGTGAGCCGCTGCTTGGCGCCGTCCTTGACCGACAGCCGGTCGACCACCACGGAGATGTCGTGCTTGTCCTGCCGCTTGAGCTTGGGCGGGTCGGCCAGCTGGTACACGGTGCCGTCGACGAGCACCCTCGAGTAGCCCTGAGACTGCAGCTCGGCGAACAGGTCGACGAACTCGCCCTTGCGGGTGCGCACCACGGGCGCCAGCACCTGGAACCGGGTGCCGGGCTCCAGGGCGAGCACCTGGTCGACGATCTGCTGCGGGGTCTGCCGGGAGATCAGCTCACCGCACTGCGGGCAATGCGGCTCCCCGGCGCGGGCGTAGAGTAGCCGCAGGTAGTCGTGCACTTCGGTAATGGTGCCGACGGTGGAGCGGGGGTTGCGGCTGGTGGACTTCTGGTCGATCGACACCGCGGGCGACAGACCCTCGATGAAGTCGACGTCAGGCTTGTCCATCTGACCGAGGAACTGGCGGGCATAAGCCGACAGCGACTCGACGTACCGGCGCTGGCCCTCGGCGAAGATCGTGTCGAAGGCGAGGCTGGACTTGCCGGAACCGGACAGCCCGGTGAACACGATGAGGCTGTCGCGGGGCAGGTCGAGGTCGACGCCACGCAGGTTGTGCTCCCGCGCACCGCGGACGACGAGTCGGTCAGCCACTGTGTTCCCTTCGGACCCCGTGGTTCCTTCGGACCTCCTGCGCCCTTCGAATCCGGTGCGGTCAGGTTGTCCCAGCACCGCGTGGGGTCTCCTTGACGGGGCCTCTGCCGCGGGACATGCGGAGCCGGCTCCCATGCTATGCGGCACCCCTGACACAAACGTCCACCGGTCGTGCTCAGCCGGCGAGTGCATCGCCATGTTCGAACTGCACCACTAGGGTCGCAAGGCGTGGACATCCTGGAGGACTACGACGGCGCGGTTGAGCCCGGCGGACCGGCCCAGCGCCGGACGCTGGATGCGCTGACCATCACCAAGATCTCAGTCGGGCCGATGGACAACAACGCCTACCTGCTGGTCTGCCGGGCCACCGGCGAGGCGTTGATGATCGACGCGGCCAATGACGCCGAGCGACTGATGGACCTGCTGGGCCATGGCCCGGACCGGCCCGATCTGCGGACGATCGTCACCACCCACCGACACGGGGACCACTGGCGGGCCCTCGGTGCGGTGGCTGGTGCCACCAGTGTGCAGACCATCGCACATCCTGTTGACGCCCCCGCGTTGCCGGTACTCCCGGACCGCCTAGTGGATCACGGTGACACCGTGGACGTCGGCCAGGTGGCGCTGGAGGTGATCCACCTGCGCGGGCACACCGCCGGCTCGATCGCCCTGCTGCACCGGGACACCGACCGCACGCCGCACTTGTTCACCGGTGACTCGCTGTTTCCCGGCGGTCCTGGTCGGACCTGGTCGGCAGCGGATTTCACCTCGCTGATGGACGACCTGGAGTCCCGGGTATTCGATCAGCTCCCCGACGAGACCTGGTTCTACCCCGGCCACGGCAAGGACTCCACTGTCGGCATCGAGCGCCCCCACCTCGCCGAGTGGCGCGCCCGGGGATGGTGACTGACCCGACCAGCATCCACCGAATGCCGCCCTCGTGCGGCGTCGCGGGCAGGGGCGGGCAGCGGTTGGAGAGCACCGTGACGTCGGAGCCGAGGGCACCGCGGCGCAGCACGAACACCGGGACATCGCCGGCGAGCCGGCGCAGGGACAGCAACCGCCCCGTGCCGCGGTCGCCGCGGCGGCGAAGCAGCGCGGCGGCGAAGCAGCGCGGCGGCGAAGCAGGCAACCGCCGCCGCGTTCAGCGCGGCGTGCACAAGCCCGACCCGCTGCTGGTCCTCGTGACTGTCGGACCAATCCGCCCAACCCGCCGCGACCGTCGGCACGGTGCTAGCCAGCCCGACCGCGATCAGGCCGGACGACTCGCGACGCCGACCGCCGACCGCGTCGATCAGCGAGGCGAACATGAACGAGCCGAGCGCGAGCTGCGCCAGGGCGGGGTGTAGCGGATGCCCCAACCACACCCCGTGTAGCGCGTCCTTCAGCGTCCGGTTGCGCAGCAGCCGTTGCACGACGCCGCGTACCGCGGCCGCCGGCCGGTCCAACGCCTCGGCCCGCTCCAGTCGGACGATGTCGTCGAAGGGTCTCGTGCGCGGAGGATATGCACGCCGCGGCGGGATCAAACTCTGGCCCGATCAAGCGCGAGTCCCTGCCGGGCGGTCACAAGACAGTGCGCGCGCTGATCGAGGCCGGCGAACTGCGCGCGGGTGACGTCGGAAGGTCGGGCCGGTACGGCCACCGAGCTGCTGACCGAGGCCACCGCGGTCGCCGAACGTGCCGGGAATCGATGTAGGCCGCAGATAGGGCCTGTCTCCCGAATGAGTACTGCGACAGCGAGATGGGCAGGAGACGTACAGTTGCATATGGGGATCGTGCCGTGACCGTCGTCATGCGCCAGCGAGAACCGCTGGACCTGCATCAGGTGGACGACAATTCATGCTTGACCTGTGTTGCTGCGAACGTTCTGTACGTGTTAGGGGTCACCGATACCCCGGATACGCGGTGGGTTGATCGCGAGGTTGGTCGGGAGCCCAGCTGCGGAGCGCAGCGCGCCGGGGCCAGGCGTTTCCTGCTCCAGCAGGGCCTCTCCCTGCACATGGTGTGCGCCTACGAGCCTGAGCGGTTCCTGCAGGAGGGCTTCGATTACCTGAGGCGTTACTACAGCCAGGAGTGGGACTCGTCGTGGGACGAGTACTGGACACGGCATCGGCTGGAGCGGCACCGCCGTGAGTGCCTCGCGGCGCAAGAGTTGGGCACCTTCGGCGCCAGGATGCGGACTGAGCACCGTCAACCCACCCTCGCCGACATCTGCGGCGCCCTGGACCGCGGCGGCCTTGTGTGGGTCTCTGTCGACAACTACTGGGGCAAGGTTGACTGTCACGCGGTCCTGGTCTACGGCCAGCGGGGCAACGTGTTCGACGTCTACTCGCCGGAGGTCTCACATAGCTGCCTGCAGCAGTACCGCCGTAGGCAATTGGACAGGGTGTGGCTACGCGGCGAGGGCATGACCGCCGTGTGGCGCCGTGAGCCCACATCCCATCCACCAGGCGAAGCCAATGGATGGCTGGCAGGCTAACGCTGTACTCGTCGCCGCCCACGGTGACCGTCTCGCACTCCTCCGGCTGTTCGGTCACGTCGAGCCCTTCGGGCGGACCTGCGGTCGGTTGCGAACTCGTCCACGGTCCACCTTCCCCGATCCAGTGAAGTTTTGATCTCTACCTTGAGGGAAAATGGCTGCGGACGCTCGCCATTGCAGCCGCACCGACGAGAGTAGATCACCATGGGCGCTGCCGCCGGCGGGACCGGCATCTTCCTGCCCCATCTGGGGAGTCCGCAGCGGACGATCGGCGGCCGCGTCTTCGATTTCTCTCGTCAGGTGGCGGTCATGGCGATTGTCAACCGGACGCCGGACTCCTTCCACGACAAGGGCAAGACGTTCGGTCTCGCCGAGGCCATCGACGCCGTCGACAAGGTCGTCTCTGAGGGCGCCGACTGGGTCGATATCGGTGGTACGCCCTTCGCCCCTGGCCCCGACGTGACGGTAGAGGAGGAGCTTGACCGGGTGATCCCGGTCGTCGAGGAGACGGCCCGACGCAATCCCCACATAGTGATCTCGGTCGACACCTACCGCCCCGAGGTGGCACGTCGGAGCATCGCAGCCGGAGCGAGCGTCATCAATGACACCAGCGGGCTTCACGATTCCGCCATGGCGGAGGTCGTTGCCGACAGCGATGCGACTTTGACCATCGTCCACACGTTAGCCACACCCCGGACGGTATTCGCCCGCCCCTCGTACCACGACGTTACTGTCGAGGTCGCGGACTTTCTGCGGCAGCGGGTGGACCTCGCTGTAAAAATTGGTGTTCCACCCGAAAGAATTATCATCGATCCGGGGCATGACCTGAACAAGAACACTTACCACACGCTCGAGCTGACTCGCCGGCTGAACGAGATCACCGCCATCGGCTATCCCACTCTGGTTGCGGTGTCGAACAAGGACTTCATCGGTGAGACGCTCGATCTGGCACAGGACCAGCGTCTGGAGGGCTCACTCGCCGCGGTCGTCTTCTGTATTGTCCAGGGCGCCCGGATCGTTCGCATGCACGATGTCCGGGCTGCCGTGTCGGCGGTCCGCCTCACCGAGGCGATCTTGGGCTTCCGCCCTCCGGCGACCGCGCGCCACAACGTGGTCTGACGACAGGCTGTCCGAGGAATCCGCCGTCCCGGTGCGTCACAGTGAGAGCGCGTGTCATTCGGCTGGGACACCGGCGACGATGCCGCCGTCGTGCAACTGCCCGATCTCCGCGGCGGACAGACCCAGGACCCCAGCGAGGATCTCGTCGGTGTGCTCGCCAAGCTGGGGCGCCGGCGCAGGTCGTACCCGGTCGGTGGCGGAGAAGTCGAGCGGCGAGCTTGGCACGAGGTAGGTGCCGATGCCGGGCTGGTCGACCGCGGCGAACATCGGGTTGGTCGGCGAGCAGCGCGGGTCGGTCGTGACCAGCTCGGCGAAGGTCTGGTATGGGCCCCAGCACACGTCGTGCCGGTCGAAGACCTTGCGGACCTCGGGTAGCGTGCGGCTGCTGACCCAAGGCTGGATGAGCGCGCCGATCACGTGCCGCGCGGCGAACCGGTCGCCCTCCTTGTCCAGGTCGACCCCGAGCAGCTTCTCAACCTGGACGCAGGCGTCACCGATCCCGACCGCGGCCACCAGGTTGTGCCACTGCCGCGCAGTCAGGCCGACCACCATGATCCGCTTGCCGTCCTTGGTGGCGAAATCGCGTCCGAACGCTCCGTACAGGTAATTGCCGTACTTCGGCCGCTCGTTCTTGTTGATCTGCACTTCGGCGATCTTCCCGAGGTGCCCAACCATCGCGAACGCCACATCGGACAGTGCGAGCCGAACCAACTGGCCGATCCCGTCGATCCGCCGCTTGCGCTCGGCGGCCAGCAGCCCGGTCGCGGCCAGCGTGCCGGTGATCGCATCCCAGGCCGGCAACAGGTGGTTGACCGGATTGGATAGGTTGCTGGGTCCGGTGGCCCAGGGGAAACCAGTGGCGGGGTTGACCGTGTAGTCCACTGCGGACGAGCCATCGAGATTGCCGACGATGTTGACCATGATCAGGTCGGGGCGCCGGGACGTGAGTTTGTTGAAGTCCAGCCAGCCCGCGGCGGGAAAGTTCGTCAGGAACAGCCCCGCGTCATCGCCGGGCGCGGTGATCAGGTCGGTGAGCAGCTCCTGGCCTCGCGGCGATCGCAGGTCGACCGCGATCGAGCGCTTGCCCTTGTTCAGGCCCGCCCAGAACAGGCTCTTGCCGTCGGCGGTGACCGGCCAGCGGGTGGCGTCCAGGCCGCCGCCGATCGGGTCGAACCGGATCACGTCCGCGCCGAGCTGGGCCAGCGTCATCCCGCCCAGCGGCGCCGCCACGAAGGCCGATCCCTCCACCACCCGCATCCCCGCCAGGATCCCGGTCATCCCTCACCTCATTCGCTAGGGTCCCCCGCGACTATCCGATCACCGCGCGAGCGCAACGAACCGCCAGTCCAGCACCGGCTTCTCCGCCGCGGCCTGATCCCCAGCCTCCTCCCCGGGGCAGCCGTGCACCACCGCCCGCAGGTCGATCAGCTGGTAACCGTCGCGCTGGTGGACGGCCTCAACGTGCAGCTCGGTGCGCAGCACGTCGCCTTCGAACACCGGGCCGGTGTGGTCGCAGCTGCGCCAAGCCACGATCGTCACCAGGTCGGGCAGCGCCCGAGTGGCATGCGCGCCGGCAATCGAGATGGTGTGCCCGCCGTAGACCAGGCGACGCCCGTACGCCGACGCGCCGGGGTCGGTGTGCGTGGCCGCGAGGTTGAGGGTGGCCCTGGCCAGTTCGGGGGCACCGGTCACGGTATCCCGCACCTCTATGTCGTACACCGTGCCGGGTTCGGTCACGGTGGGCCGGAACGCGTCGAGCTGCCACCCCCAGGGCAGGTCCTCGACGGGGTCGGCGTCGGCGGGGATGTCGTCGAAGCTGTCGGCGTGTCCCGCGGTGTGGTCGGGGTCACGCAGCGGGAGCATCGGGCAGCGCCAGAAGTCGAGCACGGGCTCCGCGCGCTGGTTATGGACCTGCACCCGCAGCACCGCGAGGCCGGTCGCCGGCCGCCCCGGTTTCGGGCGGTTCTGTCGCAGCGCGACGACCTCGGTGCGGGTGCGCAGCGTGTCGCCGAGGTGCACCGGACGCAGCAGGCGCAGGCCCCGGTAGAATAGGTTGCCGCGGACCCGCTGCGACGGCGACGTGGTCTGCCCGATCGCGACATGACAGACCAGCGTGGGGTGGGCGAACGGCTCGCTGCGGCCGGTGACCGTCGCGGACAGTTCATGGTCCAGCGGCAACCGGAGGCGGTCGCCGGACAGCGCCTGGTGCTGCGCGGCATGGCCCGGGGTCAGCGTCAGGCCCGGGGCGTCGGCGAAGACCTGCCCATGCGTCAGGTCCTCGAAGTACGGCCCACCGACCCGCACCCGGTTGTCCGCCATCGTGGCCGATCGTACGGCTGCCGTTCGAAGCCCGTCGACGCCATCAGTGCAGGTCGGCCTGGACCACGGCGGCCTCGTCCGAATCGGCCAGTGCCGCCCGGGGGTGGGCCCGGAGTTCCAGCACGGCCACGAGCAGAGCCAGGCACACGAACACCGTCGCGGTGAGCAGGGCGGCGGCGATCGCGTTCTGGTAGCGGCCGCCCTGGGACACCACGCCGTAGAACACTGCCGCAAGCGCGGCCGTCCCGATCGCCGATCCGATCCGTTGCCCGGTCTGCAGCGCTCCAGCCGCAGCCCCGCCCATCCGGGGCGGCACGCACTCGAGAGTCAGCGTGACGTTCGGTGAAATCACCGCGCCGCCGCCGATACCCGCCACGAGCAGCGGGAGCACCACCACCCACGCCGTCGATGGCGCGGGCACGGCGTAAAGCACCAGGGCTGTGGTAGCCAGGCCGACCGCAACGCAGCTCAGCCCGATCACCGTCAGCCATCGGCCGTATCTGTGCACCAGCCGGCCAGCTACCGCAGCCGACACCGCCGACCCGAGCGCGAACGGCGTCACCACGAGCCCGGACTGCAGCGGTGTGTACCCCAGCCCGTACTGGAAGTACAGCGCGAACACCAGCCAGATCCCGCTGAAACCGACGAAGTACACCAGCCCCAGCGCAGCTCCGGTCGGGTAGCCGGACGTGGCGGACAGCAGCCGGGTGTCCAGCAACGGCGCCCGGTCGCGCCGCACCATCCGCTGCTCCCAGCGCAGGAACAGCGCGACCAGCACCGGCGCCAGCCCGAACAGCCACCACAGCCGGCCCAGCCCACCGTCTTCGACCTGCACCAGCGGCAGCAGCAAGCACAGCACACCGGCACCGAGCAGCACCGCTCCGACGACGTCGATCTGGTGTGCCACCCGCTGTCCGTTGCGCTGCCGGGACGGCACCAGGCGCGCCGCCGCCACCAGCGCGACCAATCCGATCGGGACGTTGACATAGAAGATCCACCGCCAACCCTCCGGCCCCCCAGCCGCGGTGAGGATGAGACCGCCCAGCACCGGTCCCACCGCCGTGGACAGCCCGACCGTGGCGCCGAAGATGCCGAACGCCCTCCCCCGCTCCGAGCCGCGGAACAGCACCTGGATCAAGCCCGAGTTCTGGGGGGTGAGCATCCCGGCGGCGACGCCCTGCAGCAGCCGGGCCGCGACCAGCAGTTCCGCATTGGGCGCCGCCCCGCACAGCGCGCTGGTGAGCACGAACCCGGTGAGTGCGACAAGGAACATCCGCCGCCGGCCCAGGGCATCACCCAGCCGCCCGCCGGCCACCAGCACCAGCCCGAAGGCCAGTGCGTATCCGGACACCACCCACTGCACCTGGGCCACCGAGGCACCCAGGCTCTGCTGAATGGAGGGCAGCGCGACGGTGACGATGCTAACGTCCAGCAGGCTCATGAAACCCGCCATCTGGGTGACCGCGAGCGCTCGCCACCGATGTGGATAGGCGGGCTGGTCGTCGTCGGACCGGGCGTTCACCGGTCCCATCCTTGTTCACCAACGCCACCACGGCTTCCCGGTACGCTTTGGGCCGTGAGAAGGCGCGGGTGACCTACAGCCGTACCACAGCTGATGACGTGTGCAAGGCGTTCGCCCAAGGCGCGGCGCTGGACTTGGCCGGCGGCGAGGTGCCCGCCGCTGCGCTTGTCGAGCTCCTCGCCGGAGCACCCCAGCGCGCCGAGGGCCGGATTCCGGCACTGCGGCTGACCGGCGCGGTGATCCGCGGCGCGCTGGATCTGCCCGGAGCGACGGTCACCGCGCTGGTCGAGCTGACCGGCTGCACGTTTGACGAACCGATCGACCTGTACGCTGCGGACCTCGTCGGCTGGCGCCTCACCCGCTGCACACTGCCCGGTCTGGGAGCGGCCAGCCTGCGGGCGCGCAGCGAGCTGGCGCTCCAGGTGTGCACCGTGACCGGGCCGGTGGTACTGCCCGACGCCCGGATCGAAGGACCGCTGCGGCTGATCGACACCCGTCTGCACACCGCCGACGGTCCTGCGCTGGTCGGGGTGCGGATGGTGATCCGCGGCGTGCTCGACGCTCGAGGGCTGCAGGCCGAAGGCCAGGTGCGGCTGGCCGGCGCGCGGGTGGACGGCAACATCGATCTGCGCGGCGCGCAGCTGGCCTGTCTCGGTGGGGACGCGCTCGGCGCCGCCGGGGTACAGATCGGCGGCAACCTACGCTTCGATCGGGAATTCACCGCGCACGGCCGGATGGTGCTGGCCGGTGCCTCGGTGGCGGGCGACGCGGTGTTCTCCGGCGCGACGCTGCGGGGCACCACCAATCCGGACGAGTGCGCGGTGCTCGTGCTGCCACGCGGCAGCGCTGATCCCAGCGCAGCGCTGGTGGCCGATCGCATCGCGGTGAACGGCAACCTGGTGCTCGACGCGGGGTTCACCGCCGCCGGCAGCGTCCGGGTGACGAACGCCCGGATCGGGGGGTACCTGCGGCTTTCCGGCTCAACGCTGGGCAGCCCGGTCGAGCCCACTACGGACAACGGTGATCACTCGCGACCCGTGCCGGTGGCCCTGGCAGCCGACGGAATCGAGGTGCGCGGGGACCTGGAAGCGCGCCGGACGCGCACCGGAACAGGTGACTTCGGTCCGCTACAGGCGCATGGGCAGGTGCGGTTGGCCGGCGCACAGGTGCACGGCAGCGCGAGCCTGACCGGTGCGCGACTGCACGGTCCGGGCCTGGACGTGCTCTTCGCCGACCGGCTGCGGGTCGGCGGGTCGCTGTTCCTGCGCGGGGTGGTGGCCGAAGGCTCCATCCGGCTGCACCAAGCCCACATCGGATCGACCCTGGACTGCACCGGTGCCCGGCTTGACGCACCACGGCGCCGGCCGGACGGCTCGATCAAGCCATCGCTCGACGCCCGAGCCGCAACGATCGGCAAAGACATCTACGCCAGCCGCGGGTTCACCGCCACCGGCGGCGTGCGGCTCAGCGTCGCCGAGGTGTCGAAGTCGGCGAACTTCGACGGCGCCCGGCTCGGCGGATCCGGTAAAGGTGTCTGGGCGCTACGCGCCCGCGGGATGACCTGCCAGGAACTGAGGCTGGGTTTTGCCGAGCCGCCGCGCGGCGACGTCAGCCTCGCCGGTGCCGTGGCCAGCTCAGTCTTCGACGGCGCGCACCTGTGGGCCACCGACGGCGTAGTGGACGTCGAGGATTTCCAGTACCAGTCACTCACCGCCGTGCCCGACGTGGACGTGGCCACTCGGTTGCGCTGGCTGCAGGTCGTGCTACCCGGCTATGACCCCGATCCCTACGACCACCTCGCCGCGAGCTACCGCGACGCCGGCCACGACGACCGCGCCGACACGGTGCTGCTGGCCAAGCAGCGGCACCGGCACACCGGATACGGCCACGCCGGTCGGATCTGGGGATGGCTTCAGGAGTGGACCGTCGGCTACGGCTACCGGCCCTGGCGGGCGGCGCTGTGGCTCGCGGTGTGCTGGCTACTCGGGTCGCTGTGGTTCACCTACCACCAGCTGCCTCGGCTCGACAGCGGCCAGTACCCGTCGTGGCAGCCGGTGATCTATGCCGCGGACCTGCTGGCCCCGGTGGTGAACCTGGGTCAGGACGGCCTATGGCAGACCTCCGGCGCATCGGCCTGGGTGGCCGCTGGGCTGACCGCGGTGGGCTGGCTGCTGCTGTCCACCGCGGCGGCGGGAGTAACCCGGATTCTCACCCGCCGGTGACAAGCTACTGGCCGGATGCCCCGCCGTCACCCGCAGATCAGGGAGGGCCCGATATCCTATAGATGAGATGTCCAGGCTTGACCGGGCTCCGCCGCATCGGCGCCGTCGTCGCCGTGTGATCGTCGCGACGCCCGCTCGTGACCGTCGTCGTTGCGGCTACCGGGAGCCGTCAACGATCTTGCGGGCACCCAGTGACGTGTCCAACTTGACCAGCGTGGTCTTCTCCATTGCGATATCGATACACTCGACGTCCGGCTGAGCCGGATCGTGGCCCTCGTACAGGGTTACGACGACCTCGGGCGCGCGCTCCTGCACCTCGACGCGGTCGAGCACCTGGCACGGCTCCACGCCCGACCACCAGCTGACCAGCAGCGCCCTCCCGCCGGTCACCGGCTCGGCTCGATCCCACGGCACCGGCCGGACCCCGGCCATCCCCGGTCTCGGTGTCACCAGCGGCGGTGGCGTCGAGTCGACGTCGCGCGGTGGGCTCGTCGAGGACACGCTCGGTTCGTCCGGGCCCGGCGGGGTGCCTCCGGACGCGGCCGGACCACCGAAGCCGGTGATGGCGAACGCCAGGCCGAGCG
Organism: Pseudonocardiaceae bacterium; assembly: GCA_035997545.1. Taxonomy (GTDB): domain Bacteria; phylum Actinomycetota; class Actinomycetes; order Mycobacteriales; family Pseudonocardiaceae. The sequence continues at coordinate 29,045 of DASYIL010000285.1, forward strand.
GGACGATCAGCTTCCACCAGTGCGACATGACGACCTCCGCGGTGCTAGTACCAACCTACGGTCTCCGGAGGGGACGGAGGAAAGCCGTCGTGCTGCTCTCCCGCGAGCAGTTCTGGTCGGCCCGTACCTACTAGGAGGTTCTGACTGAGGTCGGCTTCACCGATCTGCGGGCCGCGGCACCCGTGCTGGTGGACGCCTACGGGTTGGCCGAACCTGCCGACCTGGACGCGTGGGACTACGACGTTGAACGTTCCCGGGCGCCGTTCCCGCTCCTCCACGGTTGCCGGCCGGTGACCTGACCTCTGAGCGAACCCGCCTACGCACCTTGAGCAGGCTGGCCACCGTCGTCACCAGCAGCACGCCAACGATCACGCCCAGCGAGAGTTCGATGCCTACAGTTGGCACCGAGTCCAGCGGCTGACCGCCGTTGAGGAAGGGCAGTGAGTTCTCATACAGCGCCTCGAGCACCAGCTTGATACCGATGAATCCGAGGATCACGCCCAGCCCGATGGACAGGTATACGAGCCTGCTGAGCAGCCCACCGATGAGGAAGTACAGCTGCCGTAGACCCATGAGAGCGAAGGCGTTAGCGGTGAACACGATGAAGGGTTCCTGGGTGAGCCCGAAAACCGCCGGGATGGAATCCAAGGCGAAGACCAAGTCTGCGGAGCCGATCGCCATCATTACGATGATCATCGGGGTCATCCATCGCTTGCCGTCCCGTTTGACCGTGAGCGCAGCGCCGTGGAACTCGTCGGTCACCGGGACCAGCTTGCGCAGCGCACGCAGCGTGATGTTCTCCTCATACTCCACGTCCTGTTTCCGCTGGCGGACTTGCTGCCAACCCAGGTAGATCAGCAGCGCGCCGAAGAGGTAGAACACCCAGCTAAAGTTCGAGATAAGCGCCGCACCAGCCCCAATGAACAGCCCTCGCATGATCAACGCGAGCATGATGCCGATCAGCAGCACCCGATGCTGGTGGACGGCCGGCACCCCGAAGGCCGCCATGATGATCACGAAGATGAACAGATTGTCCACCGATAACGAGTACTCGGTGACGTATCCGGCGAGGTACTCGACGGCGAACTTGCTGCCGGCGAAGAACCACACACCCAGCCCGAACACCGCCGCGCAGGCGACGTAGAACACCACCCACCGGCCCGCCTCAGCGATGCCCACCGCGTGCGGCTTGCGGTCGACGATGATCAGGTCGAGGGCAAACAAGACAACGAGGCCGCCCACCGTGGCGAGCCAGACCCAGATGGGCACATCCATGCGTGACCTCCGGGTAGACGACATCGTCGTACACCGGAGGTCTCTTCCACCGGAGGACCGGTCGACGGTACCGGGCACCCGCAGTACTGCGGGAAAACCGTGATGACGACACCGCCGCGAAGGAATACTCCCCTCCACGTACCCGACGAGTCTCCCCCATCGCGCTGGCCGGCACCACCCTGGGGTGGGTAGGAATACCACGTACATTCAGGCCGGTGGTGCGCTGAGAATCCGCTGAGACGGCTGCGGCGCCGCCGCCCGCGCTGACCTACCGTCGGCGGGGTGCCCCGAACGGCCCGGCTGGCGCGGCTTCGCCGGCGACCCTTAGTCGTGCTGCTCGTCGTCGCCCTGCTGGCCGGCGCCGGGGTGGCAGTGGCTATGACGATGATCCCTGATCCGCCGCCGGTCACCGCCGAGAACGTCACGATCGACGTACCGGAAGGACCAGGTAGCACCAGCCAGGTGCGCTTGGACGCTACGGTGTACCGGCCGGCGGCCACCCCCGCTCCGGCCGTGCTGGTGGCACACGGCTTCGGCGGCAGCAAGGACTCGGTCAGTGCCGAGGCCACCGCGCTGGCCCGCCGCGGGTTCGTCGTGCTCGCCTGGACCGCCCGAGGATTCGGCGCGAGCGGCGGACAGATCGGGCTCAACTCCCCTGACTACGAGGTAGCCGACGCCCGGGCGCTGGTGGACTGGCTGGCCACGCGGCCCGATGTGGTGCGCGATGCGCCTGGCGATCCACGGGTTGGCGTCACCGGCGGTTCCTACGGCGGTGCGCTGGCCCTGCTGCTGGCCGGGACCGACCGCCGGGTGGACGCGCTCGCGCCGCAGATCACCTGGAACGACCTGGCCCAGGCACTGTTCCCGAACGCCGCGAGCCGCCAACCCATCCCAGCCACCACCCCCGCGGCTGGCGCCTTCGCCCCGGACGGGGTGTTCAAGCGGGACTGGGCGGGTTTTTTCTTCGGTGGCGGCCCCGCCGGATCCGGGCCGTGCGGGCGGTTCCGCCCGGAGGTATGCGCGGCCTACAACCAGGCCGCCACCACCGGCGGTCCCACCCCGGAGATCGTGGCACTGCTGCGCCGCTCGTCGCCCGCCACGGTGGCCGGCAACATCACCGCACCGACCCTGCTCATCCAGGGCGAACAGGACACGCTGTTCGGGCTGGACCAGGCCGACGCCACCGCCCGGCAGCTCGCGTCGGCGGGTGCCCCGCTGAAAGTGGTCTGGTATGCGGGCGGGCACGACGGCGGCACACCCGGAACGGCGCTGCGGGAGCAGATCGGCGCCTGGTTCGACTACCACCTGCGCCGGATCGGCGCAGATCCTGGAACCGGGTTCGACTACCAGTTGCGGGGACTCTTCGGCACCCGACGAGGCTTCGCCCAGCGCACCGTCATTGCCCCGGCCTATCCCGGGCTCGACGGTGTCCCGGCCCAGCACCAGTTTCCCGTGCAGCGCCGGGAACTGGCGCTGCACGGAGAGCCGCAACAAGTGGTCCGCCCGCCCGGCGGCAGCCCAGCCGCGCTGAGCAGCCTGCCCGGGCTCACCAGTGCCTTCGCCGAGAGCGCCAGGGCCCTCGACGAGGTAACCATGGACCCGCCCGGGCAGGCCGCGACGTTCATCACCGATCCGCTGGCCTACCCGTTGGAGATCGTCGGCGCGCCGCGGGTCCACTTGCGGGTGGCCGCCGCGCCCGTCGGCACCAACACGCCGCCCAGCGAGGCGGTGCTGTTCGTCAAGCTCTACAACCTCGGACCCGACCAGCGACGCACGCTTCTCGGCGGTGCGGTGGCCCCGGTGCGGGTCGGCCCACTGCCCACCGACGGCACACCCGTCGAGGTCACCGTGACCCTGGCCGGTGTGGTACGCCCGGTGCAGGCCGGGCATCAGCTGGAGGTCGCCGTGGCGACGACCGATCGCGGCTACGCGCTGCCCCAGCAAGCCGCTGCGTACATGGTGTCGCTAGCTGGGGACCCCCGCCTGGCTGTGCCGGTGGTGCCTGGTGAGCAGGCACCCGTCCCGCTTCCGGTCGCCCAGTTGGTCGGGCTGGGTGGGCTGGCCGCGCTGGTGGTGGCTGTCGGTGTGTTCGCCGCGCTGCGCCGCCGGCACGCTGATAACGCCGATCCGGGGCTGGCCGAGGTGCCGCTGGTGGTGTCGGGGCTGGCCAAGCGCTACCCGGGCGACATCACCGCCGTCGATGACCTCTCCTTCCGCGTCGAGCACGGGCAGGTGCTGGGTCTGCTCGGGCCCAACGGGGCCGGCAAGACCACCGTGCTGCGGATGCTGATGGGACTGATCCAGCCGACCGCCGGGGAACTGCGGGCCTTCGGGCACCGGGTGACGGCCGGTTCACCAGTGCTGTCGAGGATCGGGGCGTTCGTGGAGGGTCCCGGGTTCCTGCCGCATCTGTCCGGGGCGACCAATCTTCGGCTGTACTGGGCGGCCACCGGTCGGCCCGCCGAGGACGCCGGCATCGAGGAGGCATTGGAGATCGCCGGGTTGGGCCACGCGGTGCGCCGGCGAGTGGCCACTTATAGCCAAGGGATGCGCCAGCGCTTGGCGATCGCGCAGGCCATGCTCGGAAAGCCGGATTTGCTGGTGCTCGACGAGCCGACCAACGGCCTGGACCCCCCGCAGATCCACGCCATGCGCGAGGTGCTCCGGGACTACGCCGCGGGAGGCCGGACGGTGCTCGTGTCCAGCCACCTGCTCGCCGAGGTCGAGCAGACCTGCAGCCACGTGGTGGTGATGCACCGGGGCCGGCTGGTCGCCGCCGGCACCGTCGCCGAGATCGTCGCGGGCACCGGCACGGTCAGCTTCACCGTGGACGACCCGGCGCAAGCCGCGGCGGTGCTGCGCGACCTGTCGGGTGTCGACGTGATGGGGGTCGAGCGTGACATCGTGCACGCCCAGCTCGACGGGACGCCCCGCGCGGCCGCAGTGTCCGCGCTGGTCGGGGCCGGGATCGGGGTCGAAGGGGTGGCCGCGCGCCACCAGCTGGAGGAGGCGTTCCTACAGCTGGTGGGAGAGGAGGATGTCGAGTGACCCCCGACGTGCACACTGCCCAGGGGTCGGTGCCCGGCTACCGGGCCGGGGCGACCTTGCCGCTACGGGTGGAGCTGGTGCGCCAGCTGCGGCGCCGGCGGACCGTGCTCACCCTGGGTTTCCTGGTGCTGTTGCCGTTCCTGCTCTGGCTCGCCTTCGAGATCGGGCGGGACGACCGCAACCGTGGCAGCGCCACGCTGGTTGACCTCGCCACCGCCAGCGGGGCCAACTTCGTGGTGTTCACGATGTTCTCCGCGGTGAGCTTCCTGCTGGTCGTGGTGGTGGCGCTGTTCTTCGGCGACACGGTGGCCAGCGAGGCGTCCTGGTCGAGCCTGCGCTACCTGCTGGCCGCCCCGGTGCCCCGCGGGCGGCTGCTGCGACAGAAGGCGGTGGTGGCCGCGGTGCTGTCGGTGATCGCCCTGGTGCTGCTGCCCGCGGTAGCGATGGCGGTCGGCGTGGTCGCCTACGGGGCAGACGCCCTGATCTCCCCCACCGGCCAATCGCTGGACTTCCTGCCCGCCGCGAGCCGGCTGGCGCTGGCCCCGGCATACCTGGTGTTGCACCTGGCGTGGGTCGCCGGACTGGCGCTGCTGCTCTCAGTGAGCACCGACGCGCCGCTGGGGGCTGTCGGCGGCGCGGTGATGGTATCGATCCTGTCCCAGATCCTGGAGACCATCGACGCGCTCGGCAGCCTGCGGAACTACCTGCCCACCCGGTTCAGTTCCGCGTGGGCCGACCTGCTGGCTTCCCCCATCGACTGGAGCCACCTGGCCAGCGGAGCGTTCTCCGGCCTGGCCTACGCGACGGTCTTCGGACTTGCGGCTTGGTGGCGGTTTGCCACCAAGGACATCACCAGCTGATCGGGCAATGTGCGCCGCCGTTGGCTGCGCCGTTCATGTACGCGGCGTCCCGCGTAAGGGCTCGGGCACCCTCGACGTTCACCTTGTGCGGTTGCGATGACGCACAGCTCACCGCCCCAGCTGAAGAGGAGAACACGATGGTCACCCGCCGCACTGCCCTGGTGGGCATGACGGCTACCACGCTCGCTGGGTCACTCAGTGGCAGCATCGGCGGCATGACAGCCCTGGCTCAATCACCGTCACCCGGCGACGACAGGAATCGACGGGGCCCAATCGTCATCGGCCACCGCGGCGCCTCCGGTTACCGGCCGGAGCACACCCTGGCCTCCTACGAGCTAGCCGCGCGGCTGGGCGCGGACTTCATCGAGCCCGACCTAGTGGTGACCAAGGACGGCGTGTTGGTCTGCCGGCACGAGCCGGTGATCGACGATACAACCGACGTTGCCAGTCACCCCGAGTTCGCCGCCCGGAGGACGACCAAGACGCTGGACGGCGTCGTCGTCACGGGGTGGTTCACCGAGGACTTCACCCTCGCAGAGCTCAAGACGTTGCGAGCAGTGGAACGGCTACCGCAGATCCGCCAGCACAACACCCTGTACAACGGGCGGTACGAGATCCCGACGTTCCAGGAGGTGCTGGACCTCCGGGCTCGGCTGTCCGATGAGCTGCGTCGGACGTTGGGCGTCTACCCGGAGACCAAGCACCCCACGTTTTTCAAGAACGCCCGCCTGCCGCTGGAGCCTCGGTTGATTGAGATCCTGCGGAGCAATCAACTCAACCAGCCGGACGCCCCGGTGTTCGTGCAGTCTTTCGAGGTGACCAACCTGAAGCAGCTGCGCGACGCCGGCCTGCAGACGAGGTCGGTACAGCTGCTGTCGGCCACCGGCGCGCCATTCGACACCACGGCTGCCGGCCGCACTAGCCCGACCTACGCCGAGCTGATCACCCCCGGCGGCCTGCGCGGCATCGCGCGCTACGCCCAGGGGATCGGGCCGGAGAAGCAGCAGGTCATCCCACGCAAGGCCGACGACACGCTCGGCTCACCTACCACGCTGGTGACCGACGCACATAGCGCTGGCCTGGTCGTGCATCCCTACACCTTCCGGGCCGAGAACAACTTCCTGCCGGCCGACTTCCGGACATCTGCCGTGCCGTCCGACTTCGGGCGGGCGATCGACGAGCAGGTCACCTACCTTCGGGTCGGGATCGACGGTGTGTTCGCCGACCACCCCGACATCGGCGTCGTTGCCCGCGCCGAGTTCCTCGCCACAGCGCCAGCCGAGTAACTGCGACGAGTAGGCCCGGATAAGTAGTCCCAGGACTGTCTTGATCAGCCGAACTCGTTGGCACGGAGGGCGGTGGTGAAGGCGGTCCAGGTGGGTGGGGGGACGATCAGGGTGCCGCCGGTGGGGCGCTTGGAGTCGCGCACCGCGACGGCGCCGACGGCGACGGCCACCTCGACGCAGTTAGACGTATCGGTGCTGCGGCTGCTCTTTCGCCAGCGGGCGCCGCTCAGGTTCAACGAAGGCATCCCGCGCTCCTCTCCAGTGTTCGTGCGGCCCACGCGGCCCGCCAGGTCAGCTGAGTTCGGCGGCGATCTGGGCGATCAGCTCAGCCGTTGCAGCGGGTGCAAGGGCTGCGTTCAGGATATTCCCCAGTGCCAGCCGGTAGGCGGCCAGATCGGCCTCTTCCTCCAGGAAAAGCCCGGTGCTCTGGTTCTCCACGTGGACGAGCGCTGGCTCCTCGGCGAACTCCAGGATCACGAACGGCCCGCGCAGCCCGGCATGCGCCCCAGCCGCGAGCGGCACCACCCGTACCGTCACGTGGGGTTGCTCCGCCGCACCGAGCAGATGCTGTAGTTGCCGGTGCATCACCCCGGGCTCGCCGACTGGGCGGCGCAGTGCGCCCTCGTCGACCACCGCGAAGAACTGTGGCGCGCTGGCCCTGGCCAGCAGCGCTTGGCGGGCCATCCGGGCGGCCACCAGGTTGTCCAGTTCGGCCTCGGAGACGGTGGGGGCGACGCCCTGAATGATGGCTCGCGCGTACTCGGCGGTCTGTAACAGCCCAGGCACCACCAAGCCCTCGTAGTTCTGTACTCGGGTGGCCTTGGCTTCGAAGTCGATCAGGCTGCGCCACAGCTGGGGCAACCCGGGTTGGCGGGTCCACCAGCCGCGTTCCTCGGAGCGGCGGATGAGGTCGAGCAACTCGTCGCGGGTGGACGCGGGCACCTGATAGAGGCCCAGCAGCGCGGCCACGTCCTCGATCTGCAAGCCGCTGTTGCCGGTCTCAATCCGGCTGATCTTGCTGGGCGACATGCCCAGGCGCTTGGCCACCTCCGCGCCGGACAGCCCCGCCTGTTCCCGCAACGTGCGCAGCTCGGCGGCGGCCTGGCGGGACCGGATCGAGGTGTGCGGGTTACCGGCCATACTGGGTGCCTCCGCTTCGTGTCCGAGCGCCCACTATGCACCGTCGACTCCAGTGATCCAATCACTCGATCTGGTCATTGCTTGCAGCACCTGCAATGTTCGACGGTTCCAGGTATGGACCGTGAAGAGTGCTCCAGTAGAAATCGAGCGCAAGATCATGAGCGAGGCCGTGGTCGAGAAGACGTGGGAGGTTCCGGCGTACGGCGGCAAGGGGCCGGTCACCGTCACCCTGCGGATGCCCGACGTGACAATCACCGACTCGCAGGGCAGGCACATCGTGATCTCACCCGAGCAGGCCGACATCGTGAGCTCCAAGATGAGCGACATCGCCTACTGGTTCGAGGACATCAAGGACGCCGCGGGCGACTGAGCGGGCGCACATACTCGGAGGCGGCTCCACTCCGCGGCTAGGCTCGGCAAATGGAACCTTATGCACCTGTCAGCCCGCGCGGAGATCAGGCGCTGACGGTGACTGCGAGTTCGGTGAGAAGCCGGCGGACGCGTCGTTCGATCTTGTCGCGGATCGGTCGCACGCTCTCGACGTCGAGGCCGGCGGGGTCGTCGAGAAGCCATTCTTCGTAGCGGCGGCCGGGGAACACTGGGCAGGCGTCGCCGCAGCCCATGCTGATGATGACATCGGCGGCACGGACGACCTCATCGGTCCAGGGCTTGGGATGCTGCTGTGAGATATCGATCCCTCGCTCGCGCATGGCCTCGACCGCGGCCGGGTTGATGCTGCTTGCCGGTTCGGAGCCGCCCGACCACACGACGGCCTGGTCGCCGGCCAGGTGCCGGAAGAACCCCATGGCCATCTGCGAGCGGCCTGCGTTGTGGGTGCACAGGAACAGGACAGTGGGGGTCATCGCGGTCTCCGTGGTGGGTCCAGAATCGGCAGTGCCGGATGCGCGGGGACGACCACGGCGGCTGCGGCGCAGGGTGCGTTGGGATAGAGGACGAGCACCAGGCCGACGCCCACTAGCCCGCCGACCAGTTGGGCGGCGATGAATCCGGGTGCCGAGCCGGGGGCGATGCCGGCGAAGGTATCGCTGAACATCCGCCCGATGGTGACGGCGGGGTTGGCGAAGGAGGTGGAGGAGGTAAACCAGTAAGCGGCACCGATCCAACCGGCGACGGCGGCAGCCGACAGCGCGGCCCGGCCGGTACGAGCCAACGCGAAGATCACGGCGATCAAACCGATGGTCGCGACCAGCTCACCGACCCACAGTCCGACACCGCTGCGCGGCTTGTGTGAGATCTCGACCGCAGCCAAGCTGAACATCACGTTGGCCAGCACCGCCCCGGCCACCGCGCCGACGATCTGCGCCGCGGTGTAGGCCCAGACATCGCGGCCGGACAAGCCCGTATGGGTGCGGCGGCCCAGTAGCCAGTCGGCCGCTGACACGACGGGGTTGAAGTGCGCACCAGACACCGGGCCGAACAGCAGGATCAGCACCGCCAACCCGAACACGGTGGCCGTGGAGTTCTGCAGCAGTTGCAGCCCGACCTGGCCCGGGGAGAGCTGTTGTGCGGCGATGCCCGAGCCCACCACGATCGCGACCAGCGCCGCGGTACCGACCAACTCGGCCAGCAGCCGCCGCGCCAGACCCGGTGGGGTTGACAAAGCAGGCGTCATGCCGGCACCCGAGTGGGCAGCAACGCCTCCGACAGTGCCCGCAGGGCCTCCGGTAGCACCCGGTAGTAGATCCACGTGCCACGGCGGTCGCCCTCGATCAAACCGGTCTCGCGCAGCACCTTGAGGTGGTGGCTGATCGTCGGTCCGGAAACCTCGAAACCTACCGTCAGCTCACACACGCAGGCCTCGCCGCCCTCATGGGAGGCGATCAGGCTCAACAGCCGAAGCCGTACCGGGTCACCGAGGGCCTTGAACCGACGAGACAGCTCCCCCGCCTCCTCGGCGGTGAGCGGGTCAGCGGTCAGCGGCACGCAGCACTGCGCCAGCGTCACCACGGTGTCCTGTCTCGACATGTTTCTATATTGACGAACTTCAAACTAAGTCGCAAGCTATTACTTGACGTCTATCGAAACATCATCGATCTTGGGGAGGGTGCAGCGATGACCAAGCAGGCCACCGACCTACGCGACGAGGTACGCCGGCACTACGCGGCCGCGGCCGCGGCTGTGCGCACTGGAGCCCGGCCCAGTTGCTGCGGCGTCGACAGCTCCGGTGCCGTGGACGAGGTTGCGGCCGGGAACGGGTTCGGCGGCGAGCTCTACGACGCCACTGACCGAGCCGCGCTGCCCGCCCAGGCGGTCACCGCCAGCTTGGGATGCGGCAACCCGCTGGCCGTGGCCGACCTGCACGAGGGCGAGACCGTGCTGGACCTCGGCTCCGGGGGCGGCATCGACGTGCTGCTGTCCGCCCGCCGGGTCGGCCCCGCCGGGAAGGCCTACGGGCTGGACATGACCGACGAAATGCTCACCCTCGCCCGAACCAACGCGGCGGAAGCCGGCGCGACCAATGTCGAGTTCCTGCAAGGCCCCATCGAGGCCATCCCGCTGCCCGACGGCTCCGTCGACGTGATCATCTCCAACTGTGTGATCAACCTGTCGACCGACAAACCCGCCGTGTTCGCAGAAGCATTTCGGGTACTTACCCCAGGAGGTCGGCTGGGGGTCTCCGACGTGATCGCCGCAGATCGCCTCAGCGCTCAGCAGCGGGCCGAACGGGGCAGCTATGTTGGCTGCATCGCCGGGGCTCTGAGCGTCGGCGAATACCTCAACGGCCTGGCCGCCGCCGGCTTCACCGACATCACCATCGTACCGACTCACCAGGTCGCCGACGGCATGCACTCCGCGATCATCCGAGCCACCAAACCCGCCGCCTGGTAGGAACCAGTCAGGAGCCGCCTGCGCCGAACACCAGGATCGACGCGGTGAACCCGTGCAGGTGGTTTCGGCCTGCGACGGGGCCGATCTCGCCGTTCGCGAAGAACCCGGCCACGCCAGTGGTACCGAGGCCGGCGCGCACCGCCAGTACGTCGTGATCGGCGCTCGGGAACATGGTCCTGCCTCGGCCGTTGCAGGAGAACAGCAGCGCGCCGCCCACCGGACCGGTCTCCGGGCGAAACCGGGAGAACAGCTCCTCGAGATCCTCGTCGGCGGCGGACGCGTCACGCACTTGGAAGCGGACGGTGCGACCCACCTCAACGACGTCTTGGATGGCGATCGCACGCCGCTCACTGTCGGCGCCCACCACGCCGCGGATGAGGAAGTCACCGCGCTCGTGCTCCTCGGCGTACTCGTCCATCGCGACGCCGATGTGCAGTCCGTGCGCGACGGCTCGCCGTTCCTCGGAAGAGAGCTCGGCGACGATCTGCTCGAGCTTGGCCAGTGCGGGCGTCCCGGCCAGCTCCAGGAGCACGTTGCCGTCGGCCTTGGTGACGATCATCGTGGGGCCGAAGGGGCGGCACCCCTGGCTGACCACCGGGTGGGCCACGACGGGACCGCCGAGCACCACTCCCACCGCGCCGGCCGGCACGCTATGCCCGTCCAGGAACAGCCGCGCGGACCCCCCGCCGCGGGGACCGCTTGCCACGCCGCCGATCAGCGGCAGGCCAGCGAGGTCGTCGTTGGAGCGCTGCACGAAAGCAGCGATGGGGAACGTGAAGGGATCGGCGAGGAGCACCGCGACGGCGTCGTCTCCTTGCCGTTCCGGCATTCCGGTGACGGCAGCACCGTCGGGGGTGCGGATCAACTCCAGGTGCAGCGGGGTGCACCTGACCCCGGGAAGGCAGGCGGCGAACGCGCTGACCGCGGGCTCGATCTCCACCCCCCGGCCGGCGCCGATCACGCCGCCGGCGCTGCAGCCCAGCGTGGTGCGGGCCCCGGCCACCTCCATCGCGCGGGTGCCCGCCGACTCGACCGCGTTCGGGTCTTCGCCGCAGACAAACACGCACAGCAGGTCGGGACGCTGCCCGCGCAGCGGAGCCAGGGCCTGTGTGACGGCGGATTCCGCCGCCGCAGCCAGATCGGGGTCGACCGCTAGGCCGTCACCGAAGCGGGACGTGAGCACGTCTGCTGGAGAGGACACGGGTCAACCTCCGACCTCACGGGTACCGGACGGACCCATTGTCCTCGGATCACGCCGCACCGTCACCCGCTTGGGCAGGATGAGGTGGACGTCGCCGAACCCGTGCCAGCGGTACCCGGTACGTAACGCCTCCGTGTAAGAGGCGAATTACGGGGGACCCGAGCTCCGCGACCGCCTCGGCGTTGTCGTGCGAGGGGCGGCCAGAGGTCAGGCGGCGACGAGGCCGTCAAGCGTGTCCGCGAGGGGAGCGAGGTCGCGCAACTCGACCGTCGGATGCGGCTCCGGCTCTTCCCCCAGGCGGTTGATCCAGACCGTGGGGATCCCGAGGGCGAGGGCCGGAGCGATGTCGTGGTAGAGGCTCGCCGCGACGTGCACGTGTCGATCGCGCCCGGCCTCGCAGCGGGCGCGGAAGACTTCCCAGTGCAACGGCGACGGCTTGTACGACCCGAGCTCGTCGGCAACGATCGAGAGCTCGAACTCGACCCCGAGCCGGCGCATCGACGCCTCGATCAAGTCGCGGTCGGTGTTCGACAGGATCGCCAGCCGCCAGCCACGCGCACGGGCCTCCTCCAGCGCCGGGCGCACCTCAGGGAAGACGGGCCAGTCGGACAGCGAGCGGGCGAGCGCTCCCTGCTCCTGCGGGCCGAGCCGGAAGCCTTCCCGGTCCGCGAGCCGCGCGAGCGTCAGGTTGAGGACCTCTCGGTAGGTGCGCTGCGGGTCCTCGCGCTGCACCTGCGGCTCGAGTTCGTGGTAGACGGGTAGCAGCCGCGGCGCCGTCTCCGCGCCGAACAGTCGTTCAAGCTCCCGGCCGATGCCGGCGTTCCAGTCGATCAGCGTGCCGTAACAGTCGAAGGTCGCCCAGCGGGCGACCGCGGCAGAGCCGGCCATCAACATGAGCCTAGCCGGCCGAGCGAAGGACGAGCACCTCCGGCGGCCCGATTCTCGGCACGTGCGCCGTGCAGCACTTGGAGGAGAACCGCGCGCGTCGCTTGCTTTTGACACTATCGTGATATATCGTGAGCGTGTCGACCAACGTGGGAGACATTCCCGAATAGGAGAACTATGTACACCGATCACCACGACTCACGTCGTCGCGGCGACTGCCTAGCCGTCGGCCGTCAACACGCTCAGCGACGCCACCACCCCGACTTTCCCGCACAGCCTGACGGGGTCGGCGGTGGAAGGACACGCGGGAGCCGTCCCCGCGGTGCAGGACGCGGGCGAGCGCAACGCGGCGATGTGCGCACTGCCCTACTCCTGCTGCTGGCCGAGCAGCCCATGCACGGCTACCAACTCATGCAGGCCATCACCGAGCGCACCTCCGGTGCCTGGCAACCCAGCCCCGGCGCCGTCTACCCGACCCTCAGCCAGCTCGAGGACGAAGGCCTGATCGACACCGTCGCCCAGGGTGGCCGCAAACTGGCCACCCTCACCGACGCCGGCCAGGCGTACCTGCACACGCACGGCGACGCGATGCCTGACCCGTTCGCCGAGTTCACAGCACGCTGCGGCGGCGGCAGCGACCTCCGAGCCGCCCTCGAGGAGCTGCGCCACCCCACCCGCCAACTCGCGCTGGGTGACCCGCAGCAGGTGCAGGCTGCGCAACGGGTCCTGGCCGAGGCGCGCCGCTCGCTTTACCTCATCCTCGCTGGCACCCCCATCACCCCCGGGAGCGAGCCCAGCGAGCGGTGACCGAGCGGCTTTATCAGTCATCGCCAGCGGCAGCTGCCACCGGCCGTTCCTGCCGACGCCGCCGCCGGGCGCCGGGAACCCGTTCGCCTGGGGTCGCGAGGAGGTAGTGCGCGAACTCCTCGGCGACGCGTTTGGGCTCGACATCGAGGAATGCGTCGCCATGGTCGCGAACTAGCGGAGGCCGGCGGCGTCCATGCCGCGGAGCTCCTTCTTGAGGTCGGCGATCTCGTCCCGGAGCCGGGCGGCCAGTTCGAACTGCAGCTCCCGAGCCGCGCCCATCATCTGGTCGGTGAGCTGCTGCACCAGATCTGCGAGCTCGGCGCGCGGCATCGACGAGGGATCCCGCCCTTCCAGCACGCCCGCGCTACCTCGGGGCCGCCCGGGCGCGCCGGTGGCGCGCTTGCCTCGGGAGGCGTTGCGACCGGATCCTCCGACCTGCACCGCCCCGGTGTCCAACGTGTCACCAGCCTCGGCGTAGACCCGCTCGAGGATGTCGTTGATCTTTTTGCGCAGCGGCTGCGGATCCAGCCCGCGTTCGGTGTTGTAGGCGACCTGCTTGGCCCGTCGCCGGTCGGTCTCGTCGATGGCCCGGCGCATCGAGTCGGTGACCCTGTCTGCGTACATGTGCACCTGACCGGACACGTTACGGGCGGCGCGGCCGATGGTCTGGATCAGCGAAGTTCCGCTGCGCAGGAACCCCTCCTTGTCGGCGTCCAGGATCGCCACCAGCGACACCTCGGGCAGATCCAGGCCCTCGCGGAGCAGGTTGATTCCGACCAGCACGTCGAACTCGCCCAAACGCAACTGCCGCAGCAGCTCCACCCGGCGCAGCGTGTCTACCTCCGAGTGCAGGTAGCGCACCCGGATGCCGAGCTCGAGCAGGTAGTCGGTGAGGTCCTCGGCCATCTTCTTGGTCAGTGTGGTCACCAGCACCCGTTCGTTGCGCTCGGCGCGGATGCGCACCTCATGCACCAGGTCATCGATCTGGCCCCGGGTGGGTTTGACTACGACCTCCGGATCCACCAGGCCGGTCGGGCGGATGACCTGCTCGACGAACTCGCCGCCGGACTGGCCCATCTCATACGGCCCCGGGGTCGCCGACAGGTACAGGGTCTGCCCGATCCGGTCCTGGAACTCCTCCCAGGTCAGCGGCCGGTTGTCCAGCGCCGAGGGTAGCCGGAACCCGTGCTCCACCAGGGTGCGCTTGCGGGAGGCGTCGCCCTCGTACATCCCGCCGATCTGCGGCACCGTGACATGCGATTCGTCGATGACCAGCAGAAAGTCCTCGGGGAAGTAGTCCAGCAGGGTGGCCGGAGCCGAGCCGGCCGCGCGCCCGTCGATATGCCGCGAGTAGTTCTCGATGCCGTTGCAGAACCCGACCTGACGCATCATCTCCACGTCGTACTGGGTCCGCATCCGCAGCCGCTGGGCTTCCAGCAGCTTGCGCTGCTTCTCCAGCGCGGCCAGCTGGTCTTCCAGCTCGGACTCGATACCCGTAACGGCGCGCTCCATCCGCTCCGGCCCGGCGACGTAGTGGGTGGCAGGGAAGATCCGCAGCTCGGATACCTCCCGGACCACCTCCCCGGTGAGTGGGTGCAGGTAGTAGAGCGACTCGACCTCGTCACCGAAGAAGTCGATGCGGACCGCGAGTTCCTCGTAGGCCGGGATGACCTCGACCGTGTCACCGCGGACCCGGAACGTCCCACGGGCGAAGGCCAGGTCATTGCGGGCGTAGTTGATGCCGACCAGGGCCCGCAGCAGCGCGTCGCGCCCGACTTCACCACTGACCGGCACGTGAATCGACTGATTCAGGTACTCCTGGGGCGTACCGAGCCCGAAGATGCAGGACACCGACGCGACGACGACCACATCGCGCCGGGTGAGCAGCGACATCGTGGCGGAGTGCCGCAACCGTTCCACGTCATCGTTGATCGAGGAGTCTTTCTCGATGTAGGTGTCGGTCTGCGGGACGTACGCCTCGGGCTGGTAGTAGTCGTAGTAGGAGACGAAGTACTCCACCGCGTTGTTCGGGAAGTAGTCCCGCAGCTCGTGGGCGAGCTGCGCGGCGAGGGTCTTGTTCGGTGCCATCACCAGCGTCGGGCGCTGTACCCGCTCGATGAGCCAGGCAGCGGTGGCCGACTTACCCGTTCCGGTGGCGCCCAGCAGCACGACGTCACGCTCACCGCCGGTGATCCGGCGCTCCAGCTCGTCGATAGCCGCCGGCTGGTCGCCAGCGGGCGCGTAGTCGCTGACCATTTGGAACCGGCCCGGCGCCCGGGGGGTCTTCCCGAGCGGGCGGAACTCGGAGTGTGGGAGCAGGTCGCGCTGGGTGGCGGCATCGGTCATGGCATTGAGGGTAGGCCGGGACTCTGACAGTCTGCCTTCGCCCGCAGTGGCTGCTGATGGGCCCTCGACATGCCCATCAAGACTGTGCCGACCGGGCGAAATGACGGTCCAGCGCCCACGGACATGCGTAGGGTCAAACGCTATGACGGCCCCGCACGGGTTGAGTGCCGAGACCGCCCAGCACATACACCCTCCCAAGATTGAGCTGTTCGACCTGGACGCAATGACCAACACCGACCCCAAGGGTGTCGTCCGCACCGTCCGCGAGTACCGGGTCGAGCCGTTCGGCCTCTACCTCGCTCGCGACGTCGTCGACCATCCGTCGATCCACGCGCTCGAGTCCTGGCTGCTGCCCGAGATAGGGTTGCGGATCACCGATTGGTTCTATCCGCCCGGGCACGAATGGGACCAGCACTTCTAC
Organism: Pseudonocardiaceae bacterium; assembly: GCA_035997545.1. Lineage (GTDB taxonomy): Bacteria > Actinomycetota > Actinomycetes > Mycobacteriales > Pseudonocardiaceae. Next base: position 45,164 of record DASYIL010000285.1, read on the forward strand.
GTCGACGTGGTGCACATCGACGTTGACACCAGGTGCTGGCGCACCGAGGACCACTACCTGGATCTCGTGCTGCGCCCCGGGCGCGGCGTCGATGTGGTGGACACCGATGAGTTGCTGGACGCGGTGGTCGCGGGGCTGCTCGATCGGTCCGCTGCGCAGACCGCGCTGGCCACGACCTATCGAACGGTGGACGGCCTGGCCCGGCACGGCTACCGGTTGGACCGGTGGCTGCCGACGGTCGGGGCGTGGCCGACCTGGAGCCGGCACTGACCGGGCTGCAAGAGTGCCGCCTCCGCGGGACGAAGTGCGTCGGCTCGGATTCAGCCCACCAGCCAGTCAGTGCGCGCGGCCCACTGCTGCGCCCGAGCCAGCGCGCCGGACACGAACGGGGTCTTCGCATCGGCGTAGGCGTCAATGCTGTCCCACTGCTGCGCTACCAGCCGGTGCTTGAGCTCGGCGTACTCCCGAACGCCGGCTGGATGAGCCCGCAGCCAGTCCCGCAGCAGGAGGGCTTCCCGCCAGGTCGGGGAGTCGGCGGGCCGGATGTGGCAGTTGACAGGCCGGGCCGGGTCGGCATTGGTCGCCATCACCTTGTCCCGGGTGGTGCCGTCCCCGGCGTTGTCCCACCAACGACCGGGCCACCTGACCAGTCCCGCGCCGAGCAGGTCATCAGCCAGTGGCCCCGCGGCATCGATATCGGCGACCACCACCTGCACGTCCAGCACATCCTTGGCGTCCAGGCCAGGGACCGCCGTAGAGCCGATGTGATCGATCCGGTGCGCGCACCGGCCCGCCACCGCGGCGATCCGTGCGATCATCCGCTGCGCCTGCTGCGGCCAGCTGTCGACCGGCGCCACCACAACCGGGGTTGCCGCGCGCGCAGCAGACCGGCGATGCCGCAGGTTGGCTTCGAAGGGCACCAGCCGCTGGGCCCACAACCGGTCCGCCGCGGCGAGGATGTCGTCCCGGGAGCCGCTGTTGTCCAACCAGACATCGGCGGCGGCGCGGCGCTGCTGGTCAGTGGCCTGAGCTGCGATCCGCGCCATGGCGTCGGACTCTGCCATGCCGCGCTGCTCGACCAGCCGACCGACCCGCACCTCAGCGTCCGCGTGCACCACGACGACTAGCGGAAATCCCGCCGCCAGCCCTGCCTCGACCAGCAGCGGGACGTCCTGCACCACGATGGCGTCCGGCGGCGCGGTCTTGAGCAGCTCGGCATTGCGTGCTGCGACCAGCGGATGCACGATGGCGTTGAGCCGACGTCGGGCGTCCGCGTCGTCGAAGACCCACGCGGCCAGCGCCGACCGGTCCAGCTCGCCGTCCTCGGTGCGGATCTCCTCGCCGAACTCGTCGACCACGGCGCGCAGCCCCTCGGTACCGGGCTCGACGACCTCGCGAGCGATCCGGTCCGAGTCGACGATCCATGCCCCCCGTTGCGCGAGCCGGGCCGCCACCGTCGACTTACCGGAACCGATCCCTCCGGTCAGTGCCACCCTGAGCATCGCGCGATGCTGGCGCTGATCTACACACCACCGGAAAGCTTCGCCCGCAGGGCCGCCAGTTGCTCGTCGCTAGCAAGCGAGCCGGAGCCAGCGCCACTGGGGGTGGGCGCCTCGGTGGTCGCCGAGGAGTAGCTCTGGTCTCCAGGCACCTCCGATTCAGCCTCAGTTGCCTTGACGACCTGCTTGCGGTGCTGCTCGAAGCGGACCTGGGCCTCGGCGTAGGCGCGCTCCCATTCCTGGCGCTGCTTTTCGAAGCCCTCGAGCCAGTCGTTGGCGTCCGGGTCGAAACCTTCGGGGTAGATGTAGTTGCCCTCGCTGTCGTACTCGGCAGTCATGCCGTACTGCGTCGGGTCGAACTCCATCTCGGGGGACAGCCCCTCGTTGGCCTGCTTGAGTGACAGCGAGATCCGCCGCCGGTCCAGGTCGATGTCGATAACCTTGACCATCACGTCGTCACCGACCTGAACGACCTGCTCGGGGATCTCGACGTGCCGTTCAGCCAGCTCCGAGATGTGCACCAAACCCTCGATGCCCTCCTCGACTCGGACGAACGCGCCGAAGGGCACCAACTTGGTGGCCTTGCCGGGCACGATCTGCCCGATCTGGTGAGTGCGGGCGAACTGCCGCCACGGGTCTTCCTGAGTGGCCTTGAGTGACAGCGACACCCGCTCGCGGTCCAGGTCGACGTCGAGCACCTCGACAGTGACCTCCTGGCCGACCTCGACGACCTCGCTGGGGTGATCGATGTGCTTCCAGGACAGCTCGGAGACGTGCACCAGACCGTCCACGCCACCGAGGTCCACGAACGCCCCGAAGTTGACAATCGAGGAGACCTGGCCCTTGCGGACCTGGCCCTTGGCCAGTTGGTTGAGGAACTCGCTGCGCACCTCGGACTGGGTCTGCTCCAGCCAGGCGCGACGCGAGAGCACCACGTTGTTGCGGTTCTTGTCCAGCTCGATGATCTTGGCCTCGAGCTCCCGGCCCACGTAGGGCTGCAGGTCGCGGACCCGCCGCATCTCGACCAGCGAGGCGGGCAGAAAGCCACGCAGCCCGATGTCGAGGATCAGACCACCCTTGACCACCTCGATGACGGTGCCCTTGACCGGCTCCTCGTTCTCCTTGAGGGCCTCGATATTGCCCCAGGCGCGCTCGTACTGGGCGCGCTTCTTGGACAGGATCAGCCGGCCTTCCTTGTCCTCCTTCTGGAGTACAAGGGCCTCGACCTCGTCACCCACCGCCACGACGTCAGCAGGGTCGACATCGTGCTTGATGGACAGCTCCCGCGACGGGATAACGCCCTCGGTCTTGTAGCCAATGTCGAGCAGCACTTCGTCACGGTCGACCTTGACGATGGTGCCTTCGACGATGTCGCCATCGTTGAAGTACTTGATGGTCTTATCGATGGCGGCGAGGAAGTCCTCCTCCGTCCCGATGTCGTTGATCGCGACCTGCTGCGTGGTCGGGGCGGCGGTGGTGTCGGTGGTCATGCGGTGGGATGCTCCGAAGGGATAGGGTCGTGTGGGCAGTGTTGTCCTACTGATTCGTCGGCGCGCTGGCTTCCCCCACTGCGTCGGACCGTCCTGGGGCGGTTCGTCGTCGTTACGGACACCGGTGCCAGCTCTGCTGGCGGTACAACACCCCGCAGGGCCCCTGTGTTCCGGATGCGACATGCTGAGGAAACTCGACAGCCCGGGCAGCACGAAACGACAGCGCAAGTCGATCGTACCCAGGCGGAAGTCGCGGCAGCAAACTCGACCCCGGTATTCGGGGTGTTCTTCTGACAGACTGCCCCGGTGACCGGCCCGCCGCAACCAAAGCACAGCGAACACGGGACACCTCACGGGCGCGCCGAGGCCTTGCTGGGCACCATCGGCGTGGTGAAGCGCCTGGTCAACGCCTCGGAGACAGTGACCGCCAATCGCCGCTGGTGGGACACCGACGCTGACGACTACCTCGCCGCACATGGCGACTTCCTGGGCCTGGCGGACTTCGTGTGGTGCCCGGAAGGGCTTCGCGAGTCGGACGCCGGTCTGCTCGGCGAGCTACCGGGCCGCTGGGTACTCGAGGTCGGTTGTGGGTCAGCGCCGTGCGCACGTTGGCTGGCCGCCCAGGGCGCGCACGTCGTCGGCCTGGACCTGTCGGCTGGAATGCTGCGGTACGCGGTGCAGGCAGCCCGCGAAACCGGACTCTCAGTGCCCCTCGTGCAAGCCGACGCCGGTCGGTTGCCCTTCGCCGACAGCAGTTTCGACGTGGCCTGTTCGGCGTTCGGCGCGGTGCCGTTCGTCGCGGACTCGGCCGCGGTGATGCGCGAGGTCGCGCGGGTGCTGCGCCCCGGCGGCCGATGGGTCTTTGCGGTGACCCACCCGATGCGCTGGACCTTCCCGGACGATCCCGGGGAGGCCGGCTTGACGGTGTCACAGTCGTATTTCGACCGCACCCCTTACGTCGAGGTGGACACCCTGGGCAACCCCACCTACGTGGAGCACCACCGCACCCTGGGCGACCGCATCAGAGAGATCGTCGCCGCCGGGTTGGTACTGGAGGATCTGGTGGAGCCGGAGTGGCCCGCCGGGCTACAACGGGAATGGGGCCAGTGGAGCCCGTTCCGCGGCGCGCTGTTCCCAGGAACCGCGATCTTCTGCTGCCGACGCCGCTGATTGGCGCCATTCGGAGCCGGATCGCGGTCTGGCCTGGTGCCAGGAGCACTATTCGGAGCCGAATGGCGGGTCTCAGTGCGCCGCATCGTCCCAGGACCGTCCGACGCCCACCGAGACTTCCAGCGGGACGTCCAGCGCATACGCCGAGCCCATCTCACGACGCACCAGTGTCTCCACCACCGCCCGCTCGTCCTGTGCGACTTCCAGCACCAGCTCGTCGTGTACCTGCAGCAGCATCCGGGAACGCAACCCCTCGGCGCGCAACGCGCGGGCGACGCCCAGCATCGCGACCTTGATGATGTCCGCCGCGCTGCCCTGGATAGGCGCATTGAGCGCCATCCGCTCGGCCATCTCGCGACGCTGCCGGTTGTCACTGACCAGGTCGGGCAGGTAGCGCCGCCGACCCAGGATGGTGGCCGTGTAGCCGTCCATCCGGGCCTTTTCGACCACCGCCCGCAGGTAGTCGCGGACACCGCCGAACCGGGCGAAATACTCCTCCATCAGCTCGCGAGCCTCCTCGGTGGAGATCCGCAACTGAGCGGACAGCCCGAAGGCCGACAGCCCGTAAGCCAGGCCGTAGTTCATCGCCTTGATCTTGGCACGTTGCTCGCCAGTGACCGCGGCAGCGTCCACCGCGAATACCCGCGCAGCGGTGGCGGCGTGGAAGTCGTACCCCGAAGTGAACGACTCGATCAGCGCGGTGTCCTCGGACAGATGCGCCATGACCCGCATCTCAATCTGGCTATAGTCCGCTGTCATCAGCTCCGAGTAGCCAGAGCCCACCACGAACGCCCGTCGGATCCGGCGTCCGGACTCGGTGCGGATGTGGATGTTCTGCAGGTTCGGTTCAGTGGAGGACAGTCGGCCGGTCGCGGCGATGGTTTGGTTGTAGGTGGTGTGGATGCGCCCGTCATCGGCCACGGCTTTCAGCAGCCCATCCACGGTGGTCTTGAGGCGGGTCGCGTCGCGGTGCGCCAGCAGATGCGCCAGGAATGGGTGCCCGGTGGATTCGTAGAGCGTCAGCAGCGCGTCGGCGTCCGTGGTGTATCCGGTCTTGATGCGTTTGGTCTTGGGCATGCCCAGCTCGTCGAAGAGCACTACCTGCAGCTGCTTGGGTGAGCCCAGGTTGACCTCCTTGCCGATCACCGCATAGCAGTCCTGCTCGGCTTGCTTCACCGCGGCGGAGAAGCGGGCCTCTAGCTCGGCCAGCACGTCACCGTCGACGGCGATACCGGCCGCCTCCAGCTCGGCCAGCTCGGCCAGCAATGGCAGCTCCAGGTCGGTGAGCAACGACCGGCCCGTTATCCGGTCCAGCTCAGCGTCCAGTGCGACGGCCAGCTCGGCCACGGCGCGGGCCCGCATGATCTCATCGGCCGCGCGGGCGGCTGCGTCCTCGCCCTCGAACAGGCTCGGTTGGGCGCCGTCCTCAGACTCCACACGCAACTCCCTGCGCAGGTAGCGCAACACCAGGTCGGCGAGGTCGAACGAACGCTGGCCGGGCCGGACCAGGTAGGCGGCCAGTGCGGTGTCGCTGGTCAGCCCGGCCAGAGCGCCGCCGCGCGCGCGTAGCGCGTGCAGAAACGGCTTGGCGTCATGCGCGGCCTTGGGCGCGGCCGGGTCGGCCAGCCACTGCGCCAGCGCCCGCTCGTCGTCGGGGGTCAGCGCGCGCGGATCGAGGTAGCCGCCCTCACCGTCGGGACTGGCCAGGGCGAGACTTTCCAGATCCCCGGCGCCGCGCACCCAGCTACCCCGGCAGGCAAGCCCCACCCGGCGCCCGTCCTTAGCGTGCGCATCCAGCCAAGCAGCCACCCCACCCGGCTCGATCATCCCGCCGCGCACCTCGAAGCCGTCCTCGGCCTCGGGCTCGGATGCGCTCAACGTGGCGAACAGCCGATCCCGCAACACCCGGAATTCCAGCTCGTCGAACAGCCGGTGCACGGCGTCCCGGTCCCACGGTTTCAACGCCAGGTCGGCGGGCTGCTCTGGTATGTCGACATTCCGGACCAGCTCGGTGAGCTGGCGGTTGAGCAGCACCGAGGCGAGGTGCTCGCGCAGCGCGTCACCAGCCTTGCCTTTGACCTCATCCACCCGATCGACCAGAGCGTCCAGCGACCCGAACTCCCGCACCCACTTCACCGCGGTCTTCTCCCCCACACCAGGGATACCGGGCAGGTTGTCCGAAGGGTCACCGCGCAACGCCGCGTAGTCCGGATACTGCTGGGGGGTCAGGCCGTAACGCTCGACGACCTCGTCGGGGGTGAATCGGGTCAGGTCCGAGACACCCTTGCGCGGATAGAGCACCGTCACCTGGTCGCTGACCAGTTGTAACACGTCCCGATCCCCGGTGCAGACCAGCACCTCATAACCGTCCGGCTCGGCCCGGGTGACCAGGGTCGCGATGAGGTCATCGGCTTCGTAGTTCTCTTTGGTGAGCACCGGGATGCCCAGGGTGCCCAGCACGTCGTGGATCAGCGAGACCTGGCCGCGGAACTCGTCGGGTGTGGTACTGCGGTTGGCCTTGTAGGGCGCGTAGGTCTCCGCGCGAAAGGTCTTGCGGGAAACGTCGAACGCTGCGGCGACGTGGCTGGGCTGCTCGTCGCGGAGCAGGTTGATCAGCATCGAGGTGAAGCCGTACACCGCGTTGGTTGCCTGCCCCGTCGTGGTGCGGAAGTTCTCCGCAGGCAGCGCGTAAAAAGCCCGGTAGGCCAGCGAGTGACCATCGAGCAGGAGCAACCGCGGTGGGGAAACCGTCACGGCCCGCGAGTCTAGGCCGAGCCACCGACATCCCCGCCAACCTGTGGGTGTAACGCGCCATATGGATGCTTGTCGCAGCCGGGGACTGCGTACGGTGGGGTTCGGTTGAGGAGGTTGGGTGTGAGTGCGTCTGGCGTCCCGCCCGAGGTTGATCCGGCTACCAGCGAGCTGATGGCCCAGTGGGCGGACGAGCAGCTCGCCGAGCGGATGGGCATCAAGATCACCGAATGGGGCCCGGAGCGGATGGTGGGGACCATGCCGGTGGCGGGCAACCGTCAGCCGTTCGGGCTGCTGCACGGCGCGGCGAATGCGGTGCTGGCCGAGACCCTCGGCTCCTTCGCGGCCCTGCTGTGGGGTGGGCCGGACAAGGTTCCGCTGGGGCTGGAGCTGTCCTGCTCACACCACCGGGCGGCCACTGAGGGCGAGGTCACCGGCGTGTGCACGCCGCTGCACCGCGGCCGCACGGTGGCGACCTTCGAGATCCGGATCAGCGACGAGCCGGGCCGCCCAATCTGCACGGCCCGGCTGACCTGCATACTTCGGGGTCGCCCACCAGCAGGGTGACCCGACGGTCGCCTTGGACCCGGTGCTCGGCGCTGCGCGTCTGACTCATGACCGGACCTGCCGGTTGGTGAGCGCTGCCGATAGCTCACTATGGGCACTCTGTCGGCCAGTGGGGGGACCATCGGATCTCCGCCGACCGTCCGGAGGAGGAGGCGCACGCCCGTGGGACCACCAGGCCCCGTCCGGCGACCGAGCAGGGCGCAGTCCGAGAAACGCACACCCACCCACCGGGCTCCCGGCGCGCTCCGCGCGCTGCTCCACGCGCTGGTCGCCCCACTGATCGTTACCGCCACGCTGCTGTGCCTGTCCACGCCGGCACTGGCCGCCCAGCAACCATCCCCCACCCCATCCGCACCGTCGCAGCCAGCCACGCCCGAGGAGCCGGGACTGCCGGTCAACGGCACGCTGCGCAACGTCGACGGCACGCTGCTCGCCAGCGTCCGGGTGCTGGTCCTTGACGCCCGCGGCCAGCAGGTCGCCAGCACTGCCTCGGACACCAGCGGTCGCTGGGAGCTGACCGTGCCCAAACCCGGCCAGTACACCTTCCGGATCGACCAGCAATCCCTGCCCCGGGGTGTCGAGGTGCTCCAGGGAGAGGTGGTCCGCGAGGTGGCCCCAGGGATGTTGTCGCTGGTCGTGTTCCGATTCGGGGCGCAACGCGAAGGCTTGCAGACCTCCGCGACCGCACAGGTCGTGCGAGTACTGGTCGACGGTATCCGGTTTGGTCTGGTCATCGGCATCACCGGGGTGGGCCTGTCGCTGATCTTCGGGACCACCGGGCTGACCAACTTCGCGCACGGCGAGCTGGTCACGATCGGAGCCGTGGTGGCCTGGACGCTGAACGTCACCTTCGGGCTGCAACTGATCTGGGCCACCTTGCTGGCCATCGTGGTCGGCGCCGCGCTCGGTGCGGTCAACGATCTAGGCATCTGGCGGCCGATGCGACAGCGCCACGCTGGCCTCGTCGCCCAGCTGGTGATCTCCATCGGCCTGGCTCTGGCGCTGCGCTACCTGGTGCTGATCTATTTCGGTGGCCAGTCCGAGGCGTTCGCCGACTACACCAACCAGGTGGAGCGCAACTACGGCATCATCAGTATCACTGACAAGGATGTCGCCACGATCATGATCAGCCTGGCGGTCCTGGTCGGGATCGCGCTGCTGCTACAACGGACCCGGATTGGCAAGGCCATGCGCGCGGTATCGGACAACCGGGACCTGGCGGCCTCGTCGGGCATCAATGTCGAGCGGGTCGTGTTGTTCGTGTGGATCCTGGCCGGCGCGCTGACGGCGCTGGGCGGCGTGCTGTTCGGCCTGTCCGAGCTGGCCGGGACGGTGCAGTACGAGATGGGCTTCACGCTGCTGCTGCTGATGTTCGCCGGGGTGATCCTGGGCGGGCTGGGCACCGCCTACGGCGCCCTGGTGGGCTGCCTGCTCGTCGGCGTGCTGGTCCAGGTGTCCGCCCAGATCATCCCGGTCGACCTCAAGTACCTGGGTGGGCTCGCGGTACTCGTCGTCATCCTGGTGATCCGACCACAGGGCCTGCTCGGCAGCCGCGCGCGGATCGGGTGAGCAGATGATCGACGTCCCGAGCCTGCTCACCAACGGCATCGCAGCGCTGGTCGGTCCCTCGGCGATCTTCTTTGCGTTGCTCGCGATCGGGCTGAACATTCATTTCGGCTACACCGGTCTGCTCAACTTCGGCCAGATCGGCTTCGCGCTGGTCGGTGGGTACGGCATGGGGATCGCGGTGGTGCAATACGGCCTGCCGCTGTGGGTGGGCGTGCTGGTAGGGATGGCTGCCGGCGCGGGGCTCGCACTACTGCTCGGGATCCCGACGCTGCGGCTGCGCGCCGACTACCTGGCGATCGTCACGATCGCGGCTGCCGAAATCTTGCGCCTGATCACCCGGTCGACCTCGATGACCGATTTCTCCGGCGGGACCCAGGGCCTTACCGGCTTCGGTGGCGGCTTCCGCCAGCTCAGCCCGTTCGACAACGGCCGCTTCTACAACTTCCTCGGAGTACGATTTCTCGGCCAGGACCTATGGTCGATCTGCGTAGGTTGGACCGTGGTTGGTCTGTCGCTGTTGTTGGTATTCCTCCTGGTGCGCAGCCCGTGGGGCCGGGTGCTCAAGGCAATCCGGGAGGACGAGGACGCGGCCAGAGCACTGGGAAAGAACGTTTTCGCCTACAAGATGCAAGTATTGGTGCTGGGCGGGATGTTGGGTGCGGTCGGCGGTATCGTCTTCGCGTTGACCACACAGTCGCTCACACCAGACTTCTACTCACCACCACAGACCTTCTTCGCCTACGCGGCTCTCATCATCGGTGGGGCCGGCCGGGTGTTCGGCCCGGTGATCGGCGCAATGATCTTCTGGTTTGTGCTCTCCGTCACGGATAACTTCCTCCGCCAGGCCACCGCGGGCGGTCACCCACTGATCACCTTCATCGACAATCAGGATGTCGGCGCGATCCGCTTCGTCTTGGTAGGGGTCGCCCTGGCGCTGCTCATGGCGTTCCGGCCGCAGGGTATCTTCGGTAACAAGAACGAGGTGCTGCTCGATGCGCGCTGAGCATCCGTTGGCCGGGGTGCCCGCCGAGCCGGGCGCCCCGAAACCGGATCCGGTGCTGGTGATCGATTCGATCACTCGCTCGTTCGGCGGCCTGCGGGCCGTCGATGTGGCCCATCTGGAATTCCAGCGGGGCTGCATCACGGGGCTGATCGGCCCGAACGGGGCGGGTAAGACCACGCTGTTCAACCTGCTCACCGGTTTCGACCGGCCCAACACCGGCCGCTGGACCTTCAACGGAACCTCACTGTCCCGGCTCGCCCCACATCAGGTGGCCCGCCGCGGAGTGGTCCGCACCTTCCAACTCACCAAGGCGCTCGCCAAGATCACCGTGCTGGACAACATGCGCCTGGGCGCCCCGAAACAGACCGGCGAACGGTTTTTCGGTGCCCTGCTGGGCACCTGGGGCGGGCAGGAGCGGGCCAACACCCGCAAAGCGATGGAACTGCTCACTCGGTTCCGCCTGGACGCCAAGGCCGACGATCTCGCCGGCTGCCTATCCGGCGGGCAGCGCAAGCTGCTGGAAATGGCCAGGGCACTGATGATGGACCCGACCGTCGTGATGCTCGACGAGCCGATGGCCGGGGTGAACCCCGCGCTCACCGAAAATCTTCTCGAGCACGTCAAGTCCCTGCGCGACGACGGCATGACTGTGGTGTTCGTGGAGCACGACATGGACGTCATCCGGGACATCAGTGACTGGGTGGTCGTGATGGCCCAGGGCAAGGTGATCGCCGAGGGCAGGCCGGACGCGCTGTCATCCAATAAGGCGGTTGTCGACGCCTATCTGGGCGCGCACCACGATCAGGCGCTGGAGTTCGACGCCGAGGGCAACCCGGTGGGACAGACGGCGGTGCTCGTCGCCGAGATTGAAAGCGAGCTCGAGGCGGCCATCGAACGCGGCGAGGACCTGTCAGCCCCCACGGTGACGAATACCGCGGCGACGAACACCGCGGCGACCGACAATGCCGTCGCACGCCGGGGGAATCGACCGTGACCGCCTCGGCCGGTAATGGCCCAACTAGCAATGGGTTGTCCCCCGCCGAGTTTGCCGCGACCCGGCAGCGGCACCGCGAGTTGGCCCAGGACGCGCTGTTGCGGGCCGACGACCTGGTGGCCGGTTACCTGCCCGGCGTGAACATCCTGCGGGACTGCAATTTCTTCCTCCATGATGGCGAAATAGTCGGCATCATCGGGCCCAACGGCGCGGGCAAGTCGACGCTGCTCAAAGCGATGTTCGGACTCATCCCGGTGCGTGGTGGCAGTGTCACGCTGCGAGGCACCGACATCACCTCGGCCAAGGCTCACGTGCTCGTCACCAAGGGCGTGGGCTATGTGCCGCAGAACAACAACGTGTTCCCCTCGCTGACCATCGAGGAGAACATGCAGATGGGCGTATACCTGCGGCCACGTACCTGCACCGCCAGGTTCGACGCGGTGTGCTCGCTGTTCCCGCTGCTGCGCGACCGGCGCAAGACCAAGGCCGGGGCGCTGTCGGGAGGAGAGCGGCAGATGGTGGCGATGGGCAGGGCGTTGATGATGGAACCGTCGGTCCTGCTGCTCGACGAGCCCTCCGCCGGCCTGTCGCCAATGTTCGCCGACGAGGTCTTCGTGCGCTGCAAGAAGATCAATGCAGCCGGTATCTCGATCGTGATGGTCGAGCAGAATGCCCGGCGCTGCCTGCAGGTCTGCGACCGAGCCTACGTGCTGGACCAAGGCCGCAACGCCTACACCGACACCGGGCTGGCGTTGATGAACGACCCCAAGGTCGTCGAGCTCTACCTGGGCACCCTGGCCGGATCAAGCGAGGACGGATAGTTTGAGTGGGGGCACCGAGTCTCAACCGGCGCCCCCACCGGTCAGCGGGCTCCCACGATGCGGTACTGGATGGCGGCTTCGTCGATCTTGTTCTGCGGGTTGAACGTCAGGATTCCGTAGGAGCCGACTGCGCGCTCGCCAGCGGCAGTGAAGTCCAGCGTGCCGGTGACACCGTCGTAGTCGGGATTACCTCCGCTGTCGATGATGTCCCGGCACTGCCGGAAGCTGGTGCACTTCTCGCCGTCCTTGGTGATCCCGTTGATCTCCGAGGCGATGTCCACCCCCTTGGTCGACTTCGCCTGCTCGGCGGCCAGCGCGATGAGCACGACAGCGTCGTAGGCCTCACCGGCGTAGGGAAAATTTTCCAGGTTGGGATTGTCGACCTTCAGGCGCCGCTGGAAATCGGCCGACAGTTTGGTCCGCGGGGAGCTGCCCTTCATGCCGTTGAGCAGCCCCGGCGGCAGACCATTGCCCAGCGCGCTATCCATGTTGCCATCGGTGCCGTAGACCAGCTTCTGAGCGGGCCCGATCTGCACCTCGCTCATCCGGGCGATAATCTTTTTCGATTCGTCGAAGCCGATCACCGCGATCGCGTTCGGGTTGAACTGCCGGACGTCGTCGATCTCGGTGTTGTAGGATGTCGCGTTCGGATCGTAGATGATCTTTTGGATCTGGTTCTGCGGGATGCCGGCGTCACGCAGGTTCTTCACGGTGTTGTCGGCCAGGCCGCTGCCGTAGGGGTCGTTGCGAGCCAGAATGGAGATCCGCTGCGCACCATCGGCAGCCATCAGCGCTGCCAGGGCCTGGGCCTGCAGCACGTCCGGCGGAGCGGTCCGAAAGTACAGTCCCTTGTCGGGCCAGCAGGTGAACTCGTCGGAGGTGTTGGCGGGCGAGAACTCGACCACACCAGCTCCGGTGATCTTGTCGATGACCAGCTTGGTCACACCGGAGGCGGCGGCACCGACAATCGCTTGGGCGCCCTGGCCGAGTTCGCGGTCCACGGTCTGGTTCGCCGTGTCGGTCCTGTCATCACCGGAGTCACCCCTGATGACGGTAACCGGATTGCCCAGCACCCCGCCAGCCGCGTTGATCTCCTTAGTCGCCACGTCGACCGCGGCGATCTCGGGCGGGCCCAGAATGGCCAGGCTTCCGGTCTCGGGCAACAACGTGCCGATCTTCAGCGGCGCGGCACTCGGCTGCCCGCTCGCTTTGGCCTGCTCGGGTGCTTCACACTTCTTCGCCGACGGGCTGCCGCCGGCCGGCCCTTGAGCTCCAGGAGCGGCGGTGTTGCCACCACCGCCGCAACCGGCCATGACGACCGACAGGGCGCCAAGCAGTGCTGCCACGCGGAGCGCGGTGCGCTGGGCCATGCATGTCTCCTCAGAACAGACGGTGCTGCGGGGGCGCCGGCGTCGGCGTCCCGCAATGCGGTCGTCAGACCGTAATCCTGCCGATGGCGCGGCGGGCACGATCGGTCGCCTGTCGTGACGAAGATGTGATCCTGCGCCTGACGGCGAGCTGCACTCGGCAGTAACCTAAAGCAGTAACCAAAGTTACGCAGTGACCATGTAACCCAGGATCAGGACAGGCTCTCCATGACTGCCTGAGCCACCGCCTTCATGGTGGTCCGGCGATCCATCGCATTGCGCTGGATCCAACGGAACGCCTCGGGTTCGCTGAGTCCATGCCGGGCCATCAGCAGGCCCTTGGCGCGCTCCACCGCTTTGCGGGTCTCCAACCGGTCGGTCAGGCCCGCTACCTCGTTCTCCAGGGCGATCAGCTCACGAAAGCGAGACACGGCCAGCTCCACCGCAGGCACCAAGTCCTTGCGGCCGAACGGCTTCACCAGGTAGGCCATAGCACCGGCATCGCGGGCCCGTTCCACCAGCTCACGCTGGCTGAACGCAGTGAGGATCACCACCGGCGCGATACGCCGCTCAGCGATGATCGACGCCGCGTCGATACCGTCCATCTTCGGCATCTTCACGTCCATGATCACCAGATCGGGCCGCAGCCGCTCGGCCTGCTCGACGGCCTGCTGCCCGTCAGCCGCCTCGCCGACCACGGCGTAACCCTCCTCAGCGAGCATCTCGACGAGGTCCAGACGGATCAGCGCCTCATCCTCGGCGACGAGCACGCGACGTGCAGTCGCAGTCCGATCCGGCTCGGCGGGCATCGCGCTCGCGTCAGCTTGCTGAGTCACCGGCGACCTCCCTTCGTCCGGCCACGCCCCAGCCTGCCACGATAGCGGCCCAGGATCGGAGTCGGGAGCATGTCCAACCACCCCGTACAGTGATCCCGCCGACAATCCGCCCCCGTAGCCCAACCGGCAGAGGCAACGGACTCAAAACCCGTCCAGTGTGGGTTCGACTCCCACCGGGGGCACGTACAGCATCTACACAAGCAGCGCCTGCCGTCTGAGCAGGCGTTTCTTGTGTAGATGACATGAGTTCGGTGATCCTTTCCGCTGCGTGGGCTATGTCGGGTAGTTGGTCGGCGGGCAGGCGGATGGTGATGGTCAAGCGGTCGCCCTCGTCGTGCGAGCGGACGGCGAGTTGGCTGATCTCGAACAGTTTCCGCAGTAGCGCCTCGGGCGCGTCGGCCAGGTTGAGCGCCAGGTAAGGCAGCGCGTCCAGCAATGCGGTGTCCTCGATGCCGGGTCGGCCCGGTTCGGCCTCGTCGGCGGCGTCGAGTCCAGCGATGGCCGCCAGCGTGGCGGTCTTCTCGGCGTCCAGGTCGTTATAGCTGCCGCGTAGGGCTGTGGTGAACGGGTCGTCGGGGTCGCCGTCCTGGGCTTGCCGCATGATCGAGTTCTGCCGTCGAGCGATGTCGGCCAGCGTCCGTTGGAGGCGTTGCCGGCCGGTCTGCCGCTCGCGGGTGGCGCGGTCGTCGACTCCCGCGAGGTCGGCGGCCAGGATCGCACGGCGCTCAGTGCCGAACACCCGGTCGGCGAAGAACCTCGCTACCGCGTCGAGGATGGCGTCTTCGCGCACGTAGACGGCCTTGGGGTGGCCCGTGTACTTGTCCGGCCGACCCCGGTTGTTGTTGCGGGGCCAGCACAGGTAGTAGGCGCGCGTTTGGCGATGGGTGCCGAACATCCGCCGTCCGCACGCGCAGAACACCATGCCCCGCAACACATACGTACGCCGCGTCTCAGGGTGCGCGTTGGCGGCGTTGCCGTCGCGGGAGCCACGCTTGGTCGCCCGGCGGGCGTTGAGTTCGTCGTACATCCACTTCGGGATCAGCGGCTCGTGCGCGGGCTCGGTGGACCACACCCACTTCACCGGGTCGTTGACCTTCCCATGCCGAGATCGGGACGCACGCCGGTTGAACACCTGGAACCCGGTGTACTTGGGGTTCTTCAAGATCTCGTAGACGCTGGTCTTGCCCCACGCCCCGCGTGCTCTCGTCTTGCCGGGCGGTTCGGGTGGCGGGTACTTGGTCGGGTCGGTGTTGAGCGGTCGGCGATGGTGTCGTAGCCCAGGCCCTCGTGGTAGCGCCACAACGCGATCTGCGTGACCGTCTCCGCGCGCACCCCGTCGGGTTCCAGCCGGGTCTTGACCTGCCCTTTCGCGGCCTTGGCGGGGTTGGTGTGCCGGAACGTCTTGGCCTTGTACCCGTAGCAGGGTTTGCCGATGTTCCAACCCTCACGCACATGCGTGCACAGCCCTCCCCAGGATTGTTCGAGGGTGTTGAGGACTTCGTACTCGGCCACGGACTGGTTGATCCGCCGCTGCAAGATCCGCTGCGCCCGGCTGCCGCTGACGGTGATCGGCTCGTTCGAGGCGAACAGCGGCACCTCGGCGCGTTCCAACGCCCGCTCCACCGACAGGCCCTCGAACGCGCGGCGGGCGACGCGGGAGATGCTCTCGCAGATCACCACATCGAATCGACGACCGGGATGGGCCGCCTCGTCGAGCAGGTCGGTGATGCCCCCGTCGCGGGCGATGGGGATGTCGAACCGCTCATAGTTCGAGCCCTGGCCGCGCGCGTCGAGGTCCATCCGTCCGGACTCGACGTCGTAGAAGTGCGCGACGATCACCCACGACTCGGGGATCGCGGTCTTGCAGTTCCCCAACTGCCGCACCAGCGATTGACGCGGGTCCTGCTGGTCCTCCGTGGACGTGCGGCCGAGGAACGCCACCCGCACCTCGTCAGCCAGCAGCGCGGTGGGCATCCCCAACGGCGACACCGCGTAGTCCGACAGGCCGGACGGCCCGGACACCTGGACGGTCGCCGACAGAGACGCGGCCCTCCGGGTCAAGGCTGGTGCCGGTGGGTTGACGGTCACCTCGTCGGGTGTGGTCATGCCGCTTCACCGTCCTGTGTGGAGTCAAGCTGGTTCTGGACTTGTTGG
>DASYIL010000286.1:0-18783 GCA_035997545.1 Pseudonocardiaceae bacterium
ATTGCACGTATGTTGCACGCCTGCGATCGGCGTCGAGTTGAATGCGCGTCTGACTAGACCAGATAGTGGCGCCCCCGGCAGGATTCGAACCTGCGCTCCCGCCTCCGGAGGGCGGTGCTCTATCCCCTGAGCTACGGGGGCATGCCGCGGGCGAGCTTACCGGTACTGGCTACGCACGCCCAAGCCAGGCGGTGATCAGCGCCGCGGTGGTAGCGGCTGCGCCCCGCGCTGGACGATCAGCTGGGCCAGGTAGTCACTTTCAGCTCCCTGCGAGACGACGATCTTATCGGCCAGGTTGCGCACCTGGGCTGTCTCGGCGTACTGCGCGGCGTACCTGGCCATCGGCGCTCCGCCCTGGTGATGCCGGAGCATCAACTGCAGGAACAGCACGTCGAACTGGGCGCCGTTGGACGCCTGCAGCCGCTCCAGATCGGCGGGTGACGCCATCCCCGGCATCGTCGCGACCCCGGCGGTGGTGCCAGTCCCGCCCCCGTGCGCCATCCCGGGCATTGAGGCGGCGTCGGTCATCCAGGTCATGTACCGGCCTGTGGGCAGCGCGGCAGCGTTCCACAGGCTGAGCCAGCCCTGCATCCAGCCGACCTGCTCCAGCTGGTTGGTCTCGATGTCAAAGGCGATCGACCGGATCGCGGGGTCGGCGCTGCGGTCCCGGGCCACGCCCGCCATCAGCACCGCCTGGCGGTGGTGCACCGACATGTCCTGGGCGAAGCCGACGTCGACCAAGCCGGTTTCGGGCTGTCCCGTAGTCCCCGCAGCGACCTGCAGCGACTTGCCCAGCGCCGCCCCGAGTAGCAGCACGGCGAGCACCGCACCGCCAACCATAACCAGACGGACCCAGCGGGCGGCGGGTTGCTCCGCGGTGGCCGGGGCCTCAACGCTGCGCGCCACCCCATCCACGCCGCCGGCCTCGGTGACCGTCTCCGCCATGGCGTGGTTCACCCACCTGCGGGCGGGGCCGGTGGCGCTGCCCCTTGACCAGGCTTGAGCCCCGCTGTGTATTTCAGCGGGATGGCGTCCGGACCGGGCGCCTCGGCGACGAAGGGCGGTGGTTTCGCCGGATCGAACACGCCCGTCAGGACGTCGCAGGTGGCCCCGATCTCGGGGTAGGTGTAATGGTTGAGCCGCAGCGCCTGGATGAACTGGTCGATCCGCTTGTCGGCGGGGTCCGTGAGCTTGAGCTGGTGGCCCCAAGACTGCAGGGAGATCGGCGAGTCCAGGCCAGGATAGGGCGAGAGCATGATGTAGTTCCCCCCCTGCACTCGATCCTGCAGCGACTGCAGCGCCGCCCCGGTGATCTTATCCGGGTTGTAAGCGACCCAGACAGCACCGTGCTCTAGTGCGTGGACCATGTTCTCGTTGCGCACCGCTGTCTTGTAGACCACACCGTTGCACGCCGCCCAGGTCGCGTCGTGGGGGCCGCCGAAGGGGGGGCTGTGGTCATAGGCGACCCGCTTGTCGGGACCGATGTGCCCGCGGCTGTCATCACCGTAGTTCTGGGTGACTACACCCTCGATCTGGGCCGAGGGGTCCTTGTTGTCGGCGGTGGGGATGTGGGCGCGATGGCCCTCGTACCGCAGGAACAGGTAGCCGTAGATCCCGACCGCAAACACCACGATGGCGAGGACCGCCGCCACCGTGCCCCACGGCTTGGGTTTGGTCGCTGTCACCACCGAGTGGGCGTCACGCACCGCCTTGCTGCTCTTGCCACTGGGCATGCTTGGTCTCGTCCTAACCTTGGATCTGCTTGCCGCCGGCCTGGGGCAGGCTTCCGTAGCCCGAATGGCCGCTAGTGTAGGGACCTGTCGTTTGGGGTGTCCGACCGGTTCACCGACCAGGCCCGAGTGCTCCCTAGACTCGCAGGTGTGACTCCCGCTGCGCTGGCCGATCTGGTCCGATCCGTCGCTCATGATGTGCTGGCCGGTCGTGGGGTCGACGCTACTGTGCTTCCTGCCGCGGTGACCGTCGAACGCCCGCGCGACCCCGCGTGCGGCCACTACGCTACCAACGTGGCGCTGCGGAGTGCCATGCCGGCCGGCGTGGCACCGCGAGAGTTCGCCGGATGGCTGGCTGAGGCGCTGGTGCGGTGCCCCGGAGTGCGCTCGGTTGAGGTCGCTGGCCCGGGCTTTCTGAACCTTCGGCTGGCGACTGACGCTCAGGGCGAGATCGTCGCGCAGGTGCTCACGGCCGGGAAGCGTTTCGGTACCGGGCCGGACCTGGCCCCCATCGAGAAGGTCACGGTGGAGGCGGTCCGGGTGGACGCCGCGCAGTACGCGCACGCTGAGCTTACCTCGCTGGCCCGCAACGCCGCCGACCTCGGGATCAGCTCCGACGGCGCGCAGCTCGGGCTGCTGAGCCACCCGCGGGAGGGCGAATTGATCCGCACGCTGGGCGAGTTCCCGCGCATCGTGGCAGCGGGGGTGTCGGGCGCCGCCCAGCTGCGCAAGCCGCACCGACTGGTCCGTTACCTGGAGCAGCTGGTCAGCGCCTACGACAGGTTCTCCGACGCCTGCCGGGTGCTCCCGATGGGCGACGAACAATCGGGCCCGGAGCACGCCGCCCGGCTGGCGTTGTGCGAGGCGACCCGGCAGGTGCTGGCCAACGGCCTCGGCCTGCTCGGGGTGCGCGCACCGGAGCGGATGTGAGGGCGCACCCGGCCGGGCCGCGGCATGCCGACGTGCTGGCCCGATCCTCCACGGCGGGTCCGTGCCCGAGCGGCTCCGCGGAGCTCAACGCGCTGCACCCGGCGGTGTGGCCGCGTGGTGCTCACCGTGGCGACGACGGTGTGGTGCGGCTGGCCAGGGTGGCGGTCGGTGAGCTCACCCAGACCTATGGCACCCCGCTGTTCGTGGTGGACGAAGCGGACTTCCGGGCTCGCTGCGCCGAGCATGCGGTGGCCTTCGGTGCTGCGGAGCGGGTGCACTACGCGGCCAAGGCATTCCTGTGCTCCGAGGTGGCCCGCTGGGTGGCCGCGCAGGGCCTGAGCCTGGACGTCTGCACCGGCACCGAGCTCGCGGTGGCGCTGCACGCCGGTTTCCCCGCACGCCGGATCGCGATGCACGGCAATAACAAGTCCGCAGCCGAGCTGACCGCCGCCGTGGCGGCCGGAGTCGGTGCGGTGGTGCTCGACTCGTTCCTGGAGATCGCCCGCCTGGACGACATCGCCCGCCGGCACGGCGTAGTGCAGCCGGTGCTGATCCGGGCGACCGTCGGCGTCGAGGCGCACACCCACGAATTCATCGCCACCGCGCACGAAGACCAGAAGTTCGGGTTCTCGCTGGCTGCAGGAGACGCTGCCGATGCTGTCCGTAAAGTGCTCAAATCCGACGGACTGCGGCTAGTGGGGCTGCACAGCCACATCGGTTCGCAGATCTTCGACGCCGACGGCTTCGAGGTCGCGGCGCACCGCATGATCGGTCTGATCGCGGTGATCCGGGACGAGCACGGGCCCGACGTGATCGCCTCCCTCTCCACGTTGGATCTCGGAGGTGGGCTCGGGATCGCCTATACGGCCCAGGACGATCCGCCGCTACTGGCCGAGCTGGCCGCACAGCTGCGGTCCATCGTGGACAATCAATGCCGGGTGGCTGGCCTGCCCGTCCCGGAGCTGGTCGTTGAGCCGGGGCGGGCGATCGTCGGACCAGGCACGGTGACGCTGTACGAAGTCGGCACCATTAAGGACGTCATGGTGGCGGCATCGATCCGGCGGCGCTACGTCTCGGTGGACGGTGGGATGAGCGACAACGTGCGCACCGCGCTCTATGACGCGACCTATGACTGCCGGCTGGTCTCACGCCGCTCCGAGGCGCCGCCCGTACTGTCCCGGGTGGTCGGCAAGCACTGCGAATCCGGTGACGTAGTGGTCCGGGACTGCTGGCTGCCCGACGACCTGGCCCCGGGTGACCTGGTGGCTGTTGCAGGCACCGGCGCGTACTGCTACTCCATGTCCAGCCGGTACAACCTGCTGCCCCGCCCGGCGGTGGTCGCGGTGCGTGACGGCACGCACCGGCCGTTGCTGCGCCGGGAGACGATGGCCGACCTGTTGTCCCTGGAGGTCTCGTGAGTGGACCTATCGGGCGGGAGGCTTGCAACCAGCGCCAATTGGCCCAGAGCCCGTTTGCGAAGGGCCGACCCATCGGTGTCGCTTTGCTGGGTTGTGGCACCGTCGGTCGTGAGGTGGTGCGGCTGCTCACCGAGCAGTCCGACGAACTCGCCGCGCGGGTCGGCGGACCGGTCCGACTGGTCGGGGTGGCGGTGCGACGCCCGCGGCGGCATCCGCAGGTGCCCGCCAAACTGCTCACTACCGACGCCGCCGAGCTCGTCACCCGGGATGGCGTGGACATCGTGGTCGAGGTGATCGGCGGCATCGAACCTGCCCGGTCGCTGCTGCTGGCGGCGCTGGGTGCCGGGCGGGGCGTGGTCACCGCCAACAAGGCGCTGCTTGCCGAGTGCGGGCCCGAGTTGTACACCGCAGCCGACGCCGCAGGCGCCGACCTGTACTTCGAGGCGGCGGTGGCCGGGGCGATCCCGCTGCTGCGCCCGCTGCGGGAGTCGCTGGCGGGGGACCGGATCACCCGCGTCACCGGCATCGTCAACGGCACCACCAACTTCATCCTGTCCGCGATGGACTCCTCCGGGACCGGCTATGCCGAGGCCTTGGAGGAGGCCAGCAGGCTCGGCTACGCCGAAGCGGACCCGACCGCGGACGTGGACGGTTACGACGCCGCCTCCAAGGTTGCCATTCTCGCCTCGCTGGCCTTTCACACCCGGGTGACCAGCGTGGACGTCTACCGTGAGGGCATCGCCGAGGTGTCGGCCGCCGACGTCCTCGCCGCCCGGGAGCTCGGCCGCACGGTGAAGCTGCTGGCGATCTGTGAGCGGGTGGTCGACAGTGCCGGCACCGAGTCCGTCTCGGCCAGGGTGTACCCGGCGATGATCCCGCGCTCGCACCCGTTGGCCTCGGTCGCAGGGGCGTACAACGCGGTGTTCGTCGAGGCGGACGCGGCCGGGGCGTTGATGTTCTACGGCCAGGGCGCCGGTGGGGCGCCGACCGCCAGCGCGGTGCTCGGTGACCTGGTGGCCGTGGCCCGCAACCGGATGGCGGGCGGCTACGGTCCGCGTGAGTCCGCCCACGCGGACCTGCCGATCCGGCCGATGGGGGATACCTCGACCAGCTACCACATCAGCCTCGAGGTGGCTGACCGCCCCGGCGTGCTGGCCCAGGTAGCGCAGGTCTTTGCCGAGCATCAGGTGTCCATCTCGGCGGTGCGCCAGACCGGCCGCGCGTCCGAAGACCCGCTAGCCACGCTGACCGGCAACGCTGGGGCTGACAACGCCGGCGCCGGCGGGGCCGGGGCCAGTCTGGTGATCGTCACGCACGCCGCGCCGGACGCCGCGCTGCGCTCCACCGTGGACAAGGTCGCTGGTCTGGACGCGGTCCGCGACGTGGTCAGCGTGATGCGGGTGGAAGGCGAGGTCACGTGACGCTGCGGGTGACTGCCCACCGATCCTGGCCCGGGGTGATCGAGGCTTACCCGGATCGGATCCGGGTAAGCCAGGGGTGCCGGGTGGTGACCCTGCAGGAAGGCGGCACTCCACTGCTGCCTGCTCCCACGCTGTCGCAGCGCACTGGCTGTGAGGTGCTGCTCAAGGTCGAGGGCGCCAACCCCACCGGCTCCTTCAAGGACCGCGGGATGACGCTGGCGGTGACCGAAGCGCTGGCTCGTGGGGCGGAGGCGATCCTGTGCGCCTCGACTGGCAACACCGCCGCCTCGGCCGCCGCCTACGCGGCGAGGGCCGGGATGGCCAGCGCCGTGCTGGTGCCCCGCGGCAAGATTGCGCTGGGCAAGCTCGCGCAGGCCACCGTCTACGGCGCGCGGATCCTGGCCGTGGATGGCAACTTCGACGACTGCTTGGAGCTGGCCCGCAAGACCGCCGCCGACTACCCGGTGACGGCGTTAGTGAATTCGGTGAACCCGGTGCGGTTGCAGGGGCAGAAGAGCGCGGCGTTCGAGATCTGCGACGTGCTGGGCTGCGCCCCTGACGTGCACTGTCTACCGGTCGGCAACGCCGGCAACATCACCGCCTACTGGATGGGTTACACGGAGTACCACGCCGACGCCAAGGCGTCCGCCCGGCCGCGGATGTTCGGCTTCCAAGCGGCCGGTGCCGCTCCGCTGGTGCACGGCGCGCCGGTGCTGGAGCCGGACACTATCGCCACCGCTATCCGGGTCGGCAGCCCGGCCTCCTGGGACGGGGCGATGCGGGCCCGGGACGAGTCCGGAGGGCTGTTCGAGGCGGTCACCGACGAGCAGATCCTCGTCGCCTACCGGCTGCTGGCAGGGCAGGAGGGCGTGTTCGTTGAACCGTCCTCGGCTACCGCGGTGGCGGGGCTGCTGCGCGTCGCCGAGGACGGGCGGCTGCCCCGCGGGTCTCTGGTGGTCTGCACAGTGACCGGGCACGGGCTCAAGGATCCCGACACTGCACTACGTGATGCTCCCGAGCCCAAACCCACCCCGGTCGACCCGGCTGCAGTCGCCGCCGCCCTGACCCTCTCGTGACACCCGCCCCAACCGCGTTCTGGACACATAATGCGCTGAATCGAGTCCGTTTATCGCGTTCTGCATCCAGAACGCGATAAAGGGCGGCGGTGCGGAGTGAGGAGCACGGGGTGCAGGAGCACGGGGTGCAGGAGCACGGTGTGGGTGCGGGTACCGGCTTCTGCGGCCAATCTTGGACCGGGTTTCGATGCGCTCGGGCTGGCGCTGGCCTTGTATGACGAGGTCGAAGTGGTGGCGGCGCCGTCCGGCCTGCGGGTCGAGGTTCAGGGCGAGGGCGCCGGCCAGGTGCCCACCGACGAGGGACACCTAGTGGTGCGCGCGCTGCGGGCCGCGTGTGCGCGGTGCGGCTACCGGCCCGAGGGTCTGGTGCTGCGCTGCCACAACAGTATCCCGCACTCCCGGGGGCTGGGCTCGTCGGCCGCGGCAGCCGTCGCCGGTGTGCTGGCCGGCTACGCGCTCGCGGGAATTGAACCGGGCGAGGCGGCGTTGGACATGGCGGCTGGGTTCGAAGGTCATGCCGACAATGTGGGCGCAAGCCTGCTCGGCGGCCTGGTGATCTCCTGGAAGGCCG
Organism: Pseudonocardiaceae bacterium; assembly: GCA_035997545.1. Classification (GTDB taxonomy): domain Bacteria; phylum Actinomycetota; class Actinomycetes; order Mycobacteriales; family Pseudonocardiaceae. The sequence continues at coordinate 7,147 of DASYIL010000286.1, forward strand.
GGCAGTCCTTTAGGGCCGCTCGGCTGGAGCCCCATCCAGATCTCGCACCCGTGCTACTCGTACCTGAGATGACATCCTCGACCGAGGTCACCCGCGGGCTGCTGCCCGCCCAGGTGCCCCATGCCGATGCGGCGTTCACCGCCGGACGCGCCGCGCTCGCCGTACACGCGTTGACCGCGGCCCCGCAGCTACTGTTGGCCGCGACCGAGGATCGGCTGCACCAGCCCTACCGCCGCACGGCCTACCCGGCGACGGGACGGTTGGTGGACGTATTGCGCGCGGCCGGGGTGCCTGCCACGGTATCGGGCGCGGGGCCTACGGTGTTCGCGTTGCCCGCCCGGGGTGAGCTGCCGGCCGCTGTGGACACTGCCGGCTTCACCTGCTACCGGCTCGACGTGGCCTATGACGGGGCCACCGTCGTACGGGGGTGACCACCCATCCGCGGGGGCAGTGTTGCCGCGGGGGCGCTGGACCGATAGTCTTAAGGGGGTTCAGACACCGCGTGCACGGGCGCCGGTGCCGAGCTCGGGGCCTCTCACCCGGGCGATTAATTTCCGTTCTCCGGTTCCACCGTAGCGGGAAGGCTGGCACCCACACCCTGGCCGCAGTTGAACATGTCCCGTGCCGGTCGGCTCGACACCGATGCTTTTGTGGTACGCGAGCCTTCCGCACCGGACCAGCGCTGTCCGCATACCGCCGGACGGTGAACAGGCTGGCCTGAGCTGCGCTCAGGTCGGTTAGGAAGGACCTGTGTGAGCGACATCAATCTGTTGGGCAACGACGTTCCCGCTGCGGCATCTTCGGACCAGCAGCCAGCTGATTCGGCTGTGTCTGCAGTGGCTTCGGAGTCTGCTGGAACTTCTGTAACTTCCTCGGACAACGGGACGGCGACGCGTCGCCGTGCTGGGCTGTCCAGCATGGTCATGGCTGATCTGCGCAAGCTGGCCGCTCAGCTGGGAATCTCTGACACCGCTGGCATCCGCAAGCAGGACCTGATCGCCGTGATCAAGCAGCGGCAGGGCACCGTTCCCACCCAGCGGCATGCCGACGCCGACCAGCTCCCGCTGGAGGGCACTGTTTCTCAGCCGGAGATCACTGGATCCCGGCAGGAGACCACTGGATCTCAACCCGGGAGCACGGCGTCTCAACCGGAGAGCACTGGGTCTCCGCCGGAGAGCACTGGATCCCAACCCGGGAGCACGGCGTCTCAACCGGAGAGCACTGGGTCTCCGCCGGAGACCACTGGGTCTCCGCCGGAGAGCACTGGATCCCAACTAGGGAGCACGGCGTCTCAACCGGAGAGCACTGCGCCTCAAGCAGGGGTCCAAACGGAAGCTCACACCGGAACCCAGACAGGGGAGCAGCAGGTGACCCCGCCCGCGCCGCTGACCGAAGATCAGCAGGACCGGGACACCGACAGTGTGGACCGGTCGCGCAATCGGCGGCGGCGTCCGGTCCGCGGTGGTGAGGCGCCTCGCTCCCAAAGCGATCAGATACCGAGTGACCATAGCTCGGGCGGCCAGAATCCAGGTGGTCAGAACGGCGTCCAGAGCTCAGGTAGCCAGAACAGCGTCCAGAACTCAGGCGGCCAGAATGGCCCGCGCGACGACGACGACGAGAACGGTCGCCGCCGCGGCCGGCGCTTCCGCGACCGCAACCGCCGCGGCAGTACCGGCCGAAACGAACGCGCCAGCAGCGATCGTCGGGACGGCGGTGAGCTGGAGGTCCGCGAGGACGACGTGTTGCTGCCCGTCGCCGGGATTCTCGACGTGCTGGACAACTATGCGTTCGTCCGCACCTCTGGTTATCTTTCCGGGCCCAACGACGTGTATGTGTCACTGTCACTGGTCCGCAAGTACTGTTTGCGCCGAGGTGACGCGATCACCGGAGCGGTGCGCCAGCCTCGCGACGGCGAGCAGCAGCGACAGAAGTTCAACCCTCTCGTTCGGGTCGACACCATCAACGGCCTGGACGTTGAGCAGGCCAAGCAACGTCCAGAGTTCACCAAGCTGACTCCGCTGTACCCCAACGAGCGGTTGCGGGTGGAGACCGAGCAGAACCTGATGACCACCAGGATCATCGACTTGGTGATGCCGATCGGCAAGGGCCAGCGGGCGCTCATCGTCTCGCCGCCCAAGGCCGGCAAAACGATGATCCTGCAAGCGCTCGCCAACGCGATCACCACCAACAACCCGGAATGTCACCTCATGGTCGTGCTCGTCGACGAGCGGCCGGAGGAGGTCACCGACATGCAGCGCTCGGTGAAGGGCGAGGTCATCGCTTCGACCTTCGACCGCCCGCCGTCGGATCACACCTCCATCTCCGAGCTGGCCATCGAGCGAGCCAAGCGGCTGGTGGAGATGGGCCACGACGTGGTCGTGCTGCTGGACTCGATCACCCGGCTGGGCCGCGCGTACAACTTGGCGGCACCGGCATCCGGCCGGATCCTGTCCGGTGGTGTGGACTCCACCGCGCTCTACCCGCCGAAGCGGTTCCTGGGCGCGGCCCGGAACATCGAGGATGGCGGCTCGCTAACCATCTTCGCGACCGCGCTGGTGGAGACCGGGTCGACGATGGACACCGTGATCTTCGAGGAGTTCAAGGGAACTGGGAACGCCGAGCTGAAGCTCGACCGCAAGATCTCCGACAAGCGAATCTTCCCCGCCATCGACATCAACCAGTCCGGTACCCGCAAGGAGGAGCTGCTGCTCAGCCCCGACGAGCTGGCCATCCATCACAAGCTTCGACGGGTGCTGTCCGGGCTGGAATCCCAGCAGGCCATCGATCTGGTGCTGGACCGTCTGCGCAAGACCCGGACCAACATCGAGTTCCTGATGCAGGTCTCGAAGTCCGCCGCCGGCAACGGCGCCGACTGACCGACGTGCCGCAGTCTGGATGCAGAGTGCGGTAATCAGGGCGGCACGGGCGGGAACACCGCGGTAGCAGTGATGGTTTCACCTCGTGCTGGGCGGCCTGGCACACTGTTACAGCTGAGTGCTGGGCACGCAGTCCGGCTCCGGTTCACCCCATCATGCACGGCGGGGACCCGGCGGCCATGAGGAAAGGACATCCATGAAGCAGGGCATCCACCCGGAGTACGTCGACACGCAGGTCACCTGCGGCTGTGGCAACACCTTTACCACGCGCAGCACCAAGCGTGACGGTCAGATCCACGTCGAGGTGTGCTCTAACTGCCACCCCTTCTACACCGGCAAGCAGAAGATCCTGGACACCGGTGGTCGGGTGGCGCGCTTCGAGAAGCGCTACGGCAAACGGCAGAAGTAGGGACCCAGAACCAGAGCCCACAAAGGGGACACCGTATCGGGTGGGGAATCGGGGCGAACCGTGGACACCGCGGCAGTTGCGGCGCTGCTGGATCAATACGCCGAGCTGGAGCGCCAGCTCGGCGATCCCGCGCTGCACGCCGACCAAGACGCAGCCCGCAAGGTGGGGCGGCGCTACGGGGAGCTTTCCCGCATCGTCCGGGTGGTCCGCGAGCTGGATCAAGCTCGCAGCGACGTTGAGGCCGCCCGCGAGCTGGCCGCCGAGGACCCTGCCTTCGCCACCGAGGCCGACATCTTCGCCGAGCGGCTCCCGCAGCTGGAGATGGAGCTGGCCGAGCTGTTGCTGCCTCGCGACCCGCACGACGACGCCGACGTGGTCATGGAGATCAAGTCAGGGGAGGGCGGCGCGGAGTCCGCGCTGTTCGCCGGGGATTTGCTGCGGATGTACCTGCGCTACGCCGAGCGGCACGGCTGGCGGGCCGAGGTGCTCGACGCCACCGACGCCGAGCTGGGCGGCTACAAGGACGTCACGGTTGCGGTGAAGGGCGGCCCGGCAACATCGGCCCCCGGAGGAACGTCCGCGCCGTCCGGCGTCTGGGAGCGGTTGAAGTTCGAGGGTGGGGTGCATCGGGTCCAACGGGTCCCGGTCACCGAGTCGGCCGGGCGGATTCACACGTCGGCCGCGGGGGTGATGGTCTACCCCGAACCCGACGAGGTCGAGATCGATCTCGATGAGAAGGACCTGCGCATCGACGTCTACCGCTCCTCGGGCCCTGGTGGGCAGAGCGTCAACACCACAGACTCCGCGGTGCGTATCACCCACCTGCCGACCGGGACCGTGGTGTCGTGCCAGAACGAGAAGTCGCAGATCCAGAACCGGATCCGGGCCACCGCGGTGCTGCGGGCCCGGCTGCAGGCGCTCGCCGAGGAGAAGGCACAGCAGGAAGCCTCCGAGCAGCGCCGCTCGCAGGTTCGCACCGTGGACCGCTCCGAGCGGGTGCGCACTTACAACTTCCCGGAGAACCGGATCTCCGATCACCGGGTCAACTACAAGGCCCACAACCTTGACGCGGTGCTGGACGGGGACCTCGACGGGGTGCTCGACGCGCTGGTCGGGGCCGACCGTGAGATGCGGCTGCGGCGATCGTGAGTTAGGGCGATCGTGAGTAGACAACCGCTGCGCCTTGCCGTGCTCGAAGCGGAACGGGTCCTCACCGATGCCGGTGTCGCCTCCCCGCGGGTGGACGCCGAACTCCTCGCGGCGTACGTGCTCGGGGTGCAGCGAGGGCGGTTGCCGATGGTTCCGCTGGTCGATCCGCCAGTGGTCGAGGAACTGCGGAAGCTGGTGGCCCGACGTGCCGCGCGGGTGCCGCTGCAGCACCTCACCGGGACCGCGGCACTGGGCGCCATCGAGGTCGCCGTGGGGCCCGGCGTGTTCATCCCACGTCCAGAGACCGAGGTGCTGCTCGCCTGGGGCCTGGCCGCGCTGGAGGGTGTGCAGCGGCCGGTGGTGGTCGATCTCTGCGCGGGATCCGGCGCGCTGGCGCTGGCGGTGGCACACGCCAGGCCTGATGCGCAGGTCCACGCCGTGGAACTCCAGCCGGCGGCACTGAGCTGGGCGAGGCGCAACGCCGATGTCCGGGCCGCGGCGGGGGATACCCCGGTGGCGCTGTATATCGGCGATGTCGCCGACTCCGGACTGCTCGGCGCGTTGGACGGGATGGCTCACTTGGTGTTGTGCAACCCGCCCTACGTGCCGCTGAGTGCTGCGGTGCCGCCCGAGGTCGCCTTGCACGACCCGCCTGCCGCCGTCTTCGCCGGCCAGGACGGCCTTGCGGTGATCCCCGACGTGGTCCGCACCGGAACCCGGTTGCTGCGCGAGGGTGGAAGTATCGCCATCGAACATGACGACTCGCAGGGCGAGGCCGTCCCCGCGCTGTTGGCCGCCCGGCGGGTACTCACCGACGTGGCCGACCACGTGGACCTCGCGGGACGTCCCCGGTTCGCCACCGCCCGGCGCCGAGTACTGCCGGTTACCCCCGGGCTGCAGTCTCGGCCAGGTTCCCCCTGAGTTCCCGTTCTTCCCTGAGTTCCAGGTCCCGCAGCGTGTCCAGCGTGAAGGCGGCCACCGCTTGCATGCCGGTGGCGTTGGGGTGCAATTGAAGGGCCGGACTGGTCGTGATGATCCCCTCCACCCACTTCGCCCCGGGCAGCTGGCAGGTGTCGTGGCCCAGTGAGCCAGCGTAGGAGTCGACGAATACCGCGCTGTGGTTGCTGGCCTGGTCGGCGAGCATGGCGGCGAGCTGTTGCTGCACACCGTCCAGGTAGGGCACGTCACCGCGGGCGATCGGGAAGACCGGGTAGCACCCGCCCGCTGGCGGCACGATCCGCAGGTAGCCCACCAGCAGCACCGTCGCTCTCGGTGAGCGTTGCCGGATGCCCTCCAGCACCCCTGCGACCTTCGGCGCCGCGGCGGCGATGCGCTGCGCGTAGAGGTCTGTGCCGCCAGCGGTGGCCTGTCGCTCACACGGGTTGCCCAGGGGGTCGGTGGAGCTGAGCTGGGCGCAGGTGAAGAAGATGTCGGTGAACCCGATTTCGTTGCCACCGATGGTCACGGTGACCAGGTCGGTGTCCGGCGCCAAGGCGTCGAACTGTGGTGGATTGGTGCCCAACGGCACCGGCTGGGGAGCTGTCACGTTGTCGGCCCTCGCGCCGTTGCAGCTCACGTCGGTGAAGTCGTGGATGCCGAGTGCCTCGGCGACCAGCGCCGGGTAGTTACGGGTGGAGCGCCCGCAGCCGATCGGATCAATTCGCTGCACCGGGATCAGCGGACCCGCCGCGTAGGAATCGCCGAGCGCCACGTAGTGCTCCAGTGAACTGGCGGTCTGCGCGGCTGCGATCGTCCGGGCAGCTCCGGTGGCGGCGAGCCCCAGCAGTGCCAGCACGGTGGATGCAGCGGTGACGACGCGGCGATGCACGAGCACATAAGCCTCCGGAATCGAAAGAACCCTCCCCCGGACGCGGATCGTGCCTTCCTGATCACTCCGTGTCAACGGTGCTGAGACCTACTGGCAGGGTCGAACGATCCGACGGTGAGACCTGCTGGCAGGGTCGAGCCATCTGACACAGCCACGCCCGCCGAGCCCACGTCGGCGAGCCGTCGTAGTCTCCGGGTCTGTGAGCACTGTCTACGACTGCGCGCGTCCCGACAACCGCCTCGCTGGGCTGGCCGCGGCGGCCGGCGCGGTCCGGGCGGGCCAGCTCGTGGTGCTACCCACGGACACCGTCTACGGGCTGGGCTGCGACGCATTCTCCTCGACAGCGGTGCAGGGGTTGCTGGATGCCAAGAGGCGGGGGCGGGACATGCCGATCCCGGTGCTGGTCGGTTCCTGGTCCACTGTGGACGGCCTGGTGCTGGGCGTACCGGAGCGGGCGCGCACGCTGATCGAGGCCTTCTGGCCTGGCGGGCTGTCTCTGGTGTTGCCGCATGCGTCGTCGCTGGCGTGGGACCTGGGCGACACTCGGGGCACCGTCATGCTGCGGATGCCGCTGCACCCGGTCGCCCTCGAGCTGCTCCGCGACGTGGGTCCGATGGCTGTGTCGAGCGCGAACCGCTCTGGTCAGCCGCCGGCCATCACTGTTGAGCAGGCCCGCGAGCAGCTCGCCGAGCGGGTAACGGTGTATCTCGACGGCGGGCCCTCCGGTGAGCCGCAAGCCTCCACCATCGTCGACCTCACCGCCGACGATCCGGTGGTGCTCCGCGAAGGCGCGGTGCCCGTCGCCCAGATCAGCGAAGTGCTCGGCCTGACCATCCAGATCGCCCGCTAACCGCTCTGCGATCATCGGTGGGGAAGAATCGGCCGCGATCAGCGCGGCTCGTTCTTCCGGAACAGTGATCATGTGCGACGGTGATCCGGCCTACTGGCGGGACGCCACCGCGCACGGGCTAACCTGCCCCGGTGGGATCCGTCCCCGTTGCATCCGGATTGCCCCTGCGGGAGTACCTGCTGGTTGGTCTCACCACTGCGGTGGTGACTTTTTTGCTCACCGGGCTGGTGCGGCAGCTGGCGATCCGCACCGGCGCGGTGGCGACGCCCCGTGAGCGCGATGTGCACCGCGCCCCGATCCCGCGATTGGGTGGAGTAGCGATGTACGGCGGAATTCTCGGCGGCGTCCTGTTGTCTCACCAGCTACCGGTGCTGCGCCGGTCTTTCGAGTTCTCCAGTGACGTCGTGGGGGTGCTGGTCGCGGGCGGCATCATCATGTTGATCGGCGCGCTGGACGACCGGTTCGAGCTGGATTCGCTCACCAAGTTCGCCGGTCAGATTACGGCGGCCGGGGTGCTGGTGCTCTTTGGCGTGCAGTGGTTCATCTTCTGGGTGCCGTGGAAGGGCAACGCCGATTCGGTCTCGGTGCTCATCCTGGGTCAGGACCAGGCTGTGCTGGTCACGGTCGCGCTGGCCGTGGTGCTGATGAACGCGATGAACTTCATCGACGGGCTCGACGGCCTGGCCGCAGGCATCGGGTTGATCGCCGCGGTGGCCATCGGGGCGTTCGCGCTGCAGTTGCTCGACAGGTCTGGTGGCAGCGTGTCGGCGTACCCGCCAACGCTGATCGCTGCTCTGGTCGCCGGTGCGTGCCTGGGCTTCCTGCCGCACAATTTCCAGCCGGCCCGGATCTTCATGGGGGATTCCGGGGCGATGCTTATCGGCCTGATGCTGGCCGCCGCCTCGACCAGCGCGTCCGGCCGGGTCGACGTCGTCAGCTACGGCGCCACCGACGTGCTGGCGCTGTTCTCGCCGCTGCTGGTCGTGGCTGCGGTGCTGTTCGTGCCGCTGTTGGATCTGCTGCTCGCGGTGGTGCGCCGCACCCGCGCCGGCCGCAGCCCCTTCGCCGCCGACAAGCTGCACCTGCACCACCGGCTCCTGGAGATCGGGCATTCACACCGCCGCGCGGTGCTCTTGATCTACCTTTGGGCGGCCCTGCTCGCCTTCGGCGCGGTTGCACTGACCGTGTTCGACGTCTACGTGGTGGTGTGGGCGATCGCGATCGGGCTACTTATCGCCGTGGTTGGTTCGATGGTCCCCCGGCTACCCGTGCGCTGATCTCTCCACAAGCAAGCGGGGCCAGCAGGGCCAGCGAAATGCCGCATGATAACGTCTGGTTCGTCCCACCCGGGGGGTGGGATGTGGGGTCAGGCCGGCCCATCGACAGCGTCATGATCATAGTTTTGTCAGATGCGCTGTCTCTGGACTGCGAGGAGTGCTTTTGAGCGATGGCGGCGGGTGACGCCATGCGCCCGCTGAGGTAGGTGGTCGTGGAACAACGCAGCGGCCCGGATCTCGCGACGCTACTCGGCCTCGGTGCCGCAACCGCAGCGATCCTCCTGGTCGGGCTAGGCCTCGGATGGTTGGTCGACGCGGTCGTGAACACCCTTCCGGTGTTCACCCTGGCTGGCTTGGCGCTCGGCATCGCCGGTGCGGGCTTCTATATCTACACCCAGTTCACGAAGTTCCTGAAGGAGTAAGCACCGCACCCATGATGGCAACATGCATCAGCCCATCGGAGGGCCCTCGTGACCCCTGACGTGATCAGATCGACTGCAACGATCGTCAACCTACGCCGGGCCACGCTCATCGCGGTAGGCCTTGGTCTCGCCAGCTTCGCGGTGTTGACGCCGATTGGCTACCCGCTGGCGGCCGCGTTCTTCTGTGGCGGCTTGGGGCTGGGCCTGCTCAACACGAGGCTGGTGCAGCGTTCCGCGGCGTGCTTCGCGGCTAGTGGGGACCCGAGCAAGCGGCGGTTCGCGGTGGCGGTGCTCGCCCGGCTCGCGCTGATCACTGTGCTGGCGGTTGGCTTGGCACTGGCGCTGCAGCCCGACGGACTCGGGGTGTTCGCCGGGCTCGCCGCCTTCCAGCTATTGATGATCTTTATGGCATCGGTTCCGCTGGTCAAGGAGTTGCGTCGGTCTGGAGTCGATGGCTCATCCGGAATCAAGGACGAGTCGGGGGCCCCGGTATGAGCGGGCGGGTATTGGCCGAAGCTGGTGGCGTTCAGGTCGGCGAGCACCTCCAGTGGCACGTGCTGGGCCTGACGATCAACGCGGACACCGTGATTTCCACCGTGATCGCCGCGGTGATCGTCATCGGGTTCGGCCTGTACCTTGCGGCTAAGGCGACCGCCAAAGTGCCCAGTGGCCTGCAGTTGATCTTCGAGACGGTGACCGATCAGGTCGAGCGCCAGGTGGAGAGCAACCTCGGCATCCGCACCGCGCCCTTTGTCGTGCCACTGGCGATCGCGCTGTTCTTTTTCATCCTGATCTCGAACTGGCTGGCGATCCTGCCGCACGCCTGGGAGCACTACGTTCGACCACCGACGGCAGACGTGAACCTCACCTTCGCGCTAGGCCTCTTCGTGATGATCGTGGTGTGGGCGACGGGACTCCGGGTCCAGGGCAAGCACTACTTCAAGCACTTCGTCGAGCCCTACCCGATCCTGCTTCCGCTGAATATCATCGAGGAGTTGGTCAAGCCGGTCACCCTCTCGCTGCGGCTGTTCGGCAACATCCTTGCGGGCACCGTGATGGTGGGCGTCATCGGGCTGCTGCCGGCGGCAATCTTGTGGGCGCCGACCACGGCCTGGAAGTTGTTCGACCTGTTCATCGGCATGCTCCAGGCGCTGATCTTCGCGCTGCTGACGATCATCTACTTCGCTATGGCCACGGGCGGCCATGCCGAGGAGGGGGCCCACTAACGGTTCTCCGCTTGCCTCCGTGAAATCATTCAGGCATCATCCGCGAACTTTGAGGACAAGAGGGTAAAGACATGAGTTTTTCTGCGCTGTTCCTTGCCCAGGGGGGCGGCCCCACGGGCAACGTCCAGCTTGCAGGTGCCTTCATCGGCGGCGGTATCGCACTGGCCGGTGGCGCGATCGGCGCCGCCATCGGTGACGGTCTGGCCGGTGGCGCTACCATCCAGGGTGTCGCTCGCCAACCCGAGGCGCAGGGCCGGCTGTTCACCATTTTCTTTCTGACGGTGGGTCTGGTCGAGGCGATGTACTTCATCAATCTCGCCTTCATGGCGGTGTTCGTCTTCGCGCTCGCCGGCGGCTGATCTGGCCCAGATGATCTGGCAGGGACGGTATTCATGAATTCGCACAACCTGGCCGCCAAGGGCGACATCTTCCTCATCCCCAACGCGACGTTCTTCGTCGAGCTGGTGATCTTCCTGATCGTGCTCGGCGTGGTCTGGCGCTACGTGGTGCCCCCGGTCAAGCGAGCGATGACCGAGCGCCAGGAGATGGTCCGCCGGCAGATCGAGGAGAGCCAGCAGGCCCGTACGCGCCTGGCCGAGGCCGAGGCCCGTTACTCCGAGGCCCTCGCTGAGGCGCGCGTCGAGGCGGCCAAGATCCGCGAGGGAGCCCGGGCCGATGCCCAGGAGATCAAGGACGAGATGCGTCAGCAGGCCGAGCAGGAGGTCGCCCGGATCCGGCAGCGCGGTGAGGAGCAGCTGGCCAACCAGCGTGACCAGGTGGTTCGCGAGCTGCGGGGCGAGCTGGGCACGTTGGCTGTGACACTGGCCGGTCGCATCGTCGGTGAGTCAGTCGCTGACGACGCCCGGCGGGCCGGCACGGTGGACCGTTTCCTCGACGAGCTGCAGGCGATGGCGGCCCCTCAGAGCACCGCAGACGAGGCCGTCTCGGTTCCCAGCGCACGGCGGAAGCGCTGATGCAGCCGGCCAGCAGGGCGGCCTTGGCCACGGCCCGGCAGCAGCTAGAGGACCGGATCGCCGGTGTCGCCGCCGAGGACCGCAACCGGCTCGGCGACGAGCTGGGTGCTGCCGCGGCCCTGCTCGGCGAGCAGACCGCGATCCGCCGGCACCTTGCCGATTCCTCGGCACCAGAACAGACCCGCCGAAAGATGGTCGAGACTCTGTTCGGCAACAAGGTGAGCCCGCTCACCCTCCAGACACTGAGCGACGTGGTGGCCACCCGTTGGTCCCGCCCGCTGGAGCTGGTCGACGGGATCGAGGAGCTGGCCAGGCAGGCGCTGCTCACCGTCGCCGAGCAGGACAACAGCCTCGACGACGTCGAGGACGAGTTGTTCCGGTTCGGTCGCATCCTGGCGGCGCAGCCGCGCCTGGCAACCCTACTGGGCGATGAAAACACACCCGCCGCGCGGCGGGTGGAGCTGCTGGACACGGTGCTGGCCGATCGCACCCGTCCGGTGACCCGCCGGCTGTTGGAACAGGCCGTCCGGGCGCCACGCCGGCGCTCTCTCGACGAGATCGTCGACGCGCTCGTGGACCGCGCCGCGGCCCGGCGGGAACGGTCGCTGGCCCACGTCACCGCCGCG
>DASYIL010000287.1:0-10495 GCA_035997545.1 Pseudonocardiaceae bacterium
TCACCGTGGCGTGCCAGCGATAGTCGAGCCCTGGTCAGCGGATGACGCCGGCAGCAGGACAGGACCGCCTGCCGAAATGTCGTCTCGTCCAGGTGACGGTCAGCACCTAGCTCGAACTGCACGTTCCACGACGAGCGCGCCTCCTGAAGCAGCAGGAGCGCTTCGTCCAACATCGTCAAGGGCAACGACAGCTCATTCGTCGGGCTAGGCACGGTGCGATCCCCTCGTCGATGTCACCTGCCGCGTTAGGCGGCGCCAGCGGAGTCGGTGGTGCCGCGCAGCCGCTGCGAGATCACCGTGGTGATGCCGTCACCGCGCATGCTCACCCCGTACAGGGCGTCGGCAACCTCCATGGTCGCCTTCTGATGCGTGATCACGATCAGCTGCGAGCGGTCTCTGAGAAGTTCGAACAGCGCGATCAGACGGTTCAGATTGGTTTCGTCCAGCGCCGCCTCCACCTCGTCGAGGACGTAGAACGGCGAAGGCCGGGCCCGGAAGATCGCGACCAGCATCGCCACCGCGGTGAGCGACTTCTCCCCGCCGGACAGCAGTGACAGGCGCTTGACCTTCTTGCCGGGCGGGCGGGCCTCGACCTCGATGCCGGTGGTGATCATGTTGTCGGGCTCGGTGAGCACCAACCGCCCCTCCCCGCCGGGGAACAGTGCCGTGAAGACGGTCTCGAACTCGCGCGCCACATCGTGGAATGCCTCGATGAAGACTTCGAGGATCTTCTCGTCGACCTCTGCGACGACGGTCAGCAGGTCGCGCCGGGTGGCCTTGAGGTCCTCGAGTTGAGTGGACAGGAACTTATAGCGCTCCTCGAGCGCGGCGAACTCCTCCAACGCCAGGGGGTTGACCTTGCCGAGCAGGGCTAGATCGCGCTCGGCTCCCTGGGCACGACGGGTTTGCGAGGCCCGGTCGTAACGGACCGGCTGCGGGGCGCTGACCTGCTCGCCGCGCTGCGCCGCCGCCTCGCACTCAGCGACCTCGCCGGCCGGCGGGGGTACCGGCACCGCGGGCCCGTACTCGGCGACGAGATCGTCGAGGCCGATGCCGAAGTCGTCGGAGATCCTGACCTCAAGCTGCTCGATGCGCAGCCGCTGCTGGGCGCGCAGCACCTCGTCGCGGTGCACCGTGTCGGTGAGCGTGTCCAGCTCCCCGACGAGCTCGCGGACCCGGCCGCGCACCTCGCTGAGGTGCTGCTCGCCGTCGGCTCGCTCGGCCACCACCACGTCGCGCTCGGTCGCCGCCCGGACTAGCGACGTCTCGATCCGACCCAGCGCGGACTCCCCCGCCCGCACGACATCTGCGGCCACCGCGGCCCCGCGCGCCCGGGCCGTCGCCGCGGCCGCGGCACGCTCACGGGCCATCCGCTCCGCTTGGGCGCTGCGACGCAACCCCTCGGCCCTGCCGGCCAGCGCCCGGGCGCGCTCCTCGGCGGTGCGCAGCGCCAGCCGGGCCTCGACCTCCTCGCTACGAGCGGCGGCCAGCGCGGCCTTGGCCTCGTCCCGCTCGCCGACGTCCGGTTCGGAGTCCAGCGGCTCGTCCTGAGCCAGCCGCAACCGCTCCTCCAGCTCGGCCAAGCCGGCCAGCGCGCCGGCCCGGCGTTCCTCCGCTGCGCTGCGCTGGCGGTGCAACCGGTCGGCCTCGGCGGACGCGGAGCGGGCTGCCTGACCGAGCCGAGCGAGCTGCTCGGCGACCGAGGCCAGTTGCGCGTCCGACTCGCGCCGGGCGGCCAGGGCGTTCTCGACGTCCTCGGCACGGGCGGCTTCCGCAGCACGGGCGCCGCCGAACTCAGCGGACAACCGGGCCACCCGGGTTTCTGACTCTGCCAGTCGGGTCTCGCCCTCGTCGACGGCAGCCTGCACCTCGATGGCGCTCTGGCTGCGGCCCGATCCACCGTGCGCCCAGTCGGCACCGAGCACATCGCCGTCGACGGTCACGGCGCGCGCGCTGGGCGCTGCGGCGACCAGCGTCCGGGCGGCAGCCAGGTCGTCGACCACGGCAACGCGTTCCAGCAACCGGTGCAGCGCGGGCCGCAGCACCTCCGGCGCCTGCACGAGATCCACCGCCCACCGCGCACCATCCGGCAGCGCCGGCCAGGTCGAGCGGTCCACCGCGGACGGTGCACCACCGACGAGCAGGCCGGCGCGGCCGGCGTCCTGCTCGCGCAACAGGGCGAGCGCCGCGGCTGCAACGTCCGCGTCGGAGACGGCCAGGGCCTCTGCTGCCGGGCCCAGTGCAGCGGCCACCGCGGCCTCCGCGCCGGGGTGCACGGTGAGCAGCGCCGCGACCGAGCCCTGTAGGCCCGGCAGCCCGGCAGCCAGCAGCGTCTGTGACCCGTCCTTGCGCGCCAGGCCGAGCGACAGCGCTTCCACCCGGGCCCGCCACGAGGCCCGCTGCTGCTCGGCCTCCCGGTGTGCGGCGGTGAGCTCGGCGGCCTGCTGTGCGGCGACGGCATGCGCGGCCAGCGCGGCCTGGTATCGCTCGTCGAGCCCCACCTCACCCGCATGCAGGGTGTCGCTCTCGGGCTGGAACTCATCGACCTCCTGCTGTGCGCCCTCGGCCCGCTCGCGGGCCTCGGCCAGCGCGGTGGACAGCCGCTCGATCTCGTCCTCGGCGGCGCCCGACTTGGAGCGCAGCGCCTCGACCTGCCCGGTGAGCCGGGCCAGCCCCTCCCGCCGATCGGCGACGGCGCGCACCGCGGCCAGGTGCGCCCGGTCGGCGTCGGCGACGGCCTGCTCCAGCTCGGCGCGCCGCTCCAGGGCTTCGGACAGCGCCACCCTGGCCTCGTTCACCACCGCGTGCAGTTCAGCCTCCGCAGCCTGCGCGGCCACGGCCTCGCGCTCCAGCTCATCGGGGTCACGACCGGGGCCATGCTGCTCGGTGGGGGCGGACAGGTGCCGGGCCCGCTGCTCCGCCAACCGCACCGTGCCGCGCAGCCGCTCGGCCAGCGCCGAGAGCCGATACCAGGTATCCTGCGCCGCCGCGAGCCGTGGCGTGGTGGCGTCGAGCTGCTGCTCCAGGCCGGACTGCCGGGCGCGGGCCGCGTCCAGCGCGCCCTCCACCTCAGCGCGGCGGAACCTGGCGGCCGCCTCGTCGGCCTCCTCCCGGGCCAACTCCTCGCGCAGGGTCACCAGGTCATCGGCGTGCAGCCGCAGCCGGGCGTCGCGCAGCTCGGCCTGCACAGCCTGGGCCCGCCGCGCGATCTCGGCCTGCTTGCCCAGCGGCTTGAGCTGTCGACGCAGCTCTGCGGTGAGGTCGGACAACCGGGTGAGGTTGCCCTGCATCGCCTCCAGCTTGCGCAGCGCCTTCTCCTTGCGCTTGCGGTGCTTGAGGACGCCCGCGGCTTCCTCGATGAACGCGCGGCGCTCCTCGGGCTTGGACTGCAGGATGGAGTCGAGCTTGCCCTGCCCGACAATGACGTGCATCTCGCGCCCGATGCCGGAGTCGCTCAGCAGCTCCTGGACGTCCAGCAGCCGGCAGCTGCTGCCGTTGATCTCGTACTCGCTGGCCCCATCCCGGAACATCCGCCGGGTGACGGACACCTCGGTGAAGTCAATGGGCAGGGCGCCGTCGGTGTTGTCGATGGTCAGGGTGACCTCGGCCCGGCCCAGCGGGGGGCGGCCGGCGGTGCCGGCGAAGATGACGTCCTCCATCTTGCCGCCGCGCAACGCCTTGGCGCCCTGCTCGCCCATCACCCAGGACAGCGCGTCCACCACATTGGACTTGCCCGAGCCGTTGGGACCCACGACGCAGGTGATGCCGGGCTCGAAGCGCAGCGTCGTGGCCGAGGCGAAGGACTTGAAGCCCTTCAGCGTCAGGCTCTTCAAGTGCACGGTGCGCCAGACCCTCCCTAGCTAATTACCCCCTGGCCCTGCTGCTCGGGCAGGGTACTCATGTCACCGCATCCAGCGGGCACTCAGCGCTCGACGAAGCCGGTGACGCCGCCCCGGGCATTGGCGAACCGCTCACTGACCTGCTGCACGTACCCGGGCGTGGACCCGGAGCGCAGCGCGGCAAGCAACTTCTCGCAAGCCTCCTGTGGGCCCTCGGCGACCACCTCGACCCGCCCATCGGACAGGTTGGTCGCATAGCCGGCCAGACCCAGCTCAAGCGCCCGACAGCGGGTCCACCAGCGAAACCCCACGCCCTGTACGTGACCCTGCACCCAGGCCGTCATCCGCACCGGACCCCGCTCGATCATGGCCCAATAATGCACCGGGATCGCTCCCACCTCGCCAGACGGTACGCCTGCCCATCACCGAGCAGGGCCGGTCTTGCGATCTTTGACGGTTTCGCGCTGTTGGTTGACGAGTCCTTGACACGGTGACAGATCTCACTACCCATTCGTGCCCCACCTCATCGCTTGAAATCGCTTGAAGTCGGCACACCCATTGGGCCGCCGGGGTCCTGCGCTCAGTCGGCAGTCATCAACACAGTGGGTATCGACGTGATCACACGGAGTATGCTGCCCCAGTGGGAACTGCCGGAGGCGTAGGCAGCTGATACTCGGCTGTGTCTCTCTCGCCGCCGTGGCCATCTTCATTGTTGTCGGACAAGTCTGGAACTTGGGCGACGCCGCCAACGTGGCCGCGACTGGGTGCACGGAGTCGCGTTCAATCCGGACAGGCGCAGCTTCGCGACTGGAAGTGCCGACCGGACCGCGCAAATCTGGGATGCGCACACCGGCGAACCAATAGCCATACTCCGCCACGACTACGGCGTAACTACACAGCGGCTGCGTGACCAGTTGACCGCGCACCTGGACGCCGCGGACAGCTGCCCGACCACGCCGTTCCCAGCTTCCGCGGTCAAACTCCATGCCGTAGCGAACGGCTAAGGAACTGTCCCTCTGGCTACGCAGCATGGTCGCGTTCTTCGAGTGAGGCCACGAGCGGCGCGCGAGATTGGCGGCGGTTTGAGGCGCCCGCGGACCGGGTTGGCGGTACTTGACGGGCTATCTACGGTTCGAAGCGGTAGCCCATTCCGGGTTCCGTGACGAGGTAGCGGGGGTGGGAGGGGTCAGGCTCGAGTTTGCGGCGCAGCTGGGCTAGGTAGACCCGCAGGTAGTGGGTTTCCTTCAGGTATGCAGGTCCCCATACCTCGCTGAGCAGTTGGCGCTGGGTCACCAACCGGCCAGCGTGGCGCACCAGCAACTCGAGGATGCCCCATTCGGTGGGGGTCAGGTGCACCTCGACGGTGCCGCGGCGCACTTTCTTGGCGGCCCGGTCAATGGTAAACGCGTCGGTGACGATCACCGGCTCGTCGACACCCGGGCCGACGGCGGAACGGCGCACCGCAGCCCGCAACCGGGCGAGCAGCTCGTCCATCCCGAACGGTTTGGTGACGTAATCGTCGGCGCCAGCGTCCAGTGCCTCGACCTTGTCCGTGGAGTCGGTCCGTGCGGACAGCACGATGATCGGCACGCTGGTCCAGCCGCGGATTCCGGCGATGACCTCGGTGCCATCCAGGTCGGGCAGGCCGAGATCGAGCACCACGACGTCGGGATGCCCGTCGGCGGCCACGCGCAGCGCCCCGGTCCCGTCGGCTGCGGTGAGCACCTGGTAACCGCGGGCGGCGAGGTTGATCTGCAGGGCACGCACGATCTGGGGCTCGTCGTCGACCACCAGCACCCGGGTCACGCCCTTGTCTCCGAAACCACCGTCTCGGAAGCGACCTGGGCAGCGGCCAGCGAGACCACCACGGTCAGCCCCCCACCGGGGGTGTCCTCCGCAGACACGGTGCCGCCCATTGCCTCCATGAAACCCTTCGCAACGGCGAGCCCCAGCCCGATGCCATTGACGGCCTGCCGGTCCCCCCGCTCGGTGGGATGCAGCCGCTGGAAAGGCGCGAACACGGTCTCGGCGGCTCCCCGCGGTAGCCCCGGCCCGTGGTCGACGATCCGCAGCTCGACCCGGCCCGCATGCGCGCTACCGCGCACCTCCACCGCTGCGCCGTGGGCGTACCGCAGGGCGTTGTCCACCACGTTGGCGACCACCCGCTCCAGCAGCCCGGGGTCCCCGAGCACGAGCGGCAGGTCCTCAGCGATCTCCACGACCACCACGTCGGACCGGTCGATGGTGGCCAGCGCGCGTGCGACCACCTCGTCGTAGCCGACCGGCTGCAGGTTTGGGCGCACCGCCCCGGTTGCCAGCCGGGAGGAGTCGAGCAGGTTCTCCACCAGGCCGGCGAGCCGGTCGGTGGACTGCTCGATGGTGGCGAGCAGCTCGGCGGTGTCCGCTGCGGACAGCCGCAAGTGCGGATCGCGCAGGCTGCCGACCGCCGCCTTGATAGACGTGAGCGGGGTGCGCAGGTCGTGCCCTACCGCAGAGAGCAGCGCGGTGCGCAGCTCGGTGGTCTCAGCGCGGCGCTGGGAAACGAGGGCCTGCTCGACGGCTCGCTGCTGGCGCAGTGCGAGCACCGCCTGGCCCGCCGCGGCCTCCAGCACGGCCCGGTCCGGCGCGGTCAACGGTCGGCCCCGGATCGCCAGCCGCATCTGGTCGTCCACGGTGATCACGGTGTCGGCCTCGGCGGGCGCCGAGCACGGGTTGGTACCCGTCCAGGCCACCTGCTGCCAGCCCTCCCCCTGACGACCATCACCGGGCCGCGCCAGCAGCGTCACCGAGGTGAGCCCGAAGTTCTCCCGCACCTGGGTCAGCAGCCTGTGCACCGGATCCGCGCCGGTGAGCACGGTGCGGGCGTAAGAGGCGAGCAGCGCTGCCTCGGTGCGCGCCCGGGCGGCCTGCACGGCGCGCCGAGCGGCCCGGTCGACAACGAGCGCCACCATCGCGGCCACCGCCACCATGGCGAGGACGGTCACCAGGTTCTTGGGTTCGGCGATGGTGAGGCTGTAGATCGGCGGGGTGAAGAAGTAGTTGAGCAGCAGCCCGGACACCACCGCAGCGACCAGCGCCGGCCCGAGCCCGCCGATCAGCGCAACTCCGACGATGGCGAGGAAGAAGAGCACCACGTTGGTTGCCAGGTCGAACAGCTCACGCCCGACGATGCCCACGCCGGTGGCCGCCAACGGCAGTAGCAGCGCCATCGCCCAGCCAGTGATCTTGCGGGCCTGCGGGATCGCGCCTTGCAGCGGGGGTAACCGCAGCCCACCACCCGCCTGGTCGTGGGTGACCATGTGCACGTCGATCGGCCCGGAGTCCTGCACCACGCCCGCGCCGATGCCCTCGTCGAACAACCGGGCAATCCGGGACCGGCGCGAAGTCCCCAGCACCAGCTGGGTGGCGTTGACCCCACGGGCGAAGTCGAGCAGGGTGCTCGGAAGGTCATCGCCGACCACGGTGTGGAACGTCGCCCCAACGTCTGTGGCGAGCCTGCGGAGGTTCGTCAGGGCTGCCGGCGGCGCTCCGGCCAGGCCATCCCCGCGCAGGATGTGCAGCACCAGCAGCTCACCACCGCCCATGCGGGCAGCGATCCGGGCAGCCCGTCGGATCAGTGTTTCGGACTCCGGCCCGCCGGAGACTGCGACGACCACCCGCTCCCGGGCCTCCCAGGTGTCGGTGATGCGCTGCTCTGCGCGGTAGCGCTGCAGCGCGACGTCGACCTGGTCCGCCACCCACAACAACGCGAGCTCGCGCAGCGCGGTGAGGTTGCCCGGCCGGAAGTAGTTGGACAGCGCGGCGTCGACGCGGTTGGCGGGGTAAATGTTGCCGTGTGCCATCCGCCGGCGCAGCGCCTCCGGGGTGATGTCGACCAGCTCGACCTGCTCGGCGCGTCGCACCACCTCGTCAGGCACCGTTTCCCGCTGCGCGATACCGGTGATCCGCTCGACCACGTCGTTGAGCGACTCCAAGTGCTGCACGTTCACTGTGGAGAGCACGGTGATGCCCGCCATGAGCAGCTCCTCGATGTCCTGCCAGCGCCTGGCGTTGCGCGAACCGGGCACGTTGGTGTGCGCCAGCTCGTCGACCAGAGCAACCGCCGGTCGCCGGGCGAGCACCGCGTCGACGTCCATCTCGGACAGCTCCATGCCGCGGTGCACGACGGTGCGCCGCGGCACTACCTCCATGCCGTCCAGCAGGATGGCGGTCTTCTCCCGGCCGTGGGTCTCCACCAAGCCGACGACGACGTCGGTGCCGCGGCTCGCGCGTCGGCGACCCTCGCCGAGCATGGCGAAGGTCTTCCCGACGCCCGGTGCGGCACCGAGGTAGACCCGCAGCTCACCGCGGCGGGTGGAGCCGTGTTCAGCCACGCCCCCAGTGTCCCCTGCCAGTGGGTCAGCCGGCGCGGTCACGCTGCACAGCGAGGTTCAACGCCAGCACGTTCACCGCGGGGTTACCGAGGAAACCCAACGGGCGCCCGGTGGTGTGCTCGGCGACCAGTGCCCGCACCTGGTCCTGGGAAAGCCCGGTCACCCGGGCGACCCGGGGCACCTGCAGCTGCGCGTAGGCCGGGCTGATGTGGGGATCCACCCCGGACCCCGAGGCAGTCACAGCGTCCGGGGGTACGTCTGCAGGGGCGACACCCTCCCGGGCGGCGATCAGTTCGCGTCGCTTCGTCACCGCATCGAGCAGGGCGGGCGAGTCACCGGCCCGGTTCGACCCGCCGGAGACCGATGGGTCACCCGGGCCCAGCACGTTCTTGGACGATGCCGAGGGCCGAGTATGGAAATACGGATCCCGGCTACCGGAGGCCACTGGATCGATACCAATCAGCTCGGAACCCACCACGCGGCCGTCAACCTCGACCAGCGACCCCTCGGCCTTGGCGTGCAGGCCAGGGATCCACGACACGCCGTAGATCGCGAACGGATACGCCAAGCCAAGCAGGACGGTCATCACCAGCAGCACTCGCAGGCCGGCTGCGGACTGGCGGAGCAACGTGGTCAGCATCAGATCCCCGGGATGAGACGGACGAGCAGGTCGATCAGGAAGATCCCGACGAACGGGGTGATGATGCCCCCGATGCCGTAGATCAGCAGGTTGCGCCGCAGCAGCGACACCGCCGAGGACGGCCGGTAGCGCACCCCGCGCAGCGCCAGCGGGATCAGCGCGACGATGATCAGCGCGTTGAACACCACCGCGGACAGGATCGCCGAGTTCGGGCTGGACAGCTGCATCACGTTGAGCCGGCCCAGCTGCGGGTAGATCCCGGCGAACATCGCGGGAATGATCGCGAAGTACTTCGCCAGGTCGTTGGCGATAGAGAAGGTGGTCAGCGCGCCGCGGGTGATGAGCAGCTGCTTGCCAATCTGCACCACGTCGATGAGCTTGGTCGGGTTGGAGTCCAGGTCAACCATGTTGCCGGCCTCCTTGGCCGCGGCCGTCCCGGTGTTCATCGTCATCCCAACGTCGGCCTGGGCGAGCGCTGGTGCGTCGTTGGTGCCGTCGCCGGTCATCGCGACCAGCCGGCCACCCTCCTGCTCGCGCTGGATCAGCGCCATCTTGTCCTCGGGGGTGGCCTCGGCGAGGAAGTCGTCCACCCCGGCCTGCGCGGCGATCGCCCGCGCGGTCAGGGGATTGTCGCCGGTGATCATGATGGTCTTGATGCCCATCGCCCGCAGCTCGGTGAACCGCTCGGTCATGCCGGGCTTGACCACGTCGGACAGCCGGATCACGCCCAGGACCCGGGCCCGGCCGGCCACCACCTCGGCGCAGACCAGCGGGGTAGCCCCCTGCTGGGAGATCTCCTTGACTATCCCGTCCACCTCGTCGGGCACCGTGCCGCCGTGTGAGCGCACCCAGGCCGCGACGGCGCTGGCCGCACCCTTGCGCACCTGCCGGTCCGCGCCGATGTCGATACCGGACATCCGGGTCTGCGCGCTGAACGGAACGAACTCCGCGGCCCACTCGACGTCGTCGAGCTCCGTGGGCAGGTGGTGCTCGGCCGCGCACAGCTCGATGATGCTGCGGCCCTCCGGGGTGCCGTCGGCGAGGCTGGACAGCCGCGCCGCGGCGGCCAGCTGGACCAGCAGCGCACCCCCGACCGGGATCAACTCGGTGGCCTGCCGGTTGCCGAAGGTGATCGTGCCGGTCTTGTCCAGCAGCAGCGTGCTAACGTCCCCGGCAGCCTCCACCGCGCGGCCCGAGGTGGCCAGCACGTTGCGCTGCACCAGGCGATCCATCCCGGCGATACCGATGGCCGACAGCAGGGCACCGATGGTCGTCGGGATCAGGCAGACCAGCAGCGCGACCAGCACGATGACGTCCTGCAGCTGCCCGGAGTAGGCGGCCATCGGCTGCAAAGCAATCACGGTGAGCAGGAAGATGATCGTCAAGGTGGACAGCAGGATGGTCAGGGCGATCTCGTTGGGAGTCTTGCGCCGCTGCGCACCCTCGACCAGCGCGATCATCCGGTCGACGAAGGACTCTCCCGGCTTGGAGGTGATCTTCACGATGATCCAGTCGGACAGCACCGTGGTGCCGCCGGTGACCGAGGAGAAGTCCCCGCCCGATTCGCGGATGACGGGCGCAGATTCGCCCGTGATCGCCGATTCATCCACTGAAGCGACGCCGTCGATCACTTCGCCGTCGGC
>DASYIL010000288.1:0-2835 GCA_035997545.1 Pseudonocardiaceae bacterium
AAGCTCGCCGACGCGATGGGATACCCACTTCCACCCCTCCCATCCTCCGGCAGACCAACACCCGTGCCATCAGCGTGCCATTACGACCGGTCAACCACGGTCAACAACGCGGCACCATGACCCTGCCCACCGCAGGTCCCGAGTCCTGACCACGCACCGGGCGCAGCCTTCCAAACTGGTGGTGCGAGTTCGATTCCCGTCGCCCGCTCTCCTTGATCAAGGCGGCGGGCTGCGCTCGGCGTGAGCGACCCAGCGGACCGGGAGGTCACTATCGCCTGAGATGCTGCTCGCACGGAGCGAGCTAAGGCGGTGAACGGGTGACCTCGTAAAACGGGACGATGTCGACGGCCGTGACCTCGGCCTCGGCGAGGCTGATCTCGGCGCTGTCGACCACTACAAGACACTCGCCGACGTGGGGCAGGTCCTCGGCTCGACGCGGTAGTCGATGTCCAGGAGCTCAGCGGTAGCGCGTTTCGTTCCGGACAACACAAGGGAGTTCAACCAGTCGCGCAGCTCTCCCGGCGTGCCCAACTCCCGGGTTCGGAGGTTGTCGATCCGTGCCCACATGGTCTACCACGCCGGTCGAGGGCGACGGCAGGAGCCGAGTTCACCGCTGGTCGGCTGATCGACTCCGCACGGCGGGTGCGTCAAGCACGTCGGCGGCGAGGTCGGTCTCGATGACTTTGCGGGCCACCTCGCTGAGCCGTGCGTTGTGGTTGCGGGCGTAGCGGCGCAGCCGGTCGAAGGCCTCGTCCATGCTCAGGTTCCCGCGCTGAGCGAGCACCCCCTTGGCCTGCTCGATGATCACCCGACTGTTCAGCGCGGCCTGCAACTGCGCAGTAATCACGTCACTGCGGCGGATGGCGCGTTCCTGCAGGATCCCGATCGTCGCGACGTCGGCCAACGCTTGACCCACCGCCAGATCAGCGTCGGGCAGGGCACCCGGCTGGCCGTGGAACAGATTCATCGCCCCAATCGCCTCACCGCGCAGCCGCAGCGGCAGCGCATGCACCGACCGATAAGCCCCCCGCTCGGCGACAGCGGCCACAAACACCGGCCACCGCCCGGCCGCATCCGCCAGATCCGGGACACTCACCGGCGCACCGGTGCTAAAGCACTCCATGCAGGGGCCCTGGTCAGCCTGGAGCTGCAGCAGCTCCATCACCCTGGCGTTCTCCTGCGAGGACGCCACCACCTGCAGGGTGCCCTGGGAGTCGGCGAGCAGGAGTCCGGCCGCGTCGGCGGCCAGCAGCTCCACGCAGTAGCCCACCAGCCGGTCCAGCAGCTCGATGATGTCGTAGTCATCAACCAGGGTGTCCGCGAGCCTAACAAATGCCCTGCTCAGCAGCTGCTCGCGGCCACTTCCTACCTGACTCATCTCAGATCCCCTCCGCCAAGGACCCGCCGCAGGATCTCCGGGCTACATCATGCCCTGGGTGAAGCGCAATCGTCCGGACACCACATCGTGGGCGACGTCACTGAGCAACCGCTGCTCAGCGAAAGCATACGCCCGCATCCGGGCCAGCGCGTCGGTCGCGCTGGCCCCGAGCTGGACCAACACCATGCCGGTCGCCTGGTGGATCTCCGCACGGCCGCGCAACGAGCGGTCCAGCCACACTCCGTCACCGGGATCGGTGCGTACCCCCAGGAACATCAGTGCGGCCATGTCCGCAGCGCTCATCACATCCCGTAATTGCGCATCGCTCAGCGAACCCGGAGCCTTGCGATACAGGTCCAGTACCCCGAGGTTGATCGTTCCCCACTGCAACGGCACCGCGAACAGCGCACCCACCTCGGACTGCTCCACCACGGCCGCGGCGAAGGCCGGCCAGCGGCTCACCTCGGTGGCGTGCTGCATGTCAGCGACCAGCACCGGCCGCCCGGTCACCGCCGCCTCCACACACGCGCCCTCCCCAAGACTGAACTGAAGATCTTCCAGCAACTCCGCCGTCGCATCAGTAGCACACAACGTCTGACTCGAGGTGCTCGCGGTCGCCAGCGAGATCGCCGCACCATCAACATCCAGGCCCACCACATACGCTCGACAGACCTGCTCGGCCAACGCACGCTCATCCCCGACGTCGCTGGCGATCTCCAGCACCGCCCGCGTCACCGCGCCACGCTCAGCCACCCCTACCGACCCCACCACGCAGGCTCTCACCGAGCAGTCTCATGGCAGCCAGCCCCTGTCAGTCCAGATCAAGCCCCGAAACGGACACGACGGGGACTCGATCGGCGCCGACCATTCCAACGCTACACGCACGCCGCCGGGACCCCCGCCGGGCGGGCTCCTGCCGCTTCCACTATAGAGCGGTGTGTGGAACGTTCGTGTCTCCCTCCGGTCTGGGCACAAGCGCTGTCGCCCCGACACCGAGGATCTCGCTAAGACTGCGTGCTGAGGACGGAGTGGCGACTCGGGTTTGTTCCGCCCAGCCTGCGGCTCGTCTCATGGCGAAGCCGGCTGTCAGGAACCGGCCGCCGAGCAGCAGCCGGCCGGAGCCCTCACCGGTTCAGCTGACCAGACCGGCGGCTCGTCGTCCAGGTGCCGCCCTCAACCACCCGCACCAAGATATGCCGACTGCATGCCGTGAGACGTTGGCGTGGCGTGATGAACGCTGACAACCACTGAGAGCCGTCCTCGCCAGTGCATCCCGGCAGCGGGCAGTGGACTGACACCGGAAGCCACCACCCGGGCCTCGGTCAAGTGGATGTAGGTGGTCTGATCCTGCTGGGCCACAAGACGCTGGTAGCGGTCGGGCAGATCCTCGGTCACCTTTCGTGCAGCCCGACGCTTGGCATGATCGGCCGCGGTCGGGCGAGGATGTTGCCCTCCAT
>DASYIL010000289.1:0-17145 GCA_035997545.1 Pseudonocardiaceae bacterium
GCGCCGCCTCCGGCCCCGGACAGGTCACCTCCAGCGCGGCAGAGCGGCCAGGCTCGGTGAGCGACCCGTGCGCGAGGAACGCACCGCGCCAGGAGGCCTCGGCATCGCAGAGACCACCGGAGACGACCTGCGGGGGCAGCCCGCCGGCTGGGCATCGCGGCCAAGGCGCGCGAGGTCCGGGGCGCCGATCGGGTGGTGGTCCGCGACGGGGACGCCATCGGTGCGCTGCTGACCCGGATCGGCGCTCACGACTCGGTGCTGGCCTGGGAAGAACGCAGGGTGCGCCGCGAGGTCCGCGCCACCGCCAACCGGCTGGCCAACTTCGATGACGCCAACCTGCGCCGGTCCGCGCGCGCGGCGGTGGCCTCAGCGGCGCGGGTCCGCCGCGCCATGGAGCTGCTCGGCGAGGACATCCCAGGGCACCTGCTCACTGCTGGCCGGCTGCGGCTGGAGCACCGGCAGGCCTCGCTGGAGGAGCTTGGCCAGCTCGCTGATCCGCCGATGACCAAGGACGCGGTGGCGGGCCGGATCCGCCGGCTGCTCGCGATGGCCGACCGGCGGGCCGAGGATCTCGGGTTGCCGGACACTGAGTCTGTGGTCACCCCTGACATGCTGGAGGCGTGACGTCGTGAACACCCCCGCAGCTCCCCCTCCCGGGGGGCCTGCGCGATGGCATCCGGCCGATAGGGTGGCGGCCCAGAGCCAGGGCAATGCAGCCGTGCCGGCCGTGGCAGCTGGTCTGCGTGGAGAGGAGAGGTCAAAGTGACCGTTCGGGTAGGGATCAACGGATTCGGCCGCATCGGGCGAAACTTCTGGCGCGCCGTGCAGTCCGGCGGCCATGACATCGAGGTGGTGGCGTTCAACGACCTCGGCGACATCGCGACCATGGCGCACCTGCTGAAGTACGACAGTGTGCTGGGCCGGCTGAAAGAGGACGTGCACGTCACCGACGACGGCATCGCGGTGGGCGGCAAGACCATCAAGGCGCTGGCGGAGCGGGACCCGGGTGCGCTGCCCTGGGGTGCCCTGGGCGTCGATGTGGTGCTGGAGTCGACCGGCTTCTTCACCACGGCGAAGGACGCTCGAAAGCATGTCGATGAGGGCGGCGCGAAGAAGGTGGTCGTCTCCGCGCCGGCCAAGGGTGAGGACCTCACCGTTGTGCTCGGGGTCAACGACTCCAGGCTGGACGGGTCTCAGACGGTGATCTCCTGCGCCTCGTGCACCACCAACTGCCTGGGCCCGATGGCCAAGGTGCTCAACGACGCGCTGGGCATCGAGCAGGGCCTGATGACCACCATCCACGCCTACACCCAGGATCAGAACCTGCAGGACGGCCCGCACAAGGACCTGCGCAGGGCTCGGGCCGCCGCAATCAATGTCGTGCCGACCTCCACCGGGGCCGCCAAAGCCATCGGGCTGGTGCTGCCCGAGCTCAACGGAAAGCTGGACGGCTACGCGCTGCGGGTGCCGATCCCCAATGGATCGATCACCGATCTGTCCGTCTCGGTCTCTCGCGAGACCAGTGTCGAGGAGGTCAACGAGGCCTTCCGGGCCGCTGCCGATGGTCCGCTGAAGGGCATCCTGCGCTACAGCGACGCGCCGATCGTGTCCTCCGACATCATCACCGACCCGGCGTCATGCATCTTCGACTCGCTGTTGACCAAGGTGATCGGCAACCAGGTCAAGATCGTCGGCTGGTACGACAACGAATGGGGTTACTCCAACCGGTTGGCTGATCTGATCGTGCTAGTCGGCTCGCAGCTGTGAGGACGCTCGACGATCTGCTCGCCGTGGGCGTGTCGGGCCGGTCCGTGCTGGTTCGAACCGACCTCAACGTGCCTGTGGATGCCCAATCCTCAGGCACAAGCCGGATCACTGACGACGGCCGGATCCGGGCCTCACTGCCTACCCTGCGGGCGCTGACCAGCGCTGGGGCCCGGGTGGTGGTGACAGCCCACCTGGGACGCCCCAAAGGGGAACCTGACCCGGCGTACTCACTGGCCCCGGTTGCCGCACGGTTAGGCGAGTTGCTGGGTGCCCCGGTGGTGGCGGCGACCGACGTCGTCGGCGACTCGGCTCGCGAGGCGGTGGCCGGCTTGGCTGACGGTGCGGTCGCGCTGCTGGAGAACGTCCGCTTCGACCCGCGGGAGACCTCCAAGGATGCCGCCGAGCGGGGCGCGCTGGCCGACGAGCTCGCCGCACTGGTGGGTCGCGACGGTGCATTCGTCTCCGACGGGTTCGGCGTGGTGCATCGCGTGCAGGCCTCGGTCGTCGACGTCGCCGAGCGGTTGCGGGCCTATGCCGGCACCCTGGTGCTCGCCGAGCTGACCACCCTGCGGCGGCTCATTGAAGCACCGGACCGTCCCTACGCCGTGGTGCTGGGTGGGTCGAAGGTGTCCGACAAGCTCGGCGTGATCGAGGCGTTGCTGCCGAAGGTGGATACCCTGCTTGTCGGCGGCGGGATGTGCTTTACTTTCCTGGCCGCCCAGGGCGGCTATCCGGTGGGTGATTCGCTGCTGGAGCAGGACATGGTGGAGGTGTGCGCCCGGCTGCTGGAAGCCTCCGGCGACACGATCCGGCTGCCCCACGACGTGGTCGTCGCCGACAAGTTCGCGGCGGACGCGAATACCCGCACGGTGCCCGCCGGGGAGATCCCGGACGGGTGGATGGGCCTGGACATCGGCCCCGA
The DNA here is from genome assembly GCA_035997545.1 of Pseudonocardiaceae bacterium. Lineage (GTDB taxonomy): Bacteria > Actinomycetota > Actinomycetes > Mycobacteriales > Pseudonocardiaceae. Next base: position 2,690 of record DASYIL010000289.1, read on the forward strand.
GACGGTGCGTGACTTCGCCGCGGCGCTGGCCGCAGCGGCCACGGTGTTCTGGAACGGCCCCATGGGTGTGTTCGAGCTCAGCCCATTTGCGGCGGGTACCCTCGGGGTCGCCGAGACCATCGCAGGGTCGGCCGCGTTCAGCGTCGTCGGCGGCGGTGACTCGGCGGCCGCCGTGCGGCTGCTGGGCCTGCCCGAGGACGGATTCTCGCATATCTCCACCGGCGGTGGCGCGTCTCTGGAGTTTCTCGAGGGCAAGACCCTGCCCGGCGTCGCGGTACTGGAGGAGTAGGCAATGCCCAGGAAACCGCTGCTAGCAGGCAACTGGAAGATGAACCTCAACCATCTCGAGGCCATCGCCCTGGTGCAGAAGCTCGCCTTCGCCCTGCCGGAGAAGTACTTCGCCAAAGTCGAGGTGGTGGTGCTTCCGCCGTTCACCGCGTTGCGCAGCGTGCAGGCCCTCATTGAGGGGGACAAGTTGCTGGTGGGCTACGGCGCGCAGGACCTGGCCCCGAAGGACTCCGGGCCCTACACCGGCGACGTGTCCGGACCGATGTTGGCCAAGCTGGCCTGCAGCTGCGTCGTCGTCGGGCACTCCGAGCGGCGTGAACACCACGGTGAGGACGACGGGGTCGTGGCCAGCAAAGTGCGGGCTGCGCTGCGCAATGGGCTGGTCCCGATCCTGTGCGTGGGCGAAGGCCTGGAGATCCGTGAGGCTGGCGGACACCTGGCGCACAGCACCGGGCAACTGCGCGCCGGGCTCAAGGGCCTGTCCGCTGAGCAGGTCCGAACCGTCGTCGTGGCCTATGAGCCCATCTGGGCGATCGGCACCGGTCGGGTCGCCACACCGGGCGACGCGCAGGAGGTCTGCGGCGCGCTGCGGGAGGCGTTGGCGGACAAGTACGGCACCGCGGTTGCCGACGACGTCCGGGTGCTCTACGGCGGATCGGTCAAATCGAGCAATATCGCCGATCTCGTCGCCGAACCAGACATCGACGGTGCCCTGGTGGGCGGCGCCAGCCTGGACGCCGACGAGTTCGCGAAGCTCTGTGCGCTGGCCGCAGGGGGCCCCCTGCCATAACGTGAATGGCCGTGACCAAGAGGACCAAGAGGCGGGGGGCGCGGTCGGTTGCGGGACGGGGTAATCTTGCGAATCAGTCGTTGTCCGACGAGGGTGTGATGAAGACCTTCCTGCAGATCGTGCTCCTGGCCACCAGCATCGCGCTGATCCTGTTGATCTTATTGCACCGAAGTCGCGGTGGAGGGTTGTCTAGCCTGTTCGGCGGCGGCGTCCAATCGAGTCTGTCCGGATCCAGCGTCGTGGAAAAGAACCTGGATCGGCTGACGCTGTTCGTCAGCTCGGTGTGGGTGATCTCCATCGTGGGGGTCGGACTCCTGATCAAGATCGGCTGAGCGGCTCCGGGTGACACCCGGGGCGGTTCCGCGAGGTGAGGCGATCAATGGCAAGCGGTAATGCGATCCGCGGTACGCGGGTCGGAGCAGGTCCGATGGGGGAGTCCGAGCGGGGAGAGACTGCCCCCCGTCGTCGGGTCACCTACTGGTGCGCGAACGGGCATGAGTCTCGCCCGTCGTTCGCGGTTGAGGCTGAGGTACCCGAGGTCTGGGACTGCCCGCGGTGCGGTTTTCCGGCCGGGCGCAACGAGCAGCGGCCACCGGACGCGCGGCGTAACGAGCCCTACAAGACGCACTTGGCCTACGTGAAGGAACGCCGATCCGATGCCGACGGCGAGGCCATCCTCGCGGAGGCGCTGGCTAGGCTGAAGGCGGCACGCGAGCCCTGATGTTGGGCGCCCCCGCGAGGGGGTAGACGACTTCTCGCACCGAATGAATCGACACTGCGCGACGCACCGGCGGTTAGCGGGGGAGGAGGTCGGTGGGGAGCTTGGCGGCGGCGGCTCGGTCCAGTAGCCACAGCGTGCGGCGGCGGCCGGTGGCGCCCGCGGCGGGCACCTGCACCTCCCCGGCGCCGCGCAGTGCCATTGTCACTGCTGCGGCCTTCTCCGACTCTGAGGCGATCAACCACACCTCCGCGGCACACCGAATGGCCGGCAGGGTCAGGGTGATCCGGGTAGGCGGCGGCTTGGGACTGCCCCGCACGCCGATCACCGCGCGTTCGGTCTCATAGACCGCCGGGGAGCCGGGAAACACCGAGGCGACGTGGCCGTCTTCGCCGACGCCGAGACAGCAGATGTCGAACGACGGCGCCGGGCCGCGATCCTCCGGCCGCAGTTGGCGCACCAGGAGGTCTTCGTAGGCCCGGGCGGCGGCGTCTGGGTCGTCCCCCCAAGGGCCGTCGGAGGCACCCATCGGGTAAACCCGGGTGGGATCCACCCCGACGTGGTTGAGTAGCGCCTCGCGAGCCTGGGTCTCGTTGCGATCCGGGTGACCACTGGGAAGGAAGCGCTCGTCGCTCCAGTAGACATCCAGCCGGCGCCAGTCCACTGCCGCGGCGGCTTGGGTGTTCGCTAGCTGACGGAGCACCGCGATACCGGTGCGTCCACCGGTCAGCACCACTGATGCCGACCCTGAAGCGGTCTGAATGTCCACGATCCGGGTGACCAGCCGGGCGGCGGTCGCCGCGGCGAGCACCTCCGCGGTGGCGTGCACCACCACGTCGGGGCGGCTCACTGGTCGCCCCGGGTCTCACTCCGCGCGTCACCCGAGCCCTTCGCCGAAATGGTGCGACGGGGGGTGGTCGCGGCCCGGCTGTTCACCTCGGTCAGCGCCTGCAGCGCGGCCTGGTAGATCTCGTCGGGATCCAGCCGGCGCAGCTCCTCGGCGAGGCAGTCTCGCACCGGGCGGCGCTTCAACGGCACCTGGCGGTTGGGCTGACCCGGCTGGCGCAAGGTGCCCACCTTCTCGGCGGGCCGGATCAATTCCACCGGGCCGGAACGACGCTCCAGCACCGCCGAGGTGATCCCGCCGCCGGGACCGCTGGCGCGACGGCGGACCGGGACTTGCAGGCGGGACCGCAGCCAGCCGGCGAGCAGATCGGTGGACGGGTTGTCCGCACCGCCCGTGACGGTGACCGCCTCGACATCCTCATAGGGAGGCAGATCGAGCGCCGCGGCGAGCAGCGCGCGCCACGGAGTGAGCCGGGTCCACGCCAGGTCGGTGTCCCCGTCAGCGTAGGAGGTGTGGCGGATCTCCAGCGCCTTGATCGGCTGACGGGCCGCGGCGGCGTCAGTTATCCGGCGCTGCGCCAGCACTCCGATGGGGTCCTGCGCGGGGACTGGAGGGGCCACCCCCGGCCACCACGCGACCACCGGGCAATCTGGCAGCAGCAGCGGTACCACTACGCTGTCTCCATGGTCGGCCAGCGGGCCATACAGACGCAGCACGAGCACCTCGGAGGCGCCGGCGTCACCACCGACGCGGATCTGTGCGTCCAGCCGGATCCCGGCCCGCTTGAGCCCTCTCGCTACCACGAGCACCCGGCAGGGATGCTCCCTGCTGGCCTCGTTGGCGGCCTCGATCGACTCTTCGACCTGCGCGGAGTCGTCGGTGACGATCACCAGGGTGAGCACCCGGCCCACGGCTACCGCGCCGCCGCGCTCCCGCATGTCGACCAATACGTGGTTCACCGCGGACGTGGTTGTCGAAGGTAGGTCGACGATCATTGCTCGCCTCCGGCAAGGGAAGTCATTGTTCTCCTCCGGGTACGACCCGAGTTATGCTAGCGGTTTTGTCGCGGGCGGTGCGGAAGTAATCCGCCCCGTCGCGAAGGTCAATGATGGGCTCGGGGTAGTGCAGGCGAGCTCGGTGGTGTGGGTCCAGTTTCCAGGGTTGGTGTACCGCGGGGCCGGGGATGCCGTGGAGTTCGGGGAGGTAGCGGCGGACGTAGTCACCGGATGGGTCGTAGCGTTTGGCCTGCCGCAGGGGATTGAGGATCCGGTTGGGTCGGGTGTCGGTGCCGGTGCCGGCGACCCATTGCCAGTTGAGCTGGTTGTTGGCGACGTCGGCGTCGACGAGTAAATCGAGGAAGTGCCGGGCGCCGATGCGCCAGTCCAGGTACAGGGTCTTGGTGAGGAAACTCGCGGTGATCAGGCGGGCGTGGCAGGCGGCGTGCAGCACAGGGCTGTCGTTCACCCGTAGATCGCGGGTGAACAGCGCGATCGCCACACTCATCGTGCTGGCCTACCGCGGGTGGCCGGACACGATGCAGGGGCAGCGTGATGCTCGGCGGTGCCGGTGATATTGCGGACCATGCCGCCGAAGACGATGCCATGGAAGGGGGCGATGGTTGTCCAGTAGAGATGTCCCGCCAGCCCGCGGGGTTCGAAGAGTGCCCGCTACCGCGGCCAGCTTGCCGGGGGTGCGCGCCACCGCGCGCACCTGGTGACCGGCGGCAAGCAATGCGGGGACGAGCCTGCCACCGAGGTAGCCAGTGGCGCCGAACACTACGCATCGCATGTCAGTAATCCTTGCGCGGGCCGGCCCACGCAGCGGTCACGGCCGTCTCCAGGTGCGTCCGGTCCTGGCGATCATCCGGTCCGCGGACGGCGGCCCCCAGGTACCTGCAGGGTAGGGCTCGGGCCTGTCCTGCTTGGCCCAGTGCTCGAGCACCGGGTCCAGGATCGCCCAGGCCAGCTCCACCTCGGCGTTGACCGGGAACAACGACGGCTCGCCGAGCAGCACGTCCAGCAGCAGCCGCTCGTACGCCTCGGGCGAGGACTCGGTGAACGCTGTGCCGTAACGGAAGTCCATCGTGACGTCACGGACCTCCATCGCGGTTCCGGGCACCTTGGAGCCGAACCTGATCGTGACGCCCTCGTCCGGCTGAATCCGGATGACCAGGGCGTTCTGTCCGAGCTCCTCGGTCATGGTCTCCTCGAAGGGCAGGTGAGGGGCTCGCTTGAAGATCACCGCGATCTCGGTGACCCGCCGGCCCAGCCGCTTGCCGGTGCGGAGGAAGAACGGCACCCCGGCCCACCGACGGTTGTCCACATGCAGCATGATCGCGGCGAAGGTCTCGGTGGTGGAGTCGTTGTGAATGCCCAGTTCGTCGAGGTACCCGACGACCTTGGTGCCGCCCTGCCAGCCAGCAGTGTACTGGCCGCGTGCGGTGGTCTCATCCAACGGCTCCACGAGCTTGGTCGCCGAGAGCACTTTGATTTTCTCGCCGCGCAGCGAATCGGGGGAGAAGGACAGTGGCTCCTCCATCGCGGTGAGAGCGAGCAGCTGCAGCAGGTGGTTCTGAATCACGTCTCGAGCGGCCCCGATGCCGTCGTAGTAGCCGGCGCGGCCCGCCAGCCCGATGTCCTCGGCCATGGTGATCTGCACATGATCCACGTAGTGGCTGTTCCAGATCGGTTCGTAAAGCTGGTTGGCGTAGCGCAGCGCGAGAATGTTCTGGACGGTCTCCTTGCCGAGGTAATGGTCGATGCGGAACACCGACTCCTCGGGGAAGACGTCGTTGACGATCTCGTTGAGTTCGCGGGCACTGCGCAGGTCGTGCCCAAACGGCTTTTCGATGACCACTCGGCGCCAGTGTTCGACGTCCTGCGCCGCCAGCCCTGTGCGAGCGAGCTGCTTGAGCACCACTGGAAACATCGCGGGTGGGATGGACAGGTAGAAGGCGTGGTTGCCGCTGGTGCCCCGTTCCCGATCGAGCTCCGCGACCACGGCCGCGAGCTCGTCGAAGGCCGCGTCGTCCTCGAAGCTGCCGGGCACGAACCGGATGCCCTCGGCCAGCCGGGCCCAGACCTCCTCCCGGAACAGGGTGCGGGCATGCGCTCGGACCGCGTCGTGGACTAGCTCTGCGAAGTTCTCGTCGCCCCAATCTCGGCGGGCGAAGCCGACCAATGAGAAACCTGGTGGCAGCAGTCCGCGGTTGGCCAGGTCGTAAATCGCCGGCATCAGCTTCTTGCGGGACAGGTCCCCGGTCACGCCGAAGACCACGACACCGCACGGGCCGGCAATCCGGGGCAGTCGCTTGTCCCGGCTGTCCCGGAGCGGGTTGACCCAGCTGGTGGTCATGACCCGAGCTCCTGCACCGCGCGCACCACTTGGACCAGCCCGGCCACCCGGTCGATCAGGTGCAGTCGCAGCACCGGGCGGCCACGCCGGACGAGCACCTCGGCGTCACCCAGCGCCTGGGCCCGCTGCAGGTCTCCGAAAGTGAACGCGGTGCCCGGCACCGGGATGTCCTCGACGACCTCACCGGTCAGCTGCAGAAACGACCCGTTCTGGTGGCCGCCCTTGTGGTACTGGCCGGTCGAGTGCAGGAATCGAGGACCCCATCCGAAGGTGGTCTGTATGTGAGTGCGGCGGGCGAATTCGGCGCGCAGCACCGCGGCGGAGGCGTCGGCGATGCGGTCCAGGTAAGCCTGCACCGCGAGGTAGCCACGATCGGGGATGGCGGCGACCAGGGCCCGCAGCGCGTCGCTCAGGGTTTTCACGCCAGCCGGCATCCAGCCGCCGACGGGGTGTATCGCGACGTCACCGTCGATGAACGCGGGCTTAACAGCCGGCCCGGTGGCCGGTGTGCCGATGACACTGTCGAGTAGGGCCCGCGCGGCGACTTTCGCGGCCTCCACATCGGGCTGATCGAACGGGTTGATCCCCAGTAGCCGGCCGACCACCGCGGTGGCGTGCTCCCAGAGCAGAAACTGCCCACCCAGAGTGCCGGTGACGGCCACCGCGGCCGCTTCGGTGCCAGGGCCGATCGCGACCGGGATGGCATCCGGTCCGGCGTCCGCGAAGCCGGGCGCGGCGGGCCCCTCCACCACGACCGGCAGCAGCCCGGTGCCGTCCTTGCCGGTGGACTCGGCGATGAGCTGCTCGGCCCAGTCGCCGAAGCCGACGATCCCCGAGCCGGTGTCAGCAAGCACCACCTTGTCCGCACCAGCGGCATGTCCGGCAGCCAGCGCGGCGGCCAGCTGCAGCGCCGGGTTCGCTGGATCGTCGACGGCCAGCAGCGGCGCCGCCTCCGCCGCGTCGTCCAGCAGGTTCGCGATGTCCGCCCCGGCCAGGCCGGCCGGGACCAGGCCGAAGGCGGTCAGCGCCGAGTAGCGCCCGCCCACGTCCGGGTCGGCGGTGATGACCGCGCGGTAGCCCTCGGCATCGGCGATCTGCTGCAGTGGCGATCCTGGGTCGGTTACCACCACCAGGTGCGCCGCCGGGTCCAGCCCCGCCGCGGCGAACGCGGCGGCGAACACCCGCCGGTGGCTGTCGGTCTCTACCGTGGAGCCCGATTTCGATGACACCACCAGCACGGTGCGCTCCAGATCCCCGGCCAGTGCATCGGCTACCTGGCCGGGGTCGGTGGTGTCCAGCACGGTCAGCGCCACCTTGTCAGTGGCGCAGATGACCTCCGGGGCCAGCGACGAGCCACCCATCCCGGCCAGCACGACCCGATCGATGCCGTCGGAGTGCAGGTCGGCCCGCAGCGCTTCGATGGTGGCCAGCAGCGGCCGGGAGGTCTCCGGCAGCGCCACCCAGGCCAGCCGCCGGGCGGCTTCTGGTTCGGCCTGTGCACCCCACAGCGTCGGATCCTGACGCGCCAGCGCGGATGCCACCCGCTCCGTAACGAGCTTGTCGACCAGCGACCCCGCCTCACCTGCCAGATCAGGGGAGCAGATATCGACGGCGAGCTGCGACATCAGCGGTCAACCGTCCGAATCCAACGCGGCCTTGGACAGTTGTGCGGCTACCGTCGCGCCCAGCTCGGCCCAGGATGCCTCGAACTTCTCCACACCCTCGCGCTCGAGCACGACGAACACGTCGTCGAGGTCGATCCCAGCTCGGGCCAGCTCGTCGAAGGTGCGCTGGGCCTGCTCGGCCGTACCCGACACCTGGCCGCCGGGTACCTGGCCATGGTCAGCGAGGGCGAGCAGAGTCTTCTCCGGCATCGTGTTCACCACCCCCGGCGCGATCAGTTCGGTGACGTACTTGGTGTCCGGGTAGGCCGGGTTCTTCACCCCGGTGGAGGCCCACAGCGGCCGCTGCGGCCGTGCCCCGAGCTCCACTAGCCGAGCCCAGCGCTCGGTCGCGAAGTCCTGCTGGTAGGCCGCGTAGGCCAGCCGGGCATTGGCCACCGCGGCCTGCCCGCGCAGCGCCAGAGCCTGGTCGGTGCCGATCGCCTCCAGCCGGTTGTCCACCTCGGTGTCCACCCGGGAGACGAAGAACGAGGCAACCGACGCGATGCTCGCTAGCTCGTGCCCATTGGCCCTGGCCTGCTCCAGGCCGGCGAAGAACGCCGCCATCACCTCGCGGTAGCGCGGCACCGAAAAAACCAGGGTGACGTTGACGCTGATCCCGTCTCCCACCGCACCGGTGATCGCGGGCAGGCCCTCCGCCGTCGCCGGAATCTTGATCATGAGGTTGGGTCGGTCGACCACCTTCCACAGCTCGCGGGCCTGGGCAAGGGTGGCCTCGGTCTGCCGCGCCAGCCGGGGATCGACCTCTAGCGACACCCGGCCGTCCACCCCTGCGGTGGTCTCCCAGGTCCCGCTGAACACGTCGCAGGCCAGTTGCACGTCGGCCACGGTGATCTCGCGCACGGCCTCGTCCACTGACGCGCCGCGGGCAGCCAGCTCGTTCACCTGCGCCGCGTAGTCGTCTGCGTGAGCCACCGCAGCGGCGAAAATCGTCGGGTTGCTGGTCACCCCGACCACGTGGTAATCGGTGATCAGGCTGGCCAGGTTGCCCGAATTGATCCGCTGCCGGGACAGATCGTCCAACCAGATCGACACGCCCGCCTCGGACAGGGCCTGCAAAGTATCGGTGCTGCCCATCAGGGACTCTCCCGTTTGCTAGGGGTGCTAGTCCGCTATGCGACCCAGCGTACGGCGGGCCGCGTCGGTCACTGCCTCGGCGGTGAAGCCGAATTCACGGAACAGGGTCTGCCAGTCGGCGGAGGCACCGAAATGCTCCAGCGAGACCACCTCCCCGTGATCGCCAACGAAGCGGTGCCACGGCATCGCGACGCCGGCCTCGACGGCTACCCGCGCCTTCACCATCGGCGGTAGTACCCGGTCGCGGTAAGCCTGGTCCTGAGCGTCGAACCACTCCACGCACGGCATCGACACCACTCGGCCCCTGACTCCCTCGGCCGCTAGCGTCTGCTGGGCGGCGACGGCGAACTGCACTTCGGAGCCAGTGGCGATCAGCAGCACGTCGGGTAGCCCGTCGCCGGCCTCGGCCGCGGTATCGGCGAGTACGTAACCACCACGAGCGACACCCTCAGCGTCGGTGCCCTCCAGGACGGGCACGCTCTGCCGGGTCAGGGCCAGCCCGGTGGGCTGCTGGCCCTTCTTCAGCAGTGCCTTCCACGCCGCTGCGGTCTCGTTGGCATCCGCGGGCCGGACTACGTCCAGGCCAGGGATGGCCCGCAGCGCGGCCAAGTGCTCGACCGGCTGGTGGGTCGGGCCGTCCTCGCCCAGACCGATCGAGTCGTGCGTCCACACGTAAATGACCGGCAATTCCATCAGCGCGGCCAGCCGCACCGCCGGACGCATGTAGTCACTGAAGATCAGGAAGGTGCCGCCGTAGGGCCGGGTCGGTCCGTGCAGCACGATCCCGTTGAGGATCGCTCCCATGGCATGCTCACGCACCCCGAAGTGCAGCGTGCGCCCGTAGGGGTGAGCGGTCCACATCTTCGTGGAGGTTTTCTCGGGGCCGAACGAGTCGGCTCCCTTGATCGTGGTGAGGTTGCTCTCGCCGAGATCCGCCGAGCCGCCCCACAACTCAGGGAGCGCCTCGCCGATCGCGGACAGCACCTCGCCGGACGCCTTGCGGGTCGCCAGGCCTTTTGCGTCCGGCTCCCAGGTGGGCAGTTTCTCCGCCCAGCCGGCGGGCAGTTCCCGGCGGACGAGGCGGTCGAACAACGCGGCGCCGGACGGGTTGGCCTGGCGCCAGGAGTCGAAGGAGTGCTGCCACTGCGCGTGCGCGGCCTGGCCGCGGCCCATCACCCGCCTGGTGTGTTCGAGCACCTCAGGCTCCACGACGAAGGACTGTTGCGGGTCGAATCCAAGGATCTTCTTGACCGCGGCCACCTCGTCGGCGCCCAGGGCGGAGCCGTGCGCGGCGCCGGTGTTCATCTTGTTCGGTGCCGGGTAGGCGATCACGGTGCGCAGCACGATCAGCGAGGGTCGGCCGGTCTCGGCCTTCGCTGCGTTGATCGCGTCCAGGATGCCGACGACGTCTTCCCCGCCCTCGACGGTCTGCACGTGCCACCCGTAGGCCGCATAGCGTGCGGCGGTGTTCTCTGACAGCGCAATTGCGGTGTCGTCCTCGATGGAGATCCGGTTGGAGTCGTAGAACACCACGAGGTTCCCGAGCTCCTGAGTGCCGGCCAGGGAGGATGCCTCGGAGGTGACGCCCTCCTCGATGTCGCCGTCGGAGGCGATGACGTAGATATGGTGATCGAAGGGGCTCTCACCTAGCGCGGTGTCGGGATCGAAAAGGCCACGCTCCCGGCGAGCCGCCATGGCCATCCCGACCGCGGAGGCCAGGCCCTGGCCGAGCGGCCCGGTGGTGATCTCCACGCCGATGGTGTGCCCGTACTCGGGGTGGCCAGGGGTCTTGGAGCCCCAGGTGCGTAGCTGCTCGATGTCCTCAAGCTCCAGCCCGTAGCCGGACAGGAACAGCTGCAGGTACAGGATCAAGCTGGCGTGTCCGGCGGACAGCACGAACCGGTCCCGGCCGGTCCAGTCCGGGTCGGAAGGATCATGCCGCAATACCCGCTGGAACAGTGTGTATGCCAGTGGGGCGAGGCTCATGGCGGTGCCCGGGTGACCGCTACCGCAGCGCTGCACAGCGTCAGCGGCGAGAACCCGGATGGTGTTCACCGCGCGGGTGTCCACATCGGTCCAGTCGTCGGGTACTCGGGGGGTGGTGAGCTGGGTCAGATCGTCGATGACGGACACACTGGTGCTCCTGACTGTGCTCGGTGCGGAGGCCGTGGCGAGGGTGGTCTGCGCAGCTACCCTCTGGCCTTCCACCCTAGCGAGAAGGCACCAGTCCGCGATCCGAACTGCCCGCACTGCCCCCACCCCGGGTGACGCGCGCCACGCGATTACCATCGGCATTCACGTAGACACCCCCGATCAGCCTGATCAGCGACGACGAGGAGCCGCGGTGAGTGATGCCGTCCAGGCTCCCGTGGCACCGCGCACCCGGCACTGCCGCAGCCTGCTGCGCGGCTACCTCGCCCTGACCAAACCGCGAGTGATCGAGCTGCTGCTGGTCACCACCATCCCGGCGATGTTGCTCGCCGCGCGTGGGGTGCCGTCCTTATGGCTGGTCCTGGCCACCCTGCTGGGCGGCATCATGGCCGCGGGCAGCGCGAACGCGCTGAACTGCGTCGCCGACGCCGACATCGACGCCCAGATGACAAGGACCCGGTCCCGGCCACTGGTCACCCACGAGGTGCCCGTCCGGCATGCGCTGATCTTCGGGATCACGCTGGGGGTGGCGTCGTTCGGCTGGCTCTGGACGACCACCAACCTGGTCTCGGCGCTGCTCGCGGTCGCGACGATCCTGTTCTACGTCTTCATCTATACGCTGTTGCTCAAACGCCGCACCGCGCAGAACATCATCTGGGGTGGCGCCGCCGGGTGCATGCCGGTGGTGATCGGCTGGTCGGCGGTCACCGGCACGGTGGGGTGGCCCGCCTTGGCGATGTTCGGGGTGATCTTCTTCTGGACACCGCCACACACCTGGGCGCTGGCGATGAAGTTTCGCGAGGACTACCAGCGGGTGGGCGTGCCGATGCTGCCCGCGGTGGCTTCCCCAGTGTCGGTGACGCGCCGGATCGTGGTGTTCAGCTGGCTGATGGTGGCCTGGAGCCTGCTGCTGGTCCCGGTCACGAGTGGAATCTACGCCGCGGTGGCGGTGCTGGCCGGCGGTTGGTTCCTGGTGATGGCACACCGATTACTCGCCGCGGTGCGGCGCGGTCTGGCCGTCAACCCGATGCGGTTGTTCCACCTGTCCAACACCTACCTGGCACTGGTGTTCGTGGCGATCGCGGTCGATTCAGTGCTGGGCTGGGCCCCGCCGGTTTAGACATCCCGGTGAGTGTCTCGGAACTGCTACTCGGCTCCGAACGGCCGCTGAGCAGCGGGCCTGCGGGCTGCGCACGCTACAGTTGCGCTGCCAGGTCGAGGTCAGCGCACTCCGGAGGAGGTACTTGTGGGGGACGGCTCACCCGCTACAGGGCTGGAGCCCCTTCCGGATGTCGACACTACGATTCCGCAACCGGCTCGCTTCTGGGACTACTTGTTGGGCGGCAAGGACAACTATCCGATCGACCACGATGTCGGCGAGCAAGTTCTGACGATCTTTCCCGATCTGCGTGATGCTGCTCGCGCCGACCGGGGGTTTCTGTGCCGGGCCGTCAAGCATCTGGTGGCAGCGGCGGGGATCCGCCAGCTGTTGGATATCGGCACTGGGCTGCCCACCGTGAACAATACCCACCAGGTTGCCCAGGCGACGGCGCCAGAGTGCCGCATCGTCTACGTCGATAACGACCCGATGGTGCTGGTTCATGCGCGTGCCCTGCTCACCAGCACGTCAGAGGGCGCCACCGCCTATCTTGCAGCCGACGTGCGCGACCCCGAGAGAATCCTGCAGGGAGCTGCCCAGACGCTCGACTTCACGCGGCCTGTCGCGCTCATGCTACTGGGGATCATCAACTACGTCATGGATAACGCCGAGGCGGACACTGTTGTCAACCGGCTCCTGGATACCTTGCCTTCAGGAAGTTACCTGGCAATGTCCCATCCCACCCCAGAAGTTCATGCTGAGGCGATAGAAAAGTCCATGCAACTCTACAATTCCAGCGGCGCGGCCCCGATCAGAACCCGCACCCGCCAGGAGCTCATTCGCTTCTTCGACGGGCTGGATCTGCTGGAGCCGGGCGTGGTCTCATGTTCGCTGTGGCGCCCGGACGTCAGTGATATCGGAACCCCGGCCGAGGTAACCCAGCACTGCGGGGTCGCGCGAAAGCCCTGATACGCGCCGAAGTGCACAAGCATCATGTCGCTGTCGGGTCAGCGGGTACCTACGACACACCCCGTATATGCCATCTGGCGGATGTACCGTGGGCAGCGCGGTCGTAGCTTGGCTGTAGGTGGCCGACCGGAGAATTCGGGGAGCACGGCCGGCCTGCGGACTTTTCGCGATCCGCTGTCCACAAGGGAGATGAAGAACATGGCACCTACGACCGCTGACCTCCTCCTTACCCACCCTCTCGTCGAGGAGATTTTGGACAGCCATCGCGACCACGCTGCGGGTGACGAGCGTGGCTGGGTCAGTTACCGCGGCCACGCCTACCGGGTGCTCAACCTGGCGCGGGTGCTCGTGCCCGATCGCGACGACCGGGACGACAAGTTGGCGATCGCCGCAGCCTTTCACGACATCGACGTGTTCAGTTCGCTGGACTATCTCGGGTCCTCCATCCGCACCATGGACGCCTGGCTGCAGCGCACCGGACGCGGCGCCTGGGCTGAGGAGCTCGCGGTCGTCGTCGCCGAGCACCACCGTCTGGCCCCCTGCCGAGGGCGCTACGCGGAGCTGGCCGAGGCCTTCAGACGGGCGGACCTCAACGATTTGAGCCAGGGCCTCATCCGCTCTCGGCTGCCCCAGGAGCACGTGCGCGCGGTGCGAAAGTCGATCGACGTGGGAGTCTTCTTCACCCGCACCGTCCCGCGCGCGATCGTGAGACAACTGGTCCGCCACCCGCTGGACCCGGTGCCCATCCTGCGCGCCCGCCGGGCGCTGGGTGAGGCTGGACACGACAACGCGAACCGTTAGCCGCTCTCAGCCACAGTGGTCCTTGGGGTGCGTCGATCGGCGAATTCTGGCGCGGCGAGACGCCAGCGCTGGGCATGCTTTTCTGCGCCGGTTTGAGGCCTGCAATTATGGGCGCCACGTCTACCCCCCGGCCTGGAATGAGCACGTCGGTCGCCCGAAGGATGAGCAGCGTAGCCGTGACGTTGCCCACCTCGAACGCGGTGAACCCGGCCACTACCCGCCGAGGTGGCCTTTGAGAACCGGGCGGACCTGGAAACGGAGCTTCTTGCGCTCGGCGATCTTCGGCCGCGTCGCCTGCCGGATCGCGTAAACGATCGCGACCACCGCCAGCAGGCCCGGGACGACGGACACCAGGATCGCAGTGCGCACGCTGAACATCGACACCAGCGCGAGGGCCAGCAGCGGCCCGACGATGGCGCCGAGGTTGTCCATGGTGCGCTCGAACCCGTAGGCGCGCCCGTACGCCTCCACCGGCACCACGTCGGCGAGAAGCGCATTGCGGGCTGGCACTCGGAGCCCCCGCGCCGCCCAGGCTGCCCCTCGGAGCACGCCGACCTGCACAACTGATGTCGTCACCCCGATCAACGCGGACAGGATCGCAGTGACCGAGTAGTCCCCGACCGCCACTGTTCGCCGCCGCTGCGGATCATCGGCCAAGGCGCCACCGACGAGCCGGCCCG
>DASYIL010000290.1:0-11942 GCA_035997545.1 Pseudonocardiaceae bacterium
GGCCACCAGCGCCGGGTGCTCAGCGCGATGCCGGAGCCGACCGCCGCCCCCACCACCACATCCGATGTCCAGTGCACTCCGGTGTGGATTCGGGAGTACGCCACGGCGGCGGCCAGCGGAGCGATGGCCAAGCCTGCTTTCGGGCACTCCAACGCGACGGCCACGGTGAATGCCGCTGCCGACGCGGCGTGCCCGGACGGAAACGACGACGAGGTCGGTGGGTCGGGAAACGCCTGGTAGGCGGGAATCTCCTTCGTCGGCGGGCGGCGTCGCGGCAGCAGCGGCTTGAGCACGGCGTTGGCGGTGAAACTCGTCGCGGCGATGGCCAGGACACCGCGCAGCGCGGCGCGCCGGGTCGCACCCTTCCTGACGGCCAGCGCGGCCGCTATGCCGAACCACAGCATGCTGTGGTTCGCCGCGGTGCTCAGACCCTTCATCACGCCGTCGAGCGGGCTGGCGGGCTGCTGCCCGATCCACCGCGAAATGACGTAGTCAACTTCGTGCACGTCGTCCGACCGGCGCCGGAACCACTTGATCACAGTCGTCACAATAGGGGTTGTCACACGCCCGAACGAACAGCGCGGCTCGTGCCGCGCGGGGCTGAACTGCGGCTCCACCTGCTCGAGTAAGGCGGCCGCCCGGGGGGAGGAGGGTACCCCGGGCGGCACGCCGGCACCGGCACACGTCGGCTGCGGATTCAGCGTGAGGTGTTGCCCGACTCCTGGAACCCCTGCTCGGACCGCTGGTCGATCTCGAACGGGCGCATCCGACCCGTCACGGTGTTGCTGATCACGGCGACACCGTGTGACTCCCCGGTGAGCTGCACCGCGCGGGCACCGGGACCGGAGAAGCTGTTGCCACGCACAACGACGTCGGAATAGTTCCGCAACATGACTGCCTGGGCACCGTTGACCGCGCAGGTATTGCCTTCGAAGATGATCGAGATCTGTCTTGCCGGAGCCCCACGGGCACCGCGGTCGTCGATGGTGGCGATCAGGCACTGAACGTCGACGTTCGTGCAGGTGTTGTTGGCGATGACGACGTCATAGGTGGGAGGGTCGCGGTCGCTGCTGTAGGTCTGGAAGCAATCGGTGTGCGGACCGTCGTCGCGGTAGCCGCTCGCTTTGATGTCCTTGATCGTGTTCGCGATCAAGCGGTGACCTACTCCGAAGAACCGGATGCCGTCGGCGTCGTTCTGAGTGCGCGCTACCGACTCGCTCACGGTGTTGTTCCGGACCATGATCCGCTGGCCGGTGAGGAAGATCCCGGTCCCGTCGGCACGCTGCACGGTGTTCGATTCGATGATCGTGTCAGCGCAGCCCTTGCAGACGAGGCCGTCCTCCGTGGCGTTGTAGATCACATTGTCGCGGGCGACAAGTCCGCGACCGGCCATCGTCAGGCCATCCCCATCCCTGAGCGTCAGGCCCTGGATGACGACGTAGTCGGCCTTGACGTTCATGCTTCGTATGGTCGCGCCATCGGCGATGATGCTGATCGGCTGCTGACGCGTTCCCGAGGTTGTCACCTCAAGCTCAGCGTCGGTGAGACCGTCCCCACTCAAGCACACGGTGCTGCCGGGCCGGACCCGCGCCAAGGCCTCGCTGGCCTGCTCGGGCTCGGTGATCCGGTTGGCGCAGTCGGCCGGGAGTGGGCCAACTTGGTTGGAGGGAGGCGACGCGCCAGGAGGTGGCGTGCTGTGCGACTGAGCAGCTGTGCAACCGCTGACGATCAGCACCAGCCCGATCATCGTCGCGCCCAGCAAGCGGGCCACGACGCCGTTCACCTGCTTGCCCCGCCCTGCATCAGGCATGGTGATGGCTGTCCTCCTCGGCGACTCGGGTATGAGCTGGTCGGTGACAAGACCGACGCTAGGCGAGTTCGGTTATCGCCCGGCTCGAAACCGGTTAGCGGTAGGCAAAATCCGGCGCAGAACATCTTTCGAGCGGCACCTTACCGAGGCTGTCAGTGCCGCCCGTCAGGATCGTGCGTCGGGACGCCACCTGCTGGCGGCGGCCCGGACGGACGAAGCCCGTGAGAGCCTTGACGTCATGGGCTGGACCTGCACAGACGCCCGCCGCGCGGCCGCCGCGATGTGCGAGCTGGCCGGGCTTGACGATACGAAGCTTCACTTGCTGCGTTTCGGCAGCAATGCCGTCTTCGCTGTCGACGAGGCCCACGTTGTGCGCGTCATGCGGCCGACCACGAGCGAAACCGACGTGCGGCAGGAGCTCGACCTGGTACGTGAGTTCACCCGGCTCGATTTTCCCACGGCGCGTCTTGCCGACGTAGCCGCTCAGCAACCCCTTAAAGCTCACCACTGCCTGGGTAGTGTCTGGGAACGACTTAACGAGCCGGATCGAGATCGGCTCTATCGCCCGTTCGGCCAGCTCTTGCGTACCTTTCACCAGCGCACCGATGACCTCGAACTGCCGCTCGAACCGTGGCGGCCGCTGGCATCTTCTGATCGGCGGTTGGTCGAGTCGGGTTACCTCTACGCGTCCGAGGACGTCACCATGCTCAGCCAGTGGTCACAACGGATTGCCGCGGAGTTGGGCCAGGTGGAGCCGGTGCTACCGGGTGGCGTCATCCACGGGCAAGCCGAGATTGGCAATGTCCTGCTCCGGGCAGGCGATCCGGTCTTTATTGATTTCGAGTGCGTAGCCACCGGCCCACGCGAGTGGGATCTGATCTGCACCGCCGTGAAGATTACGCGCTTCGGCCGGCCCGAACAGCACTACCGTGATTTTGCCGACGCCTACGGTTTCGACGTTCGAACGTGGGATTACTACGATACCTACCGCCGGCTCTGGGAACTCTGCGCTACCACCTGGCTCATGCAGCACGGAAGCCGCAGCCGCAAGGCTGCGGGAGAGATCGAGACACGGTTCCGGAGCTGGCGTGAGGACAACCCGAACCTGCAGTGGAGCGGCGTCCTGGAGCGGGACGTTAGCCGGTGAGGTCGGCCAGCAGCAGTCCGCTGCGTGGTTTCGGAGTGAAATAGGTGCTCTTGCGTGGCATCCGTCGGCCTTGCTGGTGCACGGTGAGCACGTCGGCGAACGGCACCGGGGCCAGTTGCAGCACGGCGTCGACGTCGGTGCCGGCGGGATGCCCAGCGGGTAGGGCACGCACCTGCGGACCTTCCGGATCGATGCCCAGCGCGCCGGCGATGAGTAACCGCTCGACCAACCCGTGATCAATCCTGGGCACCGGTTCACCCGGCTTCGGTCCGGGCAACGCGACGAACAGGTCGGCGCCGGATGCGCGCACTACCACAGTGCCGGGCAGGACCGGTGGGCCCAGCTCCGGGGTTGCCCGCACCGCCAGGCCAGCCCGACGCCAGGCATCGGCCAGATCCTCAGATGTCAACCCGGTGCCGACCAGTACCCGGTGGATCGCGCCCACGCGCAGCGCCGGTCCGCCGGTCACCAGGGCAAGCAGGCTCGAGCGGTCGCTGGCCGCGGCGGCGGCCACCCGGTGATTGCCGTCAGCAACCAACAGCGAAGTGCGTGCCACGGCGGCGAGCACAGCGTCCTGCGCTGCTCCCCGACCCAGCAACCACAGCCGGTGGGTTCGCCCGCCGGAATCGGTGGTCGACACCGCCGGCGCTCCCAGGGCATCGATGCTCCGCAGCACGGCCGCAGTCAGCTGCGCACCGTCGGCGACCGGCACGAGCATCGCCGCGCTGGTGGCGCAGCCGAGCCCGGCAAGCACCGCGGCGCGTTCGACCACCACCTGTCGATAGACCTCCTCGCTGTGCCGCACCCGGGAAATGCCGTGCACGTCCACAGCGGCCGAATCGACCAGACACAACACACCGACCGCGACCCCATCTGGACCGTCCACCCGATAGGGCGCCACCACCTCGCTCACCTGGCGGTACGCGCTGGCCCGCAACCGGTCCAGGGCTTGGCGCGCCGCTGGCAGCGCATCGGCCAACGACAGCACCTCGGCCAATGCCTGGGGTGTGCGATGCGGGTGCTGCACGGCCAGCAACGTGTCACCGCCGCCGCCCTGGGGCCCGGCCAGCGCCGCCACCACCTCGGTGGCCTCGGCGAACTCGTCGACGTCAGGCCCAGGCACGCCGTGTGCGACCACCCAGCCATGCCCGATCGCCCGCACCCACCGTGCCATCCCTCGATCCTGCCCGGCACGTCCCCCGCACGTAGGGTTTATGGTCGTTGGCCGCGGTGATGGTGCCTCCGGCCAGCCAAGGGTCCAAGCAGCTCGCCGCGAATCTGATGCCACACGACGCAGGGGAAGGGCGGGCGCCGCCATAACCACCGTCGGCAGGTTCGGCATCGGCCCGCAGAGGTGGGTTGGTGGTGCAGCAGGACGAGTCGCAGGGCGGCGATGGCGCCGGGGTGCTGCCCGGCGCACTCCAGCTCCGCAAGTTTGTCCCACACTGATCGGGCCAGTTCACAAGCGCGTGGGTGATAGGCCAGCCAAGTCAGAGTGCGGGTCGGCAGTTGCAGCGTCACGTTCACGCCGGGCATCGGTGTGGTTGATGCCGACGGGCCGATCCCGGGCTCAGTGGCCAGTGTCGTCGGTAGCAGCATCTACTTTGATCAGCGTGGGGGTCCCGGTAGGGGAAACGGGGGCCGGGCACCCACCGTCCCGCCCGGCGCCGCGTGGCGCGCAGCTGCTCGTACCGGACGTGTCCGGAGTCGGTGACGGTGACCCGCTGCAATCCATACGAGTTCGGCTCGGTGCGATCCTGCGGGACTTGGTCCACCGTTGTATCCCCGGTCTGTCGTGAAAGACGACTCCACCCGGGCTCCACTTCCGGGGCTGTCACCGCTCATCGACGCCGCTGGCGAAGCTGATAGAGATAGGCGAGAGTCGAGACGCGAGCCTCACCAAGGACTACGATCACTTCCCGAGTGCCCTCTAAGGGAAGGGTACCCATGTGGTCGAGCTGCTCAGCCATGGGGAAAGTGAATCAGCGGCCAGGGGGCCGAGGCAGGGCGAAAAAGGGCGACGGCAGGGCAGAAGCAGGGCAAAGAAGACGCCCTGAGCATGGGCAGCCAGGAAGCTATGGTGTAGCAATGGTCGAGGAAGGTGTTTCAGGAGCTTGGGGTGAAAGCCTCCGGTGGTGGCGGGCGGAGAGGCAGAAATGGTCGCGAAAAGAGTTCTGTGAGCAAGTGGAGGCAATGGCTACAGGACGAACGAAGTGCGAGGAACCAAGCTAGACGAGAAGATGGTCTGGCGCTGGGAGTCCAGTCAGATCAAAAGGCCACACGGCTTCTATCTGCGCATTCTCGCTGAGATGGGCGCCCCACTGCCGACCCCTACTCGATCTGCTATCGTTTGCCAACCGAGAGTTCGGAAACTGCAGCGTGCACCGAGGATGATGGAGACATTGGACAGACGCGGATTTCTGCGCAGCGCAGGCAGTGCCGCTGCCACCACCATAGCTTGTTCTGGCACTGCTGCTGCCATACCAGTCAAGGTCGACCCCGCGCATATTCGGGATCTTCGTACATCGGTGGATGACCTGTACACCAAGGATCAGCATATCGGCGGCGCAGCGTTAGCTGACACTGCTCTGCGCCAGTATCACCTGGTCCGACACATGTTAGATAATGCTGACTATGATGAGCCAATCGGTCGACAGCTCATGAGTATGGCCGGTGAACTAGCAGTGCGTGTTGGCTGGCTCAACTACGACGGGAATGATCAGAACCGGTCCCGCGAGTTGTATTCCGAGGCATTTCTTTTAGCCGGCCAAGTCGGCGACGCAGCATTAGCGGTAAGAGCGATAGAGAAAATGTCGCTGCAATCGACTCAGCTGGCGAGTAAACGCAGCCATCGCGGATTTGCCCGTGAAGCCGTTCGGCTCAGCGCTCGCGCTGTCGAGTTGGCGCGATATGATGCATCCCCCCGACTGCACGCATTATTGGCTGGCCGGGAGGCGATCGCGCACGCGGCGACCGGCGACAGCCATGGTTTTGACGCCGCCATCATACGAGCTAAGCGTGAGATAGACCGCACGGGATCCGCGGAAGATGAAGCAATCTGGCTCCGGTTTGCCACAGCGAGTGAGATCACTGTACACGAAGCTAAGGGCCGATCGTACCTCGGCGACCTGGACACGGCGTCCACGCTCTATCGAGCTAGCCTGCATGAACCAGGTCTGTCTCCGCGTAATCGCGCCAACTATCACGCCCAGTTGGCTGCCACGCTCGCCGCACGTGGGGACGCAGCTGAGGCAATATCCGAGGGTCTGACCGTACTTCCCGCGCTTGAGAGCCAGGTCGCGTCTCCGCGAACCATTGCAGAGCTGCGCCGTGTTCGACAAGTTGCGCAGGACCGTAAGGATGACGAGTTCTGCGCCCGCTACGACACCCTGTGCACCACATCCCGCGCGTGACAACCTCGACTATCGACTCGACCGGTGGCGCCGACATCACCTTCCGCCGCTACGACGCCGCCAGCGCGCGTCAGATCCGTGCCGTGGTCGAAGCTGTGTACGTCGGTTCGTATGTCGATGCGATTGCCAGCGGTGATCCATTCGATAGCGTCGAGGCATTCATGTACAGGTTTGACGCATATACGTCGCGATCTAGCTTTGACTTGGTGGTGGCCTATCAAGGAGATGACGCGGTCGGACAAACCTGGGGCTGGCCGCTTGATGAGCGAGCAACGACTACTGGCTGGTGGGCCGGGTTGCTTGCAGAGCCTGAAGTGGACTTTACCTTGGAAGACGGTCGTCGAACTTTCGCTCTTTCAGAAATTATGGTTCTTCGAGATTGGTCCGGGAAGGGCATTGCGCATGCGCTGCATGATCAGCTCTTGCTCGGTCGGGCGGAGCAGCGCGCCACCCTGCTTGTCGAGCCGGACAACGTTAGCGCCCGCCGCGCGTACCTCAATTGGGGATGGCGCAAGGTGGCGCAGTTGCGGCCCGGATGGGATCACGCACCCTTGTTTGACGTACTGATTCTGCCACTTCCGCTCCGTCCCCTCCCACGTTGAGGAGAGAAGTGGTTGATCGGCCTCCATGTGGATCAATACCGATAACAGGCCGTGCGCCAACGCGCCGATCATGCTGCCCGTAGATGATGATCTCGTCGCAACGATCGGGTCGGGCCGCCGCCTGGTGCACAGCGCAAGGATGCCGGTGGCTTGATCACGCACTGTCAGCATGCCATCGATCGTGCAAGGGTGGGATAGGTGACTGACCGGAGGTGAACCCTTGCGGGACATCCGCGCGCTACCCAAAGCCCATGTGCACCTGCATCTCACCGGCTCGATGCGGCCGGCCACGCTGCAGGAGTTCGCCTGCGCCTACCAGATCATGCTGCCCCCGGCGCTGCGGAGCGCGTCGGTTGGCTGGGCCGGCACCGACCGTGACTGGTCGGTATTCCAGGCCCGTTACGACGCCGCCCGGAGCACCCTCCGCTCGGTCGACGACTTGCGCCGGGTGGTCCGCGAGGCAGCCGAGGACGACGCGGTGGACGGGTCGGGCTGGCTGGAGCTGCAGGTGGACCCGACCTCCTACGCTGCTCGGTTCGGCGGGACTGACGGGGTGATCGAGGTACTGCTGGAAAGCTGTCGAGACGCCGCAACAGCCACCGGCATGGGCATCGGGCTGATCGTCGCCACCAGTTGGGCCCGGTCCGGCGAGCATGCCCGAGCACTGGCCCGGCTAGCGGCCCGGTATGCCGGCGCCGGGGTGGTGGGGTTCGGGATCTCCGGCGACGAGCGCTGCGGGCGCCCAGCGGATTTCGCTGCCGCCTGCCGGATCGCCGCCGCCGCCGATCTCATTCGCACCCCGCACGCGGGGTACTACACCGGGCCGGAGCACGTGCGCGAGTGCGTGGACGTGCTGGGCGCGACCCGGATCGGGCATGGCATCACCGCGGTTCGCGATCAGTGCGTCCTCGATCATCTAGCCGCGCAGGCAGTCGCGTTGGAGATCTGCCCAACCTCGTATGAGCCGATGGGTGTGCTGGAATCGGTGCACCAGCTCCCGATCACCGCGCTGCTGGATGCCGGTGTCCCGGTCGCGATCGGTACCGACGACCCGCTGCTGTTCGGGACCCGGCTGGCCGGCCAATACCAGATACTGCGCGACGTCCTCGGCTTCGACGACGAGCAGCTAGCCGTCCTGGCCCGGCACTCGATCACGGCCTCGGCCGCCCCGGCCGTGGTCAAGCAGCGCCTACTCGCTGGCGTCGACGCCTGGCTGGGGTAGCAAGCCGATGTCCACACCGGCCTGAGGAAGCCACCTGCGCCGTGAGCGGGAACCTGTGCATGGGCACCCGGTTCCCGCTCACTATCCGGTCCTCAGGCGGCGGTCAGGAGCCCTGTCCGCCAGGGGCCTGCCCCGAACCGACGCTGCCCGAGCCGCCGACAGACAGACCGCCAAGGATCTTCCCCAGATCGAGACCCCCCAAGCCACCGGCGGACGATCCACCAAGGATCTTCCCCAGATCGAGGCCGCCCGAGCCGCCAACAGACAGTCCACCACTGACTGGCCCCAGGTTAAGACCGCCCGAGCCGCCGACAGACAGTCCACCACCGACCGACCCCAGACCGAGACCGCCCGAGCCGTCTGGCGATCCGCCAGGAGTGGAAGACCCGGTGTCGCTGCCCTGGGAGCTCGCGGGCGTCGCGGCGTTGGCCACGCCACCGATGAGCAGCCCTCCGCCGGCCGCGACAGCGACTACCAGGGCCTTCGCCGCGAGCGGAGTCAAGAATCTATTCTTAAGCACGATGTGACCTTTCCCTTCAGCACAGAGGCCTTTTCGACCTCTTTCACGATACAACAATTGTTGCAACACGGGGTTGCGCGGGCTACTGTCCGGACACATATAGCACTGGTATCCGAACCAGTTTGTCGCTGACGCCTTGCTCACCGACACTCAGCCGAATTGGTGATCGGACACCGCTGGTCACTGTCCGGTCGGCGTCACCCCCTTCGCACACGTAGCGGTAGCGTGACGCCGAGCGAGTGCACGACCGGCCAGGAGTTCGCTTTCAACGCGCCGCAGACAAGGATCGTGACGAGCAGGCCGCCCGCATGCACCGAATTTCACTGCGGCGACGCTGCCCGCCGAAGGTAAACAGAAGCCAACGAGAAGACTGCGACAAACCTCACAAGGAATATACACTTCCGTGTCAATCGGTTCTGTTATCAACCATAATCTGAGCGTCGTCAGTGAAACAGGTTGCTCTGGTTCGCGTAAACATTCAGCAATTTTGCGCCGCGTGTTGTTGGCCGGTCACAGAGTGACGGTTGGCGGGATTGGGGCTGACCGACCGGCAGTTCGACGCAGCTGTGCTGATCGATCCACACCACTGGCGGTGCGGGTAGGTCGTCGTCGGCAAGGGCCCGCGCAGCGAGCGGCTGCCGCTGCCCGCCGATGTTGGGCGGCGGTCGCGGACTACCTGCGCCACGCCCGCCCGCAGGGCGCCATCGACCGGTGCGTATTCGTTAGGGTCAAGGCCCCGCACCGCGGCCTGACTCCGGGTGGGGTCACTCATGCGGTGATCGTCGCCGGAAGGCGGGCCGGTCTGGGCCCGCTGGCCACGCACCGGCTGCGACACACCGCCGCCACCTGAATGTAAATGCGCGGAGTTGCATCGGGTGCATCATTCGACAAGATCAGTGCAATGCTTCGGCCTGCGACGTCGTCGTTCGTAGCTGATCATGGTCTCGGTTGGTGAACGCCTCGTCACGACTCCTGACCAGGCGATAGACCTGGTCTCAAGGTGTCGCGTATCCGCCTGGGTATGATGAGCTATGGTGACCGGCAGTCGCGCGAGTGGATGCTTGACGAAGGTCAGGCCGAGCGATTGTCCGGCGAGCGGTCCCCGTAGGCCGGACGGGTTTTGGCCGTAGTCGGCCAGTAGGTGAAGTCGTGCGGCTGTCCCCGTCACGGCCGGCGCCGACGACCCGCTGCTGTCCGGGGCCGGGCGGACCGGCAAATGCCAGATCCTGCGCGATGTGCTTGGCATCGGCAATAAATACGGTCACAACGACCACAAGCCCGCCTGACCGGGCCCGTCCTTTCAGGGATGACTCCGCCGTGAGAACAAAATGAAGGATAGACCGAACAATCCGCGGATCGAGGTCACCCGCCCCCCGGGTCCACCATGAGCAGACTCGAGGATAAATCGACCGTCGTGGCGCCGCAGTTCGGGTTCGTGTGTCGGGTTTCCGCCAGCCGCCTCGGGAGTGTCCGAGCAGACCGCTCACGGTTCCGCCAGCGGCGGTGAAGGCGGCGGACCCGATACCGGCTCGACGGGCGGCGTTGTGATAGCGGGCGGTGGTTGGGGTGACGAACTCGAGTCCGTCGCGGGGGGTGTGGTCGTCGCGGGGGGTGTCGTCGCAGGCGGCGTCGGCGTAGCCGTCGCGGGCGGCGGCGGCGTCATGGAAGGCGTCGGCGTGGTCACCACCGGGGGTGGAGGCGTCGTCGTCGTAGTCACCGCCGGTGGCTGACTCGACGTCGTGGTCACCGGCGGTGGTGGAAGCGGCGGACTCGTCGTCGCCGCAGGGAGCGGCGACGCGGGTTGCGCTATGACTGCTGGCGGGGCCGCTGCCGGCGGGACGCGGCCAACCACCGCCTGCACCGGCCCCGGCGCTGTGGGGACGACGCCCGACAGGTAGGCCTGGGCCCATCGCAACACGATGGTCACGTAGGTCGCCGAGTGGTTGTACCGGAAGACGGCCGCTCTCAATTGTGCCGGGTCGGACAGGTCACCACCGCCGGCGCACAGGTAGCGACCGGCCGCGTGGGTGGAGTCGTAGATGTTGTGCGGGCTGGCCAGCCCGTCGCCGTTGCCATCGACGCCATAGCTGCGCCAGCTGGACGGGATGAACTGCATCGGACCCACCGCGCGGTCCCAGACCGTGTCTGTGTCCAGCACTCCGCGGTCAGTGTCGGCAATGGCGGCCACGCCTGGCGATCCGTCTAGCGGGAGACCCAGGATCGGTCCAAGGGTGCTACCGGCCGCATCAAGTTTTCCACCCCTGGCGTGACCGGACTCGATGCGCCCGATCCCGGCCAGCACCGACCACGACAGGTGGCAGCCCGGCTGGGAGGCCACCAACGTCCGCTCGGCACGCTGGTAGGCGCCGAGCACGACCCCCGGGATCCCCAGCGGTCCATACGGCAGGTTCAGTGGAGTGGGAACCTTTGGCGGCCCGGCTCCGGTGGAGTCGCCCGGCACCCTGGGCCGCGGCACGAGATTGCCGGGCCGCAAGTCACCGGGCCGCAAGTCACCGGGCCGCAAGTCACCGGGCGGCAAGTCACCGGGCCGCAAGTCACCGGGCGGCAAGTCACCGGTCGGCAAGTCGCTGGGCGGCAAGTCGCTGGGCGGCAAGTCGCTCGGCGGCAAGTCACCGGGCGACGGGTCGCGGGGTAGTGCCCCGGTGATCCCAAGCCCGGAGAGGTCATCGGCAAGGCCAGCGGGCTGCTCATCGACGGTGAGCCGGGGACCACCCAATACCATGACCGGCCCCACGCTGAGCAGGCAGCAGATCAGGGCCACGATGAAGCGGGTGCGGTGGCCAGGCAGTGCCAGCTGCAGTCCACGTTGGTGATCCTGCGGGGCTCGATGAGTCATGCTGTGGTCCTCCTGATCCTGCTTGGCTGCCAGTCAGCCGAAGCGGCCGTTGACGTAGTCGGAGGTGCGTGGATCTTCCGGCTCGCCGAAGATCTTCGCGGTGGGTCCGGCCTCGACGATCACGCCCGGCGTGCCCGCCTCGGCGAGGAAGAACGCGCTCTGCTGGGACACCCGGGCGGCCTGCTGCATGTTGTGGGTGACGATCACGATGGTCACCTCATGCGCGAGCTCGGCGATCGTCTGCTCAATCCGCCGGGTCGAGGTGGGGTCCAGCGCCGAACACGGCTCGTCCATCAGCAGCACCCGCGGACGCACCGCCAGCGACCGCGCGATACACAACCGCTGCTGCTGGCCCCCCGACAGAGATCGGA
>DASYIL010000291.1:0-19178 GCA_035997545.1 Pseudonocardiaceae bacterium
TTGCGATGACGTTGCTTCTCGAAGAGAGGCGCGACGGCACGTGACCAACGATCTTGCGAAAACTGGCGCTAAGGGGGGCTGGGCTGGTCGTGGGGCGGTGATCATGGTGAGCGGTGCGTATGTTGACCGGCCGTGTCTGAGGGTGGTGATGAGAAGGGTTTCCTGACTGCGCGGCAGGTGGCGGCGTATGGACGGTTTGATGGCGCGCCGTCTGGGGAGGAGCTTGAGCGGTTTTTCTTCCTGGATTCTACCGACCATGAACGCCTGGACTAGGCCGCTGACCTGCGCTGACGCATAGCTTACATGTCCGTGTCGGATCTTTACGCGGTGGCCGGGTCGTCCGTCCGAGTGCTTTTCGGGCGGTGGGTTTGGAGTGAGTGAGGCAAGGCGACCGGCACCAAGAAGACCGCACGACGGGGGTCCTATCCGTTGGTGTTGGGCGTCTGGTCTTGCACGATCGCCGCGTGGATGGCGTCGACGAGTTGGCGTGCTGCCTGAGGTGCAGTAGTCACTAGGTCGATGGTGAAGAGTGCTTCTGCGGGACGAACAGGGCCGACCTGACCATGATGAGCACCACGCACACCATCACCACCCCACCAAGCACGCGGACCCAGCCGATGGCCGACGGGCGGCGCGCCGACACCGCACGCCGCCGCCAGCGCGTCCTCGCCGCGCTCGACCGCGCCGTCGCTGACGGCGCCGAGATCGGCGTGTCCGCGATCGCCCGCGCCGCCGCGGTGGACCGCAGCTTCCTCTACCGCCACCGCGACCTGCTCGAAAAGACCCACGCCCTAGCTTCCGAACCACCCGCCACAAACGAGGGCACCAGTCCGGCGGTCACCCGAGCCTCGCTGCAGGCCGACCTGCTCGCCACCCACGAACGCACCGCCCGGCTCCACACTCGCGTCCAACACCTCGAAAAACGCCTCTCCGAAGCGCTCGGTGAGCACGCCTGGCGCGAGTCCGGCCTGGGCACCCCCACCGACGTCGACGCCCTCAACCAGCAGATCACCCACCTCGAACAACAGGTCATCGACCTGGGCCTACAACTCGCCGAACGCGACGAGGACCTCGCCGCCGCCTGCGCCACCAACCGCGAACTCAT
Organism: Pseudonocardiaceae bacterium; assembly: GCA_035997545.1. Lineage (GTDB taxonomy): Bacteria > Actinomycetota > Actinomycetes > Mycobacteriales > Pseudonocardiaceae. The sequence continues at coordinate 1,106 of DASYIL010000291.1, forward strand.
GACCCGAATCAACACCCCCAACACCAACCGGTGAAAACCCACCAGCCACTTGCGCCACACCTGTTGCACTCGATAACACTCACTCATCAGCCTCTAAGCTGCGCAAATACGGTGGATCAGCTTCCGCCACAGGGCCGACCCGCGGAGAACATCCCGCAGTCCAGCAGGAGAGCAAAGAGCAGGCGATCGCGCAGGTGATCGCAGGCATCCAGGATCGTCTGCGCCTCTACCGCGGTCAGCACCTTCGGCCGGGGCCGGGACGTCTTCAGCTTGATCGTGCGTCGCCGCTGGGGCCCGCTCTTGGTGACGTGATGCAGGAACGGCTTGTAGGACGTCGCCGACCCCGCACCTCGCCGACCCGCCGGCTGCATCGTGACCAGCAGCCCGGCCAGCTTCACCCCGTGCCGGGCGTGGAACTCACAAAACGAGGTCAACGCCGCCAGCTTGCGGTTCACGCTTGCCGCCGAGCAGTGATGCTCAACGGTGGGCAGCACCGCGACCTTCCCGTCCCTGGCCTCAGGCGGCAGCCGCAGCCACGCGACAAACCCGGCAACATCCTCCACCGCGACCGTCTGCCAATCGAGATCGCGGCCGGTCAAATAGGTGAACCAGTCCTTCAAATCGTGCGCGTATGCCTTGACCGTGTTCGGCGATTTCTCGATCGAGGACAAGTAGCCCAGGAACCGCTCCACCGGCTCCAGTGGAACCTGGTCGTCACCGAGCAGAGTCCACGCCTCCGCCTCCGAGCCCGGCATGAGCACCCGCTGTACACGCATCGAACCCCCCGCTTCCGTGCTGGACAGCAGGAGATAACCGCATCCACCACCATGATCGGGAAGGACTTAACCCAGGTCCTGTACGTCATAGACGACGACTTGAGGGCTCAAGATAACGAACCCCAGATGGTGGGCCGTCGTCCGACGCAGCGCGATCAGGTCCCGGTCCATGTCGTCCAGGAAGAAGAACCGCTCCAGCTCCGGCCGCGTCGGCTCCTCAACGAACCGTCCGTACGCCGCCGCCTGCTCATCAGTCAGAAATTCCACCGGCACCCGGCGGACGGTAGCCGCCCTCGCCAGCGACCAACGATCTTCCGGGGAAACCCGACGCGGCGTCCCGCCCCTGTGCTAGACGACCAAGATCAATCTCAGCGCCAACCACGGTTCCATTGATCCCCGGGGCCGGACACCAAACCTGAGTCGATCACGCCGACTAGGTCGAATAGTCGGCGGTGGTGTTTGCTGGGACGCTGAGCGCTTGCTCATCGTGCCTTGATGCCGAAACGCGTGACGAGCTTTGCCGAAAGGCCGAGCGAGAATATGGCCTTGGCCCGCTCGGCCGGCTCGCTGAACATCGTCACGATTAACGACAACGCGACCACCGACACGACCGCGCCGCCAAGGCCCTGTACCGTCCGCGCCCCGACCAGGAACCCCTGCGTACCCGCGAGGCCGCAGGCCAGCGAGGCCATCGTGAACAGCGTGATGCCGATCAGGAACAGACGACGGTGGCCGAACAGATCGCCCAGCTGGCCGCCGAGCAGCAGAAAGCCGCCGAAGGGCCTCCCCAGGATCCGTTCCCAGCGACACGGTCAGGAGCTGAACGCCTCCACCGGGGGGCAGGAGCACAACAGGTTGCGGTCCCCATGAGCTTGGTCGATCCGTCGCACCGGCGGCCACACCTTGCTAGCCGTCCGACCCATCGGGTAAGCGGCGAGCTCCCGGCTGTACGGGTGATCCCACTTGTCGGCCAGGCAACTCGCGGTGTGCGGCGCGCAGCGCAGCGGGTTGTCGTCGGTGGGCCACTCGCCCTCGGCGACCTGGTCGATCTCGTCCCGGATCGCGATCATGGCGTCACAGAAGCGATCCAGCTCAGCAAGGTTCTCGCTTTCGGTGGGCTCTACCATCAGGGTGCCAGCCACCGGGAAGGACATGGTCGGGGCGTGTAGGCCGTAGTCAGCCAGCCGCTTGGCGACGTCGTCCACAGTGACGCCGGTGGCCTTGGTGATCGGCCGCAGGTCCAGGATGCACTCGTGGGCGACCAGCCCAGCGAGACCCGCTCGCGGGGTCGAGCCATTAGCACAGCTGCCGGTATAGAGCACGGGGAAGTGCTGCTCGAGGCGTCGGGCCACGTAGTTTGCGGCTGCCACCGCGGTGAGCGTGGCGCGGCGCAGACCGTCACCGCCCATCATCCGGATGTACGCCCAGGAGATCGGCAGGATCGATGCGCTGCCCCACGGTGCCGCGGCAACCGGGCCCACCGCTGCGTCGGGAGCCATCTGCGGGTATCCGGGTAGGAACGGTGCCAGGTGGGCCCGGACTCCGATCGGACCCACTCCCGGTCCGCCGCCGCCGTGCGGGATGCAGAACGTCTTGTGCAGGTTGAGGTGACTGACGTCGGCGCCGAAGCGCCCCGGTCGGGCGAGCCCGAGCAGCGCGTTGAGGTTGGCCCCGTCGATGTAGACCTGCCCCCCAGCGTCGTGCACCAGCGCACACACGTCGGCCACGCCCTGCTCGTACACGCCGTGCGTGGACGGATAGGTGATCATGATAGCGGCCAGCTCCGCACCGTGCTTGGCGATCTTCCCGCGGAGGTCGTCGACGTCAACGTCGCCGTTGCGGTCACACCCGACGACCACGACGCGCATCCCGGCCATCACCGCCGAGGCAGCGTTGGTGCCGTGCGCGCTAGACGGGATCAGGCAGACGTCGCGGCCGGTCTCGCCACGGCTGCGGTGATAGGCGCGGATCGCCAGCAGGCCGGCGAACTCGCCCTGGCTACCGGCATTTGGCTGCAGGCTCACCGCGTCGTAACCGGTGAGATCGGCCAGCCAGCGCTGCAGGTCGCCGATCACCTCGAGCAGGCCTTGCGCGTCCTCCCGGGGCGCGAACGGGTGCAGCTCGGCGAACTGTGGCCAGCTGATCGGCTCCATCTCAGCGGTGGCGTTGAGCTTCATCGTGCAGGAGCCCAGCGGAATCATGCTGCGGTCCAGCGCCACGTCCTTGTCAGCCAGCACGCGCAAGTAGCGCAGCAGCGCTGTCTCGCTGCGGTACGCCGAGAAGACCGGATGAGTGAGGAACTGCGAGGTCCGCTGCAACGCGGTGGGGATGGCGTTCGGAGTCTGGCGGTCGAGGACGTCCGGGTCGGCGGCCGGCACACCGAAGGCATCCCAGACCACCCGCAGGTGCTCCCGGGTGGTGGTTTCGGCACAGCTGATTCCGACGTGATCGCCGTCGGCCAGCCGCAGGTCCACGCCGGCCGCATGGGCGGTGTCAACCACCTCGGCGGCCCGGCCGGGCACCCTGGCCAGCACGGTGTCGAAAAACGCCTCGGACACCACGTCGACGCCGCCGGCGCGCAATCCGGCGGCCATCACCGCAGCCATCCGATGCGCCCGCCAGGCGATGTCCCGCAGTCCGTCGGGCCCGTGGTACACCGCGTACATCGAGGCCATCACGGCTAGCAGCACTTGCGCGGTGCAGATGTTGCTGGTCGCCTTCTCCCGGCGGATGTGCTGCTCCCGGGTCTGCAACGCCAGCCGGTAGGCCGGGTTGCCGTCCGCGTCTCGGGACACCCCCACCAGCCGGCCGGGCAGCTGACGCTCCAAGCCGTGGCGGACGGCGAGATAGGCGGCATGCGGACCGCCGAAGCCCATCGGCACGCCGAAGCGCTGGGTGGACCCGACCGCGACGTCGGCACCGATCTCTCCTGGTGGGCGGAGCAGGGTTAGCGCCAGCGGGTCCGCCGCGACGGCCACCGCGGCGCCGCGCTGGTGCGCCTGCTCGATCAGCGTCGCGTGGCCACACACCGCACCGGAGGCACCCGGGTAGGACAGCAACACACCGAAGAACTCGCCGTCGGGGAGACTCGGTCCGGAAACTCCGCCGAATAGGTCTGCAACCTCCAGCTCGATGCCCAGCGGCTCGGCGCGGGTGGCCAGCACGGCCAGGGTCTGCGGCAGCGTGTCGGCGTCGGCCACAAACCGGGATGAGGTGGCCCGGCCTGCCCGGCGCAGCAGGGTCATCGCCTCGGCGGCCGCGGTGGCCTCGTCGAGCAGCGAAGCGTTGGCCACCGGCAAGCCGGTGAGGTCCGCCACCATCGTCTGGAAGTTGAGCAGCGCCTCGAGGCGCCCCTGGGAAATCTCCGGCTGATACGGCGTATAGGCGGTGTACCAGGCCGGGTTCTCCAGCACCGAGCGGCGGATCACCGGCGGGGTGACCGTGCCGTGATACCCCATCCCGATCATCGGTACCCGCGGGTGGCACCGGGCCGCCCGCTCGCGCAGCTCGGCCAGCGCCTGCGCCTCGGTGGCCGGGGCCGGCAGGTCCGGGACGGCGTCTGGGTCGGCCAGGATGCGAGGCAGGACCAGCCGCGCAAGTTCATCCAGCGATTCCACGCCGATGGTGGCCAACATCCGAGCCAGCTCGGCAGGCCGTGGCCCGATATGCCGGTCGGTGAACGGGGTGCCGTGCTCCAGCTCGGACAGGAGACGCCGGTTGGGCGTGTTCATCATGGTGGCCTCGTTCCGGGGAGGTTTGCTCCTTCGGCGGCCGGACCGCCGTGGGCCGGAGCTCACCCGCACGGATCTGGCGACTACCTGGCTAGCGTACTGGAGGAGATAGCCGTCTCAGGCTCTCGACGCGGCACTGTGAGTAGCTGCACAGCGGCCGCCGATGCATCAGCTGATTCGGCGGGCCCGTCGGCGCTTGGTCAGCTCGTCTTCGTTAGCGGTGGCGACGTGGCCACCATCGGCGCGTTCGGGCGGAAACTGGCTGATCGACCCGGAGATCTCCCTTATCGCACCGCTCACAGCGATGCCGAACACGCCCTGCCCGCCCTGTAGCAGGTCCACCACCTCCTCGGGAGAGGTGCACTCATAGACAGTGGTGCCGTCGCTGAACAGCGTGATGCGAGCCAGATCGTGCACCCCGTGGCGGCGCAGGTGCTCCACCGCCAAGCGGATGTTCTGCAGCGAGACCCCGGTGTCCAGCAGCCTCTTGACCACTTTGAGGACCAGGACGTCTTTGAATGAGTACAGCCGCTGGCTGCCCGAACCTGAGGCACCGCGGATCGATGGCACGACAAGGCTGGTCCGAGCCCAGTAGTCCAGCTGACGGTAGGTGATCCCGGCGATCTGGCAGGCCGCGGAACCGCGATAGCCAAGGAGTTGGTCGGTCACTCCGTGCGGGTCGGCCAAGACGGAGTCCGGGAACAGGGTGCCTTGCTCGGCCGGCTCGCCAGCCCCGGACCGCTTGACGTCATGCGCCGAGGTGTGTGCTCCGCCGTGCGGTCCGTCGACCACCCATTCCTCCCATGCCTCAAGTCGGTGGTCCGTTGCAGGCCACCCTGGCCCGCGGTGGATCCTCCGGTCGTCCAGGACGAATCACACCGGCGCGATTCGCTGTGAACACCGACGGTAGGCCGCCGCAACGTAGCCGGTCAATGCGGCACGCGGAGAGTCTCAACCTCTACCTCAGCTCGAGGACAGCGTCTATCACGTGTCCGCTCCGCGGAAGTCCTCCGGGGAGACCGAGTCTAGGAACTCGCGAAACTTCTCGACCTCATTCTCCTGCTCGTCCGGGATGATCAGGCCAGCCTCAGAGAGCACCGACTCCTCGGCGTGGATCGGCACCCCGACCCGCAACGCTAGGGCGACCGAATCACTCGGCCGAGCAGAGACCCGCACGTTGCCGTCGAAGACCAACTCGGCGAAGAAGGTACCTTCTTGCAGCTCAGTGATCCGAACCTGCTTCAGTTCCCGGCCCAGCGCTTTGATCACGTCTCGGAGCAGGTCGTGAGTCATCGGCCGAGCCGGTTGCACGCCCTGCTGCTCAAGAGCGATGGCAGTCGCCTCCCCAGAGCCGATCCAGATCGGCAGGTAGCGCTCACCCTCGGTCTCCCGCAGCAGCAGGATCGGCTGGTTCGCCGGCAACTCCACCCGGACCCCGACGACACGCATTTCGCTCATCGCGTTGCGCCTCCCTCCTGCTGCACCCTGTGGTCCGGGTGTCCCGAGGATCGTCGTGCTCGGCGGCGGATCGGGCATCGGCCGCAGAGTAGATGCCAGGCCAGTCACGTCTCCACCACCGCTACTCTCAGACGCTACACGCCGACACCACCCATGCCGAGTGGCGAAACGGGTCCAATTCCCCTGGAGCTCAGTTCCCGATGGCGCCGCGCAGCCCGGTCTTCACGAGTAGGGCGTGCAGCCGAACCGACAGCACCGCCAGCTCCCGCACCACCTCATCGGCGCGGGCCCGGGCGTCGGGATCCCGCTGCCGGGTCATCGGAGTGACGATCTGTGCCAGCAGGCCCACTTCCCGATCTGCTGACGCCCGGAAGGCCCGCAGGTGCCGGGGCTCCAACCCGAAGTCGGTCATCGCCCGGGCGGTCCGCGCCACCAGCACCGCGTCGGTGTCGTAGAAGCCGGCTGGACCGGACCGGACCAAGCCGAACTGCTCGAGTTTGATCAGCTCAGCCCGGCCGATGTCAGCCGCAGCGAGCAGTTCCTCCTGGGTCATCCGCGCGGAATCGGCGGCGTCGAACTGCTCCGGCCCAGCCGGATCGGCCGCTGCATCCGGGCGTAGGCCGACCAGTGGGCGCGGTGACAACGGCTTGCGCCCGTCAGCGGGTCCTTCGCGTTCACCTCGGTCCATCGCGTCCAGGTGCTCCTTGATCACCCTGAGCGGGAGGTAATGGTCACGCTGAGCGGCAAGCACGTAGCGCAGCCGATCCACATCCGCCGAAGTGAACTGCCGGTAGCCAGCAGCAGTGCGTTGCGGTTGGACCAGCCCCTCGGACTCCAGAAATCTGATCTTGGAGAGCGTAACGTCCGGGAAGTCCGTTCGCAGCTGGGCGAGCACCGAGCCGATGCTCGCCCCGGGCGGCCGGTGCCTGGCGGGGCCCGCCACTGTCACCGCGGCTCCTGGCCAGCCCCTCGGTCCCCGGCGCGCGGACCGGTCAGGAACACCAGCCGGAACTTGCCGATCTGCACCTCGTCGCCATTGGCCAGCGCGGCGGTGTCTACCGGCTCGCGGTTGACGTAGGTGCCGTTGAGGCTGCCGACATCCACCACCACGAACTCGCCGCTCTCGCGGCGGAACTCGGCGTGCCGGCGCGACACTGTCACGTCGTCGAGGAAGATGTCGCTGTCCGGGTGGCGACCAGCGCTCGTGGTGGGCCGGTCGAGGAGGAACCGGGAACCGGCGTTGGGGCCGCGCTTGACCACCAGAAGAGCGGAGCCCGCAGGTAATGCGTCGATACCGGCGACGGGGGGACCTGGCGACCCGACACCCTCGGGCTCGGAGAGCTCGGAGAGGAAGTCGGCCCGGAAGATCGAGGTCTGCTCCGGACCCCGCTCCGGCGGGATGCTGGGCCCGTCCTTCGTGCTCACCAGGGCTCTCCTTCGCCAGGAACGGTCGCTGTTGATCGGATCACAACCTACCTTGCCGCCGACGACCGGCGTGGACTGAGGGCCTGCCCCATGCCACCCGACGTCGGCGTCGGCTGCAGCGTCTCGATCAAGGCTGCTCGATCAGGCTGCGGTAGTCCTCGGCGTCCAGCAGAGAGTCCATCTCGGACGCCTCAGTGAGCCTGATCTCGATCATCCAGCCCTCGCCATAGGGGTCAGAGTTGACCAGTTCGGGGCTGTCCTCCAGGGTATCGTTGCGAGCCACCACCTCGCCCGTGACCGGCGCGAACACGTCCGACACACTCTTGGTGGACTCCACCTCACCGACCGGGTCTCCCGGTGCGAACGAGTCCCCGACCAGCGGTAACTGCACATGGACGACGTCTCCGAGCTGGGTGGCCGCGTAGTCGGTGATGCCGACCCGCGCAGTGCCGTCCGTACTGATCAGCACCCACTCGTGTTCCGGGGTATACCGCAGCTCCTCGGGGACCACCGTGCTCCTCTCTCACCGGGCTCCTCGCTGGCTGGGTCCCTGCCTCACCCAGCCCACCGGCCCGGCACGAGCGTATCCCAGCAGCTGACGACGATCAGTCACGGTGCGCTTGCCTCGCGGCGCGCACCGTGAGCCGAACTTGAAGGAGATACAGCACGCCCGACCAGAGGTACAATGCGCCGCCCCAGCCGGTGAAGGCCACCGCGAACGCCCTCGCCACCGCCTGCAACCAACCCTGGACATTGTCGGCGAGCAGCAGCAGCGGGAAGGCGTAGAGCAGGCAGAGGGTGGCGGCCTTACCCAGATAGTGCACCGGTAGCGGGCCGTAGTCGTAGCGGCGCAGCACCGGCAGGGTCAGTACGAGCACCAGATCCCGACCGATCAGCACGGCCACCACCCACCACGGCAGGAGCTCGCGGATACCGAAGGCAACTAGCGTGCTCAGCGTGTACAGCCGGTCGACTGCTGGGTCCAGCAACGCACCCAGCTTGCTGGACTGGTTCAGCAAGCGGGCCAACTTGCCATCCAGCCAGTCGGTGAGGCCCGACAAGGCCAGGACGAGCACGGCAAGCAGGTCGTAGTGCGGGCCGAGCAGTAGCCACAGCAATAGCGGTACACCGGCCAACCGCAGCAGGCTGAGCACGTTGGGTACGGTGAGTACCCGGTCGGCGGGATCCCGCGCCTCCGGCCGCGGTTGGCTCGGCTGCACCTCGGGCCTCCTGACCGCTAGAACCGGGTGTGTGCCAGCCAATGCTCCAGCACCGTCGCGTCTCCCAGCACGGTGATCGGCGCCCCGCTGGGTGGAACGCGGCGCAGCAGCACCAGCAGCAGGTCCACCACCGCACCCCGGACCGCGACGTCACCCTTGGCATGGCCGTACTCCCAGACCGGACCCGACGGTGTCCGGCGCACGATCCACTCCCCCGCCTCGCCGAGCCCGGTATCGGTGGAGTGCAGGTGCAGAATCTGGCCTTCGCCGCGCAGCTCGACGAGCTCGGGTCGTGCCTGGAGAGCCTTCGCCGAGCAGACGAGCTCCAGCCACTCGGAGATCGCATCGGCGGCTAGGTCGGGCTCCAGTCCGAATTCCCGACCTAGCGCCAGCTCGGCGTCGGCACGGTGCACCGCGGTCTCGTGCGCCATCCGGCGAGCCCAGAACCCGACGCTCTGGTCGTCGAACCAGCTCCACACAGGGGTCCGCGGACCAGCTACCCGAATCGCGTCAACCAGCTCACCGGCGCCGTGGCGCAACCAGCTAGCGAGCCCGTCCGGGTCAGTGGGCGCCCCAGCCACGCCCAGCTCGGCCGGGTCGACCGGGGTAGTGGCGCGTCGAGCGACGATCGCGGTGACCCACCGATGGACCCGCCCGACGTGCTCGGCGAGCTGATACAGCGACCAGTCCGGGCAGCTCGGCACCTGCTGCTGCAGGTCGGCGCCGGGCAGCGCCGCGGCGAACAGCACGGACTGCGCAGCCAGCGCGTCGAGGTAGCGATCGTTGCGCAGTGGAGCCATCAGATGCCCTCCCGTGGTCGTTGGCGACTCGCAGCCTAATTACCTGCGGGGTTGGTAGTGCGGCGGCGCACCGGGTGGTGTGCACTGTGGCCTATGGCCTCACATTCCCCCTCGCATCCGCAAGACACCGTGCAGCACGCGCTCGGCGGGGGCTGGGGCACTTTCCTCGCGGCGGCGATACGATCGCCGCGCGACGTCGGGACGCTGCTGCCGTCCGGACCGGAGCTAGCCCGACAGCTGGCCGCCGTGGTGCCCGGAGCCGGCCCGGCTGGCCGGCCCGCGGTCGTAGTGGAGCTCGGTGCCGGGGCCGGGGCGGTCACCGGGGCGATCGCCCAGCAGGCAGACTCCGACGCGGTGGTGATCGCGGTCGAGAAGGATCCCGAGCTCGCCGAGCGGTTGCGGTCCCGCGAACTCGGCGTGCGGGTAGTCACTGCAGACGCCGCCACGCTGCCGGACATCCTCGCTGCACACGGCGTGGACCGCGCCGACGTGATCGTCTCGGTACTGCCGTGGACCCTGTTCAGCCCGCAGCGACAGCGCCAGTTCCTGGCCACCTTCGCTGCCGCGCTGCACATCGACGGGGTGTTCACCGCCGCCGCGTACAGCCTGAGCTACTGGACGCCCGCGGCCCGCCGGTTTCGCCGTGAGCTGGAACGGGCGTTCGGCGAGGTACTACCCACCCGCACCATGTGGCGGCACCTGCCCCCGGCGATGACCTATGTCTGCCGGCGCCCGGCGTCGCCCGGTGACTGCGCCAACGAGGACCTCCCCGACCAAGACCTCACCGCGGGTCCGAGTCGATGAGCAGCTGGCCGTCCAGGCGGGTCACCCGCAGCTGCCGCTTCACGACCTGAGTGCCGCCGGCCGTGTTGTAGGTGACGTCGACGGGCACAGTCACCGTGCCGTCCGGGTTGTCCGTGACTCCGAATGCGTTGCGAGCGCTGACCGAGGAGTACTGGCTCCAATGCGACCGGAAGTCCGGCTCGTTGCCGAAGAACGCCCTCGCCGTGGGCGACAGCTGCTTCCAAGCCGACGGCAGGTTGTCCAGGCCGTTGTAGTAGTCGATCACTAGCTGCCCGGCGTCACGCCATGCGATCGGCCCTTGGGAAGCCACCGGCTGCACCTGTGGTGGCGCGGGCGTGACCGCCGGCGCTGGCGGCGGCGCTGGGGCCGAGGTGGGAGGATTACCCCCGGAGGGCGCCCCCTGCTGCTCGGATGAGCCTCCCGACAGCAGCACCCCGGTACCGGCCAACGCGAGCACCGCGAAGATGGCCCCGACGAGCGCCCGCGCTCTATCACGGCGCTCCTGGCGTGGCTGGACGCTACCAGCAGGCAGGGCCCCAGCAGGCAGGGCCCCAGCAGGCAGGGGCCCAGTAGCTCGGGGCGGAACCGCTGATGGGAAGACCGGCGCCGGACGGGAGGCCACGGTCGGCGGCGGGTTTACGGGTCTGGCCACCCTGGTCGGGGTGGGCGCGGCGGCGGCCGGTATGTGCACCGGCCGGGTGGTCCGCACCGCAGCCAGCTCCCGGCAGGCCCGATCCATATCGGGACGCGCGGCCGGGTCTTTGGCCAGCAACCTCATCAGCACCGAGAACAGCGCGCCGGCGTGCATCGGTGGCGGCACCTCGCCGGTGGCTACTGCGTGCAGCAGCGCGAGCTGGTTGTCACCGTCGCCGAACGGGGCCCGCCCCTCCACCGCGGCGTAGAGAGTGGCGCCGAGGGAGAAGACATCCGACGCCGGCGTGGGGACCTGCCCGCGGGCCACTTCGGGGGCGAGGTAAGCCGGGGTGCCGGCCATCATCCCGGTCTGGGTGACCGTGATGTCTCCTGCGGCACGGGAGACGCCGAAGTCGGTGATCTTCGCGGTCCCTCCCTCGGTGATCAGGATGTTTCCGGGTTTGACGTCCCGGTGCACGATGTGTGCGGCATGCGCGGCCGCCAACGCCGAGGCGACCTGTTTGCCGATCGAGGCGACCTCGGTCACCGGGAGGCAGCGCCGCTCGGCCAGCACCGCGGCGAGGCTGCGTGAGGGCAGGTACTCCATGACCAGGCAGGGTTCACCGTCGTACTCGGCCACGTCGTAGACGACGATGGCGTTCGGGTGCTGCAGCCGCGCGGCGATGCGCGCCTCGCGCAGCGCCCGGAGCCGGGCTTCCTCGGTTGCCCTGGGGCTCAGGTCCGGCTGCAACAGCAGCTGTTTCACCGCGACCAGCCGCTGCAGCCGTTCGTCCATGGCTTGCCAGACAACGCCCATGCCGCCGCTGCCGATCCGATCGAGCACCCGGTAGTGCCCCGCGATCAGTTGACCCGTGTCGATCAGTGGTCACTCCCCGTCTGCGCTGACCCCAACAGCCGTCTGCACCGGCCCCCACCGGCGACCAAGGTTACCCCGCCGGCTCCGGGTGCCGGTCGCCGCCAGCGGGCCCCGCTTCGCCTCGGGTGAGGAGCCGCGGGCACGATCGTGGTTATCATGACGCTCACCGAGGCGCTGCCCGGCGGTTCCGGGCCCGACGAGCTCTTCGACGCTTTTGCCACCTGGGTCTCGGGCCAGGGCGTGACCCTGTACCCCGCCCAGGAGGACGCACTGATCGAGATCGTCTCGGGCTCGAACGTGGTCCTTGCTACCCCGACCGGATCCGGTAAGAGCCTCGTCGCGACTGGCGCGCATGCGGCCGCGCTGGCGCAGGGCAGGCGCAGCGTCTACACCGCCCCGATCAAGGCACTGGTGTCGGAGAAGTTCTTCGCGCTGTGCGACATCTTCGGCGCCGACCAGGTCGGGATGCTGACCGGTGACTCTAGTGTCAACGCCGGGGCGCCGATCATCTGCTGCACCGCCGAGGTGCTGGCCAACATGGCCCTGCGCAGCGGGCCGGATACCGACGTCGGCCTGGTCGTGATGGACGAGTTCCACTTCTACTCCGACCCGGACCGTGGCTGGGCCTGGCAGGTGCCACTGCTCGAACTCACGCAAGCCCAGTTCCTGCTGATGTCCGCAACGCTGGGCGACGTCACCCGGTTCGAGGAAGACCTGACCCGCCGCACCGGCCGGCCCACCGCGGTGGTCCGCTCTGGCGAGCGCCCGGTCCCGCTGCACTTCCGGTACGTGACGACGCCACTGCTCGAGACGCTGGAAGAACTGCTGGCCACCAAGGCGGCGCCGGTCTACGTGGTGCACTTCACTCAGGCCTCAGCGGTGGAGCAGGCGCAGGCCTTGACCAGTATCAACGTTTGCAGCCGGGCCGAGAAGGACGCCATCGCCGAGCTGATCGGTGGGTTCCGGTTCGCCACCGGTTTCGGGCGAACGCTGTCCCGGCTGGTCCGCCACGGCATCGGCGTGCACCACGCCGGGATGCTGCCGCGGTATCGCCGGCTCGTCGAACGGCTGGCCCAGGCCGGTCTGCTGAAGATCATCTGTGGCACGGACACGCTCGGTGTCGGGATCAACGTGCCGATCCGCACCGTGCTGCTCACCGCGTTGGGCAAGTACGACGGGACCCGCACCCGCCACCTCACCGCGCGGGAGTTCCACCAGATCGCCGGTCGGGCCGGGCGGGCCGGTTACGACACCGCAGGCGACGTCGTGGTGCAAGCCCCCGAATACATGGTGGAGAACGCCAAGGCGCTGGCCAAGGCCGGCGACGACCCCCGCAAGCTCCGCAGGGTGGTCCGCAAGAAGCCCCCCGAGGGCCAGGTGTCGTGGAGCGACCGCACCTTCGACCGGCTGGTGGCAGCCGAACCGGAACCGCTGACGTCCAGTTTCGCGGTGAGCCACGCGATGCTACTCAACGTCGCCAACCGGCCCGGTGATGCCTTCGCCGCCATGCGCCACCTGCTCACCGACAACCACGAGGATCGCCCCGCGCAGCGTCGGCATATCCGCCAAGCCATCGCGATCTACCGTGCGTTGCTGGCCGCCGGTGTCGTCGAGCGGCTGGCCGTCCCGGACGCCTACGGCCGCACCGTGCGGCTCACCGGTGACCTACAGCTCGACTTCGCCCTCAACCAGGCGCTGTCCCCGTTCGCGCTGGCTGCGATCGAGCTGCTCGACCCGGACTCGCCGGACTACCCACTGGACGTGCTGTCGGTGCTTGAGGCCACCTTGGACGACCCGCGGCAGGTGCTGGGCGCGCAACTGTCGAAGGCCAAGGGGGAGGCCGTGGCGGCGATGAAGGCTGAGGGCATCGAGTACGAGGAGCGGATGCGGCTGCTGGAGGACGTGACTTACCCGATGCCGCTGGCCGACCTGCTGAACGCCGCGTTGGACACCTATCAGCGAGGTCACCCGTGGGTGGCCGACCACCGGTTGTCCCCCAAGTCGGTGGCCCGCGACCTCGCCGAGCGGGCGATGACCTTCACCGAGTATGTCGGGTTCTACGGCCTGGCCCGCTCGGAGGGCCTGGTACTGCGCTACCTCGCCGACGCCTACCAGGCGCTGCGCCGCACGGTGCCCGAGGAGGCCAAGACCAACGAGCTCCGGGACCTTGAGGAGTGGCTTGGGGAACTGGTTCGCCAAGTCGACTCTAGCCTGGTGGACGAGTGGGAGAAACTGCGTGGCCCCGAGGAGCCCAAGACCGATTCGCAGGGTACGTTGCCGGCGCTGGTGGATCAGCGCCCACCGCCGGTGACGGCGAACGCGCGGGCCTTCCGGGTGCTGGTCCGCAATGCGCTGTTCCGCCGGGTGGAACTCGCTGCCCGCCGGCGCTGGGACGAGCTCGGAGACCTTGACGCGGACACCGGTTGGGACGCCGAATCCTGGCGGCAGGCCGTGGAACCGTACTTCGACGACCATATCGAGATCGGCACTGGCTCTGACGCCCGCGGCCCGCACCTGCTGATCATCGACTACTGGCCTGGCCGGTGGGTTGTGCGGCAGATCCTGGACGACCCGGCCGGATACCACGACTGGGGCATCAGTGCGGAGGTCGACCTGCCCGCCTCCGACGAGTCCGGGACGGCGGTGGTGCGGGTGATCGCGGTCGGCCAGCTCTGACCCCAGATCTACAGTCGCTGCAGGCCGGTGAGCACCCGCTGCATCAGGGCGACGTCCGGTGCGGCGTCAGCGGAGCCCGCCGTGCGGTGTACCGCGACGCTACCCGCTGCGGCCAGGTCTCCCAGTAGTACTCGGGCCACCCCGAGAGGCATCTTCATCAGGGCGGCGAGTTCTGCGACCGAGCGGGGAGCGGCACAGAGCCCGATGATCGTGCGGTGCTCCGGACTGGCCGTAGGATCGACCCCCTGCCCGGTCGCCGAGACCAGTGTCTCGACCGCAAGGTCGACGCACGACGCGGTCCGTCCGCCGGTCCAGGAGTAGGGACGCACCAAACCGTAGGTTTCCTTGGGTGTATCCCAGTCAGCCACCTCGACCGGGGCAGGCTCGAATACCCGGTCAGGCTCGGGTACCGGTGGTGCGATCTCCGGTGGCGGGACGGCCTGCTGCTGGCCGGTGGGCGCTGGAGTTCCAATGGTCTCCGCTGCCTGCTGCTCGGAGTCCTGCTCTGGTTGCTTGTGTCGCCGACGGCTCAAGAACGAGGCGAACCGGGCTCCGGTCAGACCGACGACCGGCTGGTCTTCGCGGTGATCGTGGGCCGCAACGTCACCGCCTTCTTCCGGCGGCTCGACCGTTGCCCGCCGCCGACGTCCCGCCATGCCGCCGAACCGGGCGCCGGTCTGGCCAACCACGAGGCCGTCGGTGCGCCGGTGGCCCTGCGAGTTGTGATCCGTGTCCACGGGCGGGCAGATTAGGCAGCCCCTGTCAAGACCCCGTGAGGGGGGTATAGCCGTAGCTATTACCGTCAGTGGTACCCTCCGACGGGGAATGTACTCGGCATTTAGGACGGCTCGTTGCCCGGCTTCCACTTGATGCCGCACCCTAGGCTGGGCATCTGCGGCTCGGGTACCGGCTGTCCGGCCAGCACCAAGTCCAGCGCTGCGCGCAACGCTTTGCCGGTCGCTGGGACGTCGTTGCGCGGGCGGGACTCGTCGAACTCGCCCCGGTAGGCGAGCTTGTGCCCGGCGTCATAGAGGAAGAAGTCTGGAGTGCACGCGCCCCGGTAGGCGAGTGCGACCTCCTGGGTGTCGTCGAGCAGGTAGGGGAACGTGAACCCGGCGCGGTGGGCCTGCTCGGCCAGCCCGGCAGGACCGTCGGCGGGATAAGTCTCGGTGTCGTTGCTGCAAATCGCCACCGCAGCTACGTCCCGTGCGTACTCGGCGACCAGCGAGCCGAGTTCTCGCTCGATGTGCCGGACATAGGGACAGTGATTGGACAGGAACATCACCAGCAGTGGCCGACCGGCGGTAAGACCATCAGAGGTCACGACCTGACCGTTGAGAGACAGCAGGGCAAACGGCGGCGCCAGCGTGCCGAGCGGGACCATGAAGGAGGTCACTGCCATGGTCACCAGTCTCTCACCGCTGTTCAGCGCGGGGCACCCCGAGCCTGGCCGGTAGGTTGGCTACCCATGGAGCTCTACGAGGTGATGCGCACAACGCCGGCAACTCGGGCGTTCACCGATGAGCCGGTGCCGGACGCGGTGCTGTACCGGATCCTCGACCACGCCCGGTTCGCGCCCAGCGGGGGTAACCGGCAGGGATGGCACGTTGTCGTGCTGCGCGACCCGGAGATCCGGCGGCGGATCCAGGAACTCTACGGGCTCGGTTGGCGTGAGTACATGGCGCATGTTGACGCTGGTCTGGTGCCATTCGCGCCGCGCGAGCACGGCCGATGGACCGGCCCATCAGTTGATCTTGAGGCAGCCCGTGAGTTGCCCAGACCCGACACCTTTGCTGACACTCTGGATACCGTCCCGGTGCTCCTGCTGCTGATCGCCGATCTGGGGGCACTGGCCTGTGTTGACAACGGGCTGGACCGGCAGAGCATCGTGGGCGGCGGGTCAATCTACCCGTTCGGGCACAACATCCTGCTGGCCGCCCGCAACGAGGGCCTCGGCGGGGTGCTGACCTCCGTACTGTCCAGACAGGAGCCAGCCGTGCGGGACCTCATCGGAATTCCTGACGACCACGCGGTCGCTGGTCTCATCGCATTGGGGCACCCAGCGCGTACGATCCGCAAGCTCCGCCGTCGCCCCGTCGAGCAGTTCACCACCGTGGACCGGTTCGACGGGGCCGGCTTCGAACCCTGATCGGTGGCGTGCTACTGAGGACGCCGGTTGGTGGTGTCTTGGACTTTGCGCACCGCGCCGTCGATCTGACTGTGGTACTTGCCCTTGGTACGCTCGTCGACGAAACGACCGGCCTGGTCGGCGATCTTGTTGACCTTGTCGGGGTTGTTCTTGGCATACCGCAACGCGGCCTGGGCGATCCCCGCAAGAACCACAAGCTTACCGAGCCTTCTGAGCATCAGTGTCCTCCCTTTGCCTGACCAGCAAACAGTCCCCAGCTAGACCACTGAGAAATTGCACGCGAGGATACCGCGCCCGGTGAGGGCCTGGAGGACTGCTGCACCATCGCCGGGTTTGCCACCGCGATACGCGCTGCCAGCGTCAGAACCCCATTGCTTGGGCGCGACGCTTCACCTCGCGGCCCCGGTCGGTTCGCAGTGCGCCGATGGGGGTACCGGGCAGCGAGTCCTCCGCAGTGAACAGCCAGCGCACGATCTCCTCAGCGGAGTAGCCGGCGTCGCGCAGCAGGGTGATCGTGCCAGGCAGTCCCTTGACGACGGCATCACCGCTGAGGAACTCCGCGGGCACCACCACCACGCCGTGGCGGCGCACCCCCAGCAGTTGCCCGTCGCGCAGCATCTGGTGCACCCGCGTTACTGACAACCCGAGCCGTTGCGCCACGTCGGGTAGCGGCAGCACCACCACCTCGGGGGCGAGTACGTCCGGGGCGATTGGGATGTCGCTCACAGTGGTCACCATGCCATACCCGCCAGCCGGTGCCCTTCCGCCGTTCGGGCAGCGCCGGGTCCGTACGATCCGGGCCAAGCCCTAAGATCCGGGCGAAGCTCTAAGATCCCAGAACTGTGGAACGACGGGGGCCCGAGCATGACGGGAACCTGGTCGGCACCCTGCTCGATGGGCGCTACCGGGTTGGTCCCGTGCTGGCCCGCGGTGGCATGTCCACCGTCTACCGGGGCACGGACACCCGGCTGGAGCGTCCGGTTGCAATCAAGGTGATGACCCCCCGGTTCGCCGCCGACCCAGTCTTCCTGCAGCGCTTTGAGCGGGAAGCCCGCGCCGCCGCGCGGCTGCACCATCCCGGCGTTGTCGGGGTTCATGACCAGGGCGTCGACTCCTCCCCGGCCGGTGACCACGCGTTCCTGGTGATGGAACTGGTGGAGGGCGGAACGCTCCGGGACCTACTGCGCCAGTACGGCAGGCTGCCGGTACCGCTGGCCATCGCGGTGGCCGACATGGTGCTCTCCGCGCTGGCCGCGGCGCACCGGGAAGGACTGGTTCATCGCGACATCAAACCGGAGAATGTCCTCATCGGGCCCGGCGGTGTGGTGAAGGTGGCCGACTTCGGGCTGGTTCGCGCGGCGGCCGAGGCCAGCAACACCGGTGACATCATCCTCGGCACGGTGGCCTACCTTTCGCCCGAGCAGGTTGCGACGGGGGCGGCCGACGCACGCAGCGACGTCTACGCCGCCGGAGTGCTGCTGTTCGAGATGCTCACCGGGACACCGCCATACACCGGCGAGACTG
>DASYIL010000292.1:0-6638 GCA_035997545.1 Pseudonocardiaceae bacterium
ACCGCCGTGACCCCAACCACCGCCGTGACCCCAACCACCGCCGTGGCCGCCCCAGCCGTGGCCCCAGCCCCCGCCCCAGCCGCCGTCGGTCTTGTCATCGCGGCCAAGCTTGAAGATTTCCGTGATTTTCATGCCCCTCCTCCTTAACTCTCCTGAACTTCCCTTCGGGGCGACACTCACTGCATCCCTTCGCTTGCGGTAAGCAGCCGATGGGATGAGCGAGAGAGCCTTGGGAAAACCCGAGCCGGTGAACGTGGCGTGGTCGATCAGCTAGCAGTCATGTGATGTAGCTGGACATGAGAGAACCCGACAAACCCGCCAATTCAACGGCAGCCATCGGCTCGCCTAAGGCAGTACCGCGCAGCCCTGCAAGGACTTCTCCCGCACAGGGTCAGCGTAAGCCGGATAGGCTGGCCTAGCGGCTGCTCGATCATGGAACCCCCCTACGCCTTCCGATGGCTTGATCCCACGTGACTTCACCCGAGCGGACCCTGGCCTGAGCCAGCGAAGCTCGTGCGTAAGACAGCGTGGTGGAACTGTGTCCGACCGTCGCATAATGCTTGGCCTCCCTAGAGCATACCCTTCGGTCTCCTCCTTATTGAGCCCGGACGCCCCGGAGCTATACAAGATGAATGGCCGATCACCCAATTGGCCGCAGCAGGGCTCGTCATCGCCAGTCCCCCTACTCCCAGCACACTCGCCGAAGCCTGCCCCGAAGCTGCCTCAAGGCCGCACCCGGTAGGCCCGAAGTTGACGGAGCCAGGTGAGCTCATCAGCGCTTGTGGATGTAGACGGTGACGTTCATGCCGGGAACAAGATGGAGGCCTTGGCGGTCCCCGAGCGCGATCTTGACTGGTATGACCTGCGTCACCTTCTGGAAATTTCCGGCGCTGTTGCTCTGCGGGAAGAGAGAGAACACCGCGGCGGCTCCGCCTTGGATCTCGCGGACGTAGCCAGTGAGCTGGGTGTTGGGATAGGCGTCGACGGTCAGGTCGACTTGTTGGCCGGGGCGGACCTGTTTGATGTCGGTCTCGTCAACGCGGGCGGTGACGAAGATCTTGTCGAAGTCGTAGGCGACGGCGAGTTGGGTGCCGGCGGTGACGAAGGCACCCGGAACGCCGTTGTCCACCGCGACAGTTCCATCGGCTGGGGCGCGGATGCTCATGCGGGGTTGAGCAAACCCACTTTGGATCTTGATGCGACCGACGATCTCGTCCTTGCGCAGCACAGCGCCTTCGGTGGCAATCCAGTCGACAAGATTGCCGCTGGTAGAGGCATTGACCAGAATCTTGTCGCCATCGACCTGGGCGTTGTCGGTGCTGACGTAGTTGCGGGCGTTGAGAAAGTAACTCGTGGCGAAACCGCCAGCGGCGACCAGCGCCACGATCAGGATCACCGTCAGTGCGATGCGACTGGAGCGTTTAAGCTCGCGCCGTCCCGGTGTGGCAGTAGCGGCGCCGTCGGTGGACGCTTGCTCAGCCGGCGCAGACAGTACCGGCGCTGGGCCCTCCATGCTCACACCTCCCCGTTGATGTGATGGAGCTCGCCAGCGCGAGCCTTACTCATAGGCTACGCGCCGTACCCTATTTTGGGGAGTTGGTTATGGACGGACCAAGGGAATAATCACGTCGTCGACGATCTCGATCAGTACCCGATCGGGGATCGGTGAATGGTGCACCAGGAAATACTGGCGCAGCAGGTCAGGACCGACGCCCGCGATGCGGGGAGTGAGCGCGGCGGCGCGGACCTCGCCACGAACGGCGCCTCGCCGGAGCACGTCGAGAAAGAGGCTGACACCGGGGTCAATGAAGCGGATCCGGATGACCTCCATGAGGTCAGGGTTCCGGATGGTCTCGGCCATCAGACCGCGGATCGCCTCGCCGGAGGCGCCGTTGAGCAGACTGGCGAATCCTCGCAGGCAAGCGAGGACGTCCTCGCGCACGCTCCCGGTGTCAGTGTCCGGTGGCTCGCCACAGCTGGGAAGGGTGTAGTGGACCGCGTCGACCACCAGCTCGGCGCGGCTGGACCAGCGCCGATACAGCGATCCCTTGCTCGCGCGGGCCCGGTTGGCCACGTGTTCCATCTTCAGATCGGCGTAGCCGACCGCGGTCAGTTCGGCGAGGGTCGCCTCGAAGATCGCCGCGTAGAGGGCGCCGCCGCGGCGTCGCGGCCCCTTGCGGTGGTCGACCGTGGCCTTCGCAGGCTCGCAAAACTCGCCGGCGCTGCTCAACGTCCACACCTCTCGTGCTCTAGGTAACACCAAGTGTTCCGTATCGAAGCGGGACAACAGAATAGAGCACGCGGCGTTCTGGTAGCCCCAGGGTTCTGATGGCACAGTGGGAGCCATGACCCGTGCGCCAGCGGAGGCCAGCCCCGACGGGGAGGCCGCCCGAGGTATGTCCGCTTCGGGGGCCCAGCAGCGATCGGCGCCGGGATGGGGGTTGCCGCTGGCGGTGCTGATCGCCGGCGTGTTCATGTCGATCCTGGATATCACCATCGTCAATGTGGCCATCCCCACAGTCGTGCCCAACCTCGTGCCCTCCACCACCGGCACCGCCACGGACAACGGCAGCCCAGCCCGACAGACCGACGGGCTGATCGACGTCGGGGGCGACCCTCGTCCACGGGACACCTGACCATTGCGGGCCGCGCTCGAGCAGTTCCTGACCACGGGCCTGGACGAGATCCTCGCCCGCCCGGCACCGACCGAGCCGGAGCATCGCGCGCTGGCACTGTTCGAATCGGTTGCCGCGACAGTGCCTGCCTACCAGGCATTCCTCACCGAGCACGACGTCAACCCGGCTACGGTAAGGACCGTCGACGACTTCCAGACGCTGCCGCTCCTGACCAAGGACAACTACCTGCGCCGGCATCCGCTGACCCAGCTGTGCCGCGGCGGCACGCTGGTGAGCTGCGACATGGTGGCGGTGTCCTCCGGCTCGACCGGCGAGCCCACCTTCTGGCCACGGTCGGTGGCCGACGAGTTCGCCGTCGCTACCCGGTTCGAGCAGGTCTTCCACGACAGCTTCAGCGCCGATCGGCGCGCGACGCTGGCCGTGGTGTGCTTCGCGCTGGGTACCTGGGTCGGCGGGATGTACACCGCGAGCTGCTGCCGGCACCTGGCGGCCAAGGGGTATCCGATCACGGTGATCACTCCGGGCAGTGACGTCGAGGAGATCCTGCGGGTGGTCACCGCACTGGGTCCACAGTTCGAGCAGGTGGTACTGCTCGGCTACCCCCCATTCCTCAAGGGCGTCGTCGACACCGGCCGAGCCCGGGGCGTGCCGTGGCTGGACCTTCACGTCAAGCTGGTGCTGGCCGGCGAGGTATTCAGCGAGGAGTGGCGCACGCTGGTGGGCGAACGCCTGGGCGGTGGCCACCCATGCTTCGGCTCGGCCTCGCTCTACGGCACCGCCGACGCGGGCGTGTTGGCCACCGAGACGCCGCTGTCGATCTGTATCCGCCGTTACCTGGCGACCCACCCCGCCATCGCGCGGGAACTGTTCGGCGAGCCGCGGCTGCCCACGCTTGCCCAGTACGACCCCCGCAGCCGACTGTTCGACAGCCACGATGGCACCTTGCTGTTCACCGGGGACAACGGGATCCCGTTGATCCGCTACCACATCGCCGACACCGGAGGGCTCACCTCGTTCGACGCAATGCTGGCCTTCTTGGCCGACCACGGCTTCGATCCGACCGTCGAGCTCGGTCGGAGCCGACGGATCCGCGAGCTGCCGTTCGTGCACGTGTTCGGGCGCTCGCAGTTCACGGTGTCCTACTTCGGCGCGAACATCTACCCGGAGAACGTCACCGTCGGCCTGGAGCAGGCACCGGTCGCGGCGTGGGTCACCGGTAAGTTCGTGATGGAATCCCGAGAGGACGCCGACCGTGACCGCTACCTGGCCATCGCGGTCGAACTGGCGCCCGGGGTGACCGGCACCGAGGAGATGCGGCGCACGATTGCGCAGTCGATCGCCGGCCAGCTCCGCAGGCTGAACAGCGAGTTCGCCCACTACACGCCGCCGGAGCACCAGCTCCCGCAGGTGAGCCTGCACCCGACCAGCGACCCGGAGCACTTCCCGCCCGGCGTCAAGCACCGGTATTCCCGCTAAGCAGAGACAGCACGGCCGTGCTGAGTGCTCCGGTGCCGCCGCCTCAGGCCGGCCTGCTGCGGCGGCTTCTCGTGCCCAGGTGATCAGGATCCCTGGGCGATCAAGCCCTGCTGAGCGAGCCAGGTGCGGGCGACCCGGCGCGCCGACTTGCCCTCCGCGGACCGCTGCCGGTTCAGGTCGGCCATCACCTCGTTGGTCATGGCCGCGGAAATCGGCGCGAACGCCGTGACGATGTTCGGGTTATGGTCGTAGACGTCTGTGCGCATGGTGGGCGCGGCGTTGTCGAGCGGATAGTACAGCTTGTCGTCCTGCAGCACCGTCAGCCCGAGTTGTGGGATGCGGCCGTCAGTGGTGTACACCTCACCGAACAGGCACTCCTTTTGATCGGCAGTAGCCTGGTAGATGGCACCGATCCGCCCCCGTCGCGCAGCCTGACCGTCCCTGGCGGTCGTGCAATGCTCTGCAGAACCCGGCGGTGCGCGGCGGTAGTGTCGGACGGCTCGGTACTGCCGGAAACAGGATAGAGAACGCGTCGTTTCGATGGCACAGTGGTGTCATGACTCACCCTGCGGTGGCGGAGTCGAAGTTGAGCCCCAGCGGGGCCGTTGCCCAGCCGGTAGGTGGTGGACCCGGTTCCACCGGGAACACAGCCTCCGCGGGAGGCTGGGCATTGCCGCTGGTAGTGTTGATCACCGGGATGTTCATGACGATCATGGATATCAGCATCGTCAATGTGGCCGTCCCCACCATTCAGAACGAGTTCGGGGCGACCACTGACGACGTACAGTGGATCATCACCGCCTACACGCTGGCGCTGGGTGTGGTGGTACCAGCCACCGCGTGGCTGGGGGATCGCTTCGGGTTGAGCCGGATGTACAACCTGGCGCTGCTGGCCTTCGCCGCCGGGTCGGGGCTGTGCGGGCTGGCCTGGGACTTGAACAGTCTGGTGATCTTCCGGATCGTGCAGGCGATTCCGGGCGGGATCCTGCCGGTGATCACGCTGTCGATTCTGTACCGGATCGTGCCACGCGACCGGCTCGGCGCCGCCATGGGCATGTATGGCCTGGGAGCCGTGTTCGCCCCGGCTATCGGGCCGGCCCTGGGCGGGTATCTGGTCGAGTACGTAAACTGGCGGCTGATCTTCTTCATCAACGTGCCGGTCGGTATCGTGGGTGCGGTGGCCGCGGCGCTGGTGTTGCCACGATTCCCAACGGTGGCCGGGCGACGGTTCGATGTACTGGGTTTCGTCACTGTGGCGGGTGGTTTGTTCGCGCTGCTGCTGGCGCTGTCGGAGGGCGAGTCCTGGGGGTGGGACTCCTACCAGGTCCTGGGTCTGATCACCTTCGGCATGTTGAGCCTGGCGTTGTTCGTGGTGATTGAGCTTGAGGTCGCCGACCCGCTGCTGGATATCCGGATATTCCGTTACTGGGCGTTCACCCACTCGCTGCTGTTGATCGCGGTGTTGATGGTTGTGCTGTTTGGGGTGATGTTTTACACAACGCTGTTCCTGCAGCAGGCCTTGGGGCTGGGCGCACTTGACGCCGGGCTTATCCTGCTGCCCCAGGCGGTGGTGATGGGAGCGTTGATGCCGATCGCCGGGCGGATCTATGACCGCATCGGGCCCCGCTGGCCGGCGGTCATCGGTTTGACGATCGTGACCAGTGGCACCTATCTGCTGCACACGCTGACCCTCGACACCTCCCGTGAGCGGGTCATGTGGATACTGGCGCTGCAAGGCGCTGGTCTGGGAATGGCCATGATGCCGATCTTCACTGGGGGTGTCGCGGTCATCCCGATAGCCCAGGTAAACGCCGCGAGCGCGTTCAACAACGTCGTACAGCGGGTCTCACAATCGTTCGGGCTGGCCGTACTCACCGCGATCTTGACCACCCAGCAGGCCCAGCAGATGGCCGGACGCGCCGCGTTGCTGCCCGCGGGCACCGCCACCCCACACCTCGGTCCGGGCGCCCCGGACTGGACGGGCCTGTACGCCACCTACCGGATGACCCAGCTTCAGGTGTTCGTCGGGGCGATAGATGACCTGTTCCTGATCTGCGCCGCGCTGGCCGCGCTGGCCGCGCTGGGGGCGCTGCTGCTGCGATCCGGACCCGCGCCTGCAGCCCCGGCCGGCTTCGCCCCGCCGCGGCAAGCAGCCGCACCGGCGGCATCCGCCAAGATCGGGTACGGTCCAGATCGGGCTCAGCTATCGATCACAGATCGAGGGTGAGCCGCTCGCTGCGGCCGCGGGAGACGCAGATCAGCATCGCGCCGGCGGTGCGGTCAGCGCTGCTGAGCAGCTCGTCGCGGTGGTCTGGCTCGCCGGCGAGGACCGTGGTGCGGCACGCGCCGCAAATGCCTTGTTCGCAGCCAGCCGGGACGGAGGGAAGGACTTCGCGGACCGCCTGCAGGACGGTGCGGTCGGCGGGCACGTCGATGACGCGCCCGGTGCGGCGCAACTCGACCTGGAAGGCAGCGCCGCCACTGGCAGTGGTACCGGTGAAACGCTCAACGTGCAGGCTGAGGTCC
>DASYIL010000293.1:0-2128 GCA_035997545.1 Pseudonocardiaceae bacterium
GAGGCGACGCTGGCGGGCACTGGACCTGGGAACGGTGCCAACCTTTCTGGAGGCGGAGGCGCCGCGAATGCGCTGCCTCGAGCACGGCGTCGTCGTCGTCGCTGTGCCGTGGGCTCGCCACGGCGCGGGGTACACGCGCTCCTTCGAGGACACCGCCGCCTGGTTGGTGACTCGGACCTCGAAGTCGGCGGTGGTGCAGGTGCTCCGCGTTGCCTGGCGGTCCGTGGGTCGCATCGTGACCCCGTGTCAGCGCCGAGGCGAGCGCCGCGCAGGACCGCTTCGCCGGGTTGCGCCGACTCGGCGTCGACGAGATCAGTTACGAGCGCGGCCGCCGCTATCTGTTGGTGGTCGTCGACCACGACAGCGGCAGGTTGGTGTGGGCGGTCGCCGGTCGTGATGCGGCCACGCTGCGCGGCTTCTTCGACCTGCTCGGCCCCGAGCGCAGCGCCGCTATCGAGCTGGTCAGCGCCGACGCCGCCGACTGTTTACAGTGCCTCAATCATCAGCTGGCAGCCCCCCGATGAGTCGGAACCTCTGGGGACCGACGACAGCGTTCGGATTATCAACAATATCCGCGAGGCGTTCCGCTTCCAAGGTCATGAAATAGAAGTGCTATGACTGCAGGCTACGTGCGGAGCACCGCACGCGATGTTTGCTGGGTGTCCCCAGCGCTGCCGTGATGACATCCAGGCCCACCGAGGGTGATTGAGTTGAGAGCAACAACCGGTCGAGGAAGGCCACTCTGGCCACGCGACGGTGCGCAGAGCGACCGTGACCGGCTGGGGCGTCCGGGGCGGCGAGAGGGCGCACTCTTCGGGGGCGATCACCGAGTCCGGTATGGTCTGAAACCAACCGTGGGAGCCTTCACCGAGCCCAGGGCGGATCAGGGCAGCCCCCAGCGTCATCGCCGCTTGCGCCGCGCCGACGATGCGAAGATGGGTCGGTGATCGGCGACCCGGCGAGTAACCAGAACGCGGTGCCACCGACAACAGCCCGGCTGGTGGTGGCCAACCTGATCGTGGGGCTACCTGCGGGCGGTGCGGTGTCAGCGGTCGCCTTTGTCGTCGCACGGTACGGACCCAGTGGAAACACCGGCGGGACCAGCTGGTCCTTCCGCGGCAACGGCGCGCTGGCCGTATACGGGCTGGTTCCTGCCGCGCTTGCGGCAGGGTGGACCGCACTGGCGCTCCACCGGCGGTCGCACCGGCACTGGCGCGCCGGTGGAATGGGCGCTGGGCTGGTGGGAGCGTTGCTCGCCATTGCCGACGCGGTCCTCATGCCAGCTTTCGGCACCAGGGCGGACCGCACTGCGGGCCCCATCCTCCTGTTGGCGCTGCTGGGCTGGGTGGCGGCAGCTCCCCTTGTGGCCGCCACGTTCCGCGCGCCCGCCGCCACCTTCTCACGACCAGCTGCGAACGCGCACATTGCGGCCGCGATCGTGTGGCCGGCGGCTATCATTGGAGGACTGATCCTGGTCGGAGCGGTGCTGCCTGCTGGATCGTGAGGCCGGGCCGCCCGATCTCCCGGCGTCGGTGCGGGGGGTGGCCGCCAGCCATCCCACTACGCTCAAGCGGCTGCCTCAGGAGACGGAACCGTGGCTCATGCCACGATACCGGAACCTACCCTGATCGAGTAGTCCGTTCTGCGCGCGACTTGATGGATCACGGCCAGCGCCTGGGAGGATGCTGGCTGGCTCACGCCGTTCGCAGCATGCAAAGCTGTCGCCTCGTAAGCGGCAGGCCAAGGGTTCGAATCCCTTCGTCGGCTCCGGGGGTCCCGGCCTGATTTCGAACTCGAAATCGACGGTATCGACGCACTCACGACGGCCTTCTCGCGACGCGTCAACGACGCTGCGAAGTTGCCTCCCAAGCAACAGGCCTAGCTCGTCGTATCGAGCAGTTGAAGTTGTGCAGCAGGGCCGCCATCATCGTCGGACCCTCGGTCACCCACTCCTTTCCTGCTCTCGGCTTCGATCCGGCGCGCGGTCCGAGCGCCACGGCAGAGACATCGAGCAGGCGTGGCAGGCCATCGAGGCTGCATCGCCGGCGACGGACCGTCGGACCTGGTCTTGAAGCGCGACACCTCGCTCCGCCTGCAGGGACACGCGGATGACGACTACCAGGCGACG
>DASYIL010000294.1:0-13247 GCA_035997545.1 Pseudonocardiaceae bacterium
CCCAATCCACGACTACGGCGAGATCGACGGTCGGCTGTTTATCGACATGCGACTGGTCGACGGAATCGATCTGAGTAAGGTTCTCGAGCAGACTGGGCCGTTGGCGCCAGACCGCACGGTCAACATCGTCAGCCAAGTTGCCGAAGCGTTGGATGCCGCCCATTCCGACGGTCTGGTGCACCGCGATGTCAAGCCAGCCAACGTGCTGATCACCAGTAGCGGAGATTTTGTCTACCTTGTCGACTTCGGCGTCGCCCACGCGGCCGCGAAGCTGCAGCTATCGTTGACCGCGACCGGCATCCTGATCGGAACGCCCAACTACATGGCCCCGGAACGGTTCGACAACAAGCCTGCCGACCGCGGGGTAGACATCTATGCCCTTGGCTGCCTGCTGTACGAATGCCTCACCGCGATGTGTCCGTTTGCTGCGGACAGTATGCCCGCGCTCATGAAGGCTCACCTGTATGATCCGCCGCCAAAGCCCAGTCAGCTGCGCGCAGGCATCCCGGCAGCGCTCGACGACGTGGTCGCCCGCGCGTTGGCTAAAGACCCCGACGACCGCTACACCACCGCAGGCGAACTTGCCGCTGCCGCCCGCAACGCACTAACCACTGGTTCCGCCAAGCCTGGGCTCACCGCGACTGGTTCGGCCGAGACCGTGCGCGTGGGCCGTCCACCACCGATCCCTCCGCTGCCCTTCTCGCCGCCCATGGCCCCCCCGCCACCGAAACGCCGTGGTCGCAGCCTCGCGCTCGCGCTCGGCGCGGCTGTCCTCGCCGCGGGCGCCGTGCTTACCGTGTTGGTCACGAATCAATCTGCGGACGTGGCCCGTCCCAACACCCCTACCACGTCGAGCAGCGCGCCGCCGGGCACCATCCTGTTCAGCGCGCGCACGGTCGCGGACCTATTCGGCGCAGACCCCAAGAACGGGTCCTGCAACCCGGTCGCGCTGTCCCAGTACCGGGCAACGGCCAATGACGTCGAGGTGCTGGAATGCGCTGACTCGGGGTACACCCGCTACTTCTACAAATACTCGGGGCTCGACTCTAATGGCTGGGCGGCCAGCGCCCGGGCTCGAATGCACAAGAACTGGAAATTTGTACGTTCCCATTCCTGCTACGACACTTATAGTGCCATGTACACGGACACCGATCGTCAGCTCAACAGTAGTGTACTACACATTTTCAGGCGAGCGCCCTTCGTGGCGGAGGTGGTAGCACGTGGAAGCGTGGCCGATCTCAACGCGCTGGCGAACGTACAATTCTACTCGACCGATATGACCGCCTTGTGCTGAGCCGCACACCCGGGCTTCCCGGATATGAGCCATGCCAGGGAAGGGTAGCTTTGTCGCCAACCGGTGTGACAATCCACGCTCAGGTGGGCACGCTGCGCTGTCAGCTCCCATCGCTGCGCGCAGATGGGATCGGTTGCGAGCGCACAGTACGGCGATATGGCAATCCGCACTCCGGACCGCTTGGCAGAGGACTGACAGCGGCTCATGATTTACTATCGTTGGTTTGGAGGGGAATCTGGCAATGACTGACCAGACAATTCGGCTGCCGGGCCGCGGAGAGCCCCTGGCAGGTGATCGAAATATTCGCGGGAACCTCACGCCCGAGCTCGTCGCCACTGACTGGTGGTCCGACGCGATGCTGGCAGATGCCGAGATCCCGGTGATGGAAGCACCATTCGTCACGGTGGGTGGCGGGATCGGCTCGTTCGTCACCGTTGATTACCTCCGCATCTACGGAGTGCCGACGACGTCGATCCGGGTACTTACTTCGCAGGGGACGCCGTGGGAGAGTTACGAGTATCTCACCAGGGTGTCCCAGATCCCCCGCCCGGAACGCATCCGATCGGATTCCGCATCGTGCCCGGACAACATCTGGGGATTCCCTAGCTATGCGATTCGGGAAGCATTTTCGGCGAGGAGCGTGAGCGGCTTCTGCGCGCCGCTCTGGCAGGTTCTCGTCGAACCGATCTTCCGCGACTACTACACGCCCAGGGCCGGTCAGGTGTTCGCCGAACTGAAGCGCGAGCACGACCGCATCTCCTACGGCGAGACAGTCACGCACGGGCAGGTCCGCATGATCCGCAGACGACTCGGCGGGGGCTACTTCACGATCCTCACCCCGCCGCTCGACGGCGCCCAGCCCACCCGACGGGTGGCCTACCGGAGCCGTTACGTC
Source organism: Pseudonocardiaceae bacterium (assembly GCA_035997545.1). GTDB lineage: Bacteria > Actinomycetota > Actinomycetes > Mycobacteriales > Pseudonocardiaceae. The sequence continues at coordinate 2,190 of DASYIL010000294.1, forward strand.
CACGTCGCGGTGGGTTACCCCGGGCTGAAGTTCCTGCCCGATTTGCAGGAGTACCGGAGCAAGCACCGGGACTTCCGTAAGGTCGTGAACGCCTACGAGGCGCATGAGCACGTCTACGAACAGCTTAAGCGCAAACCGGGCACGGTTCTGGTGCGGGGCGGCGGGATCGTGGCATCGCGCGTGCTGCAGCGTCTGATCGACGACCGGGACACCTTCGGATCGCAGACCCGGATCCTGCACCTGTTCCGCACCTACATCACCGGGGCGCACGGCCCGAACATCTTCATGCGGCGCAAGGGTGGGGACGGCTGGGCGTATCAAGGCTTCAACTACCCGAAATCGGTGTGGGGCGGCCAGCTCAAGGCCAAGATGCGCATGCTGGAGGGGGAGCAGCGGGCCCAGGAGTACAAGCTCATGGGCGGCACGAATACGCCGGTCCGCCGGCTATGGCAGAGCCAGCTCAAACGCGGCCGGAGCGAGGGCTGGTACACGACTATGGTCGGTGAGATCGACAGCGTCGAACCCGCCCCGGCCGACCAGGTCCGCCCCCGGGTCAAGACCCGGCAGGGTATGACCGACGTCGAGGTGGACTTCGTCATCGACTGCACCGGCCTGGAAGCCGACATTCGGGAACACCGGGTCCTGGCCGACCTGCTCGACCATGGCGGCGCCGGGCGCAACCCGATCGGCCGGCTCGACGTGGAGCGCAACTTCGAAGTCCGCGGCACTCGCAGCGAACCGGGCATGATGTTCGCCTCGGGCAGCTCCACCCTGGGCGGCTACTTCCCCGGCGTGGACACCTTCCTGGGCTTGCAGATCGCCGCCCAGGAGATCGCCGACGAGCTCGCCAAGCAGGGCTTCTGCCGTCGGCTGCACGTCAGCCGGTCTATCAGCCAGTGGCTACGCTGGGCTCGTAACCGGACGCCATAGGGAGCAGACGTGGTTCCGACTCTCGGGGGGCGCATCCAGACGCGCATCTTCGTACTCGCCGTGATCGGGGGGCTCTGGACACTCGCGATCACTCCGATCCTGCCTGATCTCGGCGATCTCTCGACCGCCTACCGCGGAACCTTCGCCGTTCTGCTCGCCGTGATGGTGCTCGGCGTGGGATGGGAATTCATCTACCACTTCCTGCAGCAGTTCCGCTGGGAGAAGGACTGGCCCACCCTCTTCGGCTTGCTCACCGGGATCAATGAGGGGGTACTGGTCTGGGTGCTGCTGGAGCTCGGCGTGGTGCCCGGGGCGCTGCCGATCCCCGGGGCAGCCTTCGTCATCGACTTCGCCACGGTGTGGCTCGTTACCTGGCTGTGGGTGAACGGTCCCATGCGGGTGGTGTTCATCCGGTGGCGGTTCCACGGCGGCAAGGTGATGGGATGAGCCAGCCGGCAGGCGAGCCCTTAGAACAGCCTTCAGAACGTGGTGGGGTCTCAACTGTGCCGTCCTTCGAGGCACTGCAGGCGGCGGTACGGGCAGGCGACGGGATCGTGGCCCGCTTCCCAGGCCTTGTGCTGGCCGCGGCGGCGGACAAGGCCTGCATCGAGCGGCTGCTGGAGATCTGCCGCGGGGTGTCGGCGGCGAGCTCGCGGGCGCCTGGCAGATCAGTGGCCCGGCGGCTCGCCGGGTGGTTGGCCGGCGTCGACGAGCCGGTGGACTTCGGGGTGGTCGCCGCAACCGACGACGCCCTTGCGGTGTTCCTCTGCGGTCGTGCTGCCCTGCTCATCCCGGGTGAGCCAACGCTGTCCGGAACACAGGCGGCGGCCTGGGTCGACCGACAGATCCCGTGGCCGCCCGCAAGCTTCGTCCTCACCCTAGGCGGCAGCGAGTCAGCCAAGCCGGTGCCGTTGCGGGACCTGTCCACGGTCCTGGACTTGCGCGGTGGGGTGGTCCCCGGTGAAGGGCTGCTGCTGGCACCGTTCGACGCGCGACCTGTCCCGTCCGCCTCAGCCGCCTCGTCAGCGGCCGTCTCATCAGCTGCCAACCCGGCGCCAGAAGAAACGCCGCCACCCGTTCCACTCATCGTCGTGGCCGAGGAGCAACCGCGCCCGGCACTCGAGCCACCGGCCCGCGCGGAGGCGATCAGCGGGGTACCACCCGGGGGAACGCCGCGGCTGCCACTGCCGGAGGTCACGACCGCGCGCCAGCTCGCCACGTCGTCGCAGCTCGAACCCGAGGGCGTGCGTGTCGACGGGTTCCTTTGCGCCCGAGAGCATTTGAACGATCCGCGCGCGCTGTTCTGTGCGAACTGTGGGATCCGGATGGCCCATCGCACCTGCGTGCTCGTACCAGGGATACGCCCGCCACTGGGGCTGCTGGTGTTCGACGACGGCGCCTCGTTCACCCTGGACGACGACTACCTGCTCGGCAGGGATCCGGAGGTCGACAAGCGGGTGCAGGAGGGCGCGCTGCGCCCGTTGATGATCGACGACAGTAAGCGGTTGGTTGGCCGTGCGCATCTGGAGATCACGCTACAGGGCTGGGACGTCTACATCACCGACAAGGGGTCGGCCAACGGCACCCTGGTCGCGACACCCGAGGCGCAGTCATATTCAGCGCTGGTGCCTGGCCAGCCGCTACGCCTGCGGCCCGGGGCCCGGGTCAGCATCGGCAACCGGTCCTTCGTCTTCGAGTCGAACCTGACGCGATGAATCCCAGGCGCGGCTCAGCGGGCAGCCAGCGTCGCCGCGAACCCGTCCACATCAACCTCGTGCTCCCCTGCGGTGACCGCGACGACGGTGCCGCGGAGATCGCGGGCGGCGGGCAGCGCAGTGCTGGCATCCGCGATCAGCAGACCGGCCGCCGTAGCGGCATCGCCATCGACCAGCTCGACGTCCACCCCACCGCGGCGCAACGCCTCCACCGCATGCGCGGCCCGGCGACCCGCCCGCCACCCGCCCGCGCCCTGCACCCGCAGCGGGACTCCGCGTTGCGCGGCGACATGCGAGCCGAGCCGCAACGCCGCCGCAGCGTCGGGCCCGTCGTCGTCGACGACCACGACCAAGGGCCCGGCCGGCGTTGTCCCCGGCCGCACAACAGCCCTGGTACGCGGGCTGGGTCGAGCACCGCTGGGCCGATCGCCACCAGCGTCGTCGCCGTACCAGCCCTCGGGGACCACGACGACGTCCGCGTCGATGTGAACGGCCTGCTCAGCCAGGTCAGCGCCGCGGTCCGCGCTGTAATGCGACATGATCGTGCAGGGGATACCACGATCCTCCACGCCCCGGGCCAGGTCCCGCAGCTCGTCCCCGGCGCGCACCAGGTCGGCCAGCTCGGCGGCCCGCCCGGTGCCCACCTCGACCGGCGTGGGGGGCGCTGGTGGCAACCGGCTCAGCACCAGCGCGGCCGGGCGTTCGTGGCCGACCAGTTCGCTGGCCAGCCCGACGAGCTCGCGGTCGGCCGGCCGGTCGTCGAGGGCCACCAGCACGGTGTAGGCGTCTGGGGTGTCCAGGGCCGCCTTCTGCGCGGCGGCGATATCCGCGCGGACCAGCCGGTCCGGGTAGACGAGGTTGAGCAGCGGACCGGTCATCGCGGTGGTGACCAGCGCCATCACCACGAGCATGCTGAACAGCTGGCTGTCCAGCACGCCGCGCTGGAGGCCGACCGTGAGGATGACCAGTTCGGTGAGCCCGCGAGTGTTCATCAGCACGCCGAGTGCCCCGGCCTGCCTGCGCGGCACCCGTTGGGTTCGGGCCGCGCCATAGGCGCCGAGGAACTTCCCGGCTACCGCGGCCAGCAGGATCAGGCCGAGCTGCCACAACCCGTCCAGACCGAGGCTCGTGACGTCCACCTGCAGCCCGGTGACCACGAAGAACACCGGCAGCAGCACGAGCACCGAGACGTGCTCGACCTGCTCGAGGATGTCCCGGATGAGCGCGGCAGCTCCGCGACGAGGCATCACGACCCCGAACAGGAACGCCCCAAAGATCGCGTGCACGCCGATGAACTCAGTGGCGCACGCCGAGAGCAGTGTGCCAACCAGCACCACGGAGAGCAGGTTCGGGGTGAGCCGCCCAGCACGCTCGTGGCGGCTCACCAGACCGGCCAGCAGCGGGCGGATCACCACGAACATGAACGCCGCAAACGCCGCGGTGCCCAGGATCAGCAGCACGACGCCGCCGAGGCTGCCGCCCGTGATGACCGCGATGACAATCGCGAGCAGCGACCAGGCGATCACGTCGTCCACCGCTGCGCAGGCCAGGCTCAGCACCCCGACGGGGGTCCGGTGCATCCCGCGATCGGACAATATCCGGGCCAGTACCGGGAAGGCCGTGATGGACATGGCCACCCCGAGGAACAGCGCGAGCCCAAGGAACTCGATCTGGCGCCCGTTGACGGTGTCGTGCCGGGGATACAGCACGGTGGCCAGCCCGAAGCCGAGCCAGAAGGGCAGCACCACGGAGCTCAGCGACACCATCGAGGCAATCCGCTCCCGGCCGCGGACCAGCGACAGGTCGAGCTCGAGGCCGACGAGGAACATGAACAGGATCAGGCCGAGCTGGGCGATGGCCATCAGAAACGGTCGGGCTTCCGTCGGGAACAGCAGCTGGTCGAGGTTGCCGGGGAACACGCCGAGCAGAGTGGGTCCCAGCAGCACCCCGGCGGTGATCTCGCCGAGTACGGCGGGCTGGCCAATCCGGCGGAATGCCGCGCCCATCAGCCTGGCGGCGACGATCACGATCGCGATGTCGAGCACGACGATCCCGATCGTGTGACTGAGGCCCTGTTGCACGAGCGACTCCCGGATGCGCCATGGGGAGGAAGGCGAGTCGTTTCCGCCCGGCAAACGCCCGAAGCACCCAAAGCATGTGCGCGGCCAGCCCGCGACGCAACCCGCTGACCGAACGGAGCCGAGATCATGGTTGATCCGTCACGTGGGACCCTGGTCGGCGAGTCAGCCGTGCCAGCGGCAATCGCCGACTACGAGGTCGTGCGCCTGCTAGGCATGGGCAACCACGGGCGGTACTATCTCGCACGGCCCCCCGCCCGGCTGGGTATCGCCGATGAGTACGTCGCGCTGAAGGTGTTCACCGCGCCCACCACCGAACGGGCCTATGAGCTGTCCGTACGTGAACTCCGGGTGTTTGCCGCCGTAGATTCCCCGTACCTGGTGCAGGTCTATGACGCCGTGCTGGCGGACAGCTTCGCGCTGGCCTGCGAGTACCTCCCGCTAGGCTCGCTGGCCAATCCAGCCCGCCCGGTGTCCCGGTCTGAGGTCCTCGCGGCCGTCTGCCACGCCGCGCTCGCCGCCCATGCCCTGCATGAGGCCGGGCTCGTGCACGGCGACATCAAGCCAGCGAACATCCTGCTGACTCCGGAAGGCGCGAAACTGACCGACCTCGGGCTGGCCCAATTCCTGGCGCCGGGCAGCACGCTCACCGGCATGACCCAAGTGGAGTCGGTGGAATTCGTCGACCCGGCACTGCTGCGCGGCGACCGGCCCTCGCGCGCCACCGAGGTGTGGGCACTGGGCGCCAGCCTGCACAAGGCACTCACGGGCCACGGGCTCTACGGCGAGCTCCCGGGGAACTCCCCGCTGCTCGCCATCCGCAAGGTGATGTTCACTGCGCCGGTCCTCTCGGACTCACTGGCCCCTGAGGAGGCCGCCCTGCTGCACGACTGCCTGAGCCCCACGGAGCACCGCCTACCCACCGCCGCCGCGGTCGCCGAGCGTGTGCTGTGCCTGTAATGATTCTTGCCTGAAGCGTGGAACCGTTTCGGACCGACAACGGAGCAGGTCGGGGGTGAATGTGTCCGTGCCCGAATCCGGCTCGCCGTCGCTGCGCCCCGGAATTGCGCTTGAGGTGTGGTGGAGCGGGCGGCGGTGGCTGGTGCCCCCAGGCCAGTCTTTCGTTGTCGGCCGGGACGAGGGCGTCGACCTCCAGATCACCGATGCGATGGTGTCGCGGCACCACCTGCTGCTGCAACCCGCCGAGCGGGGCTGGCAGCTGATCGACCAGAGCCGGAACGGCTCGTTCGTCAACGGTCAGCGCATCGACCGGTTGACGGTGACGCAGCCGGTCACTGTGTCGCTCGGCGCCCCCGCCCGGGCCCCGACCGTCCACATCACCGGGTACCAGGGCGCGCAGGATCCGGTGCTTCCCCGTCCACCACAGCGGGGCAGATTCGCGGGCGAGCGCTCTGCGGCCCAGGGGCAGCTCTCGGCCGTGCACCAGCTGTCCGCTAGCACGTTGCGGATTGGCCGGGCCCCGGACAACGACGTCGTACTGTCCGACCTGCTCGTCTCCCGGTACCACGCCGAGCTGCGGCGGCAGGGGCAGAGCTGGCAGCTGGTCGACCTCGGCAGCCCGAACGGGACCTTCGTCAACGGGCAGCGCATCGCGCGAGCGGCGATCGGCCCGCAGGACGTGGTCGGCGTCGGTCACGCCCTCCTGCACCTCGACGGCGACCGGCTGGTCGAACGCGTCGACACCGGCGAGGTCAGCTTCCGGGCCGAGGACCTGGTTGTGCGCACACCCGACGGCAAGCAGCTGCTCGACCGGGTCGGCTTCGCCCTCGAGCAGCGCAGCCTGCTCGCCGTGGTCGGGCCTAGCGGGGCCGGCAAGTCGACCTTGCTGCGCGCGCTGACCGGTTTCCGGCCCGCCGACGAAGGGCGGGTGGATTACGCGGGCCGAGACCTGTACCGCGACTACGACGAGCTGCGTCAGCGCATCGGCCTCGTGCCGCAGGACGACATCCTGCATCCGCAGCTGACCGTGCGCCGGGCTCTTACCTACGCCGCGCGCCTGCGGTTCCCCTCCGACGTCGCCGCCACCGAGCGGAAGCGCCGGGTGCTGGAGGTCATCGGTGAGCTCGGGCTGACCGAACAGGCGGACCAGCGGATCACCACCCTCTCAGGTGGCCAGCGCAAACGCACCAGCGTCGCGCTCGAGCTGCTGACCCGGCCGTCGTTGCTGTTCCTCGACGAGCCGACCTCGGGACTCGACCCGGGCCTGGAAAAGTCCGTGATGCAGACGCTGCGGGGACTCGCCGACGACGGCCGCACCGTCGTGGTGGTCACGCACAGCGTGGCCAACCTCGATGTCTGCGACCAGTTGCTGCTGCTCGCCCCTGGCGGCTCGATGGCCTATTTCGGTCCGCCGGCGGAGGCGCTGCAGTACTTCGGCCGGCACGACTTCGCCGACCTGTTCCTGCTGCTGGAGCGGGAGTGCGAGGTCGACTGGGGCGAGCGTTTCCGGCGCTCCGAGCAGTTCGCGCGCTATATCGGTGAGCCCGCCGCCCGCGCGGACCGCTCCCCCCCGGCCCGGCCCGGGGGAGCGGCCGCATCGGCTCCCCCGCCGCAGCAGCCGGCGCCCGTGCAGTTTGCGATCCTGTGCCAGCGTTACCTCGCGGTGATTGCTGCCGACCGGCAGTACACGATTTTCATGGCGGTCCTGCCGCTCGTACTCAGCCTCCTGACGCACGCGTTGCCGGGTGCGGCCGGGCTGTCCCTGGCCGCGCAGCTCCGCGGCGAAAGGGGGGCACCGAACAGCATCCTGCTTGTCCTCGTCATCGGTGGGGCGCTGATGGGCTCGGCCGCCTCGATCAGGGAGCTGGTCAAGGAACGTGAGATCTACCGCCGGGAGCGCGCGATCGGGCTCTCCCGCGGCGCTTACCTCATGTCGAAGCTGGCCGTACTCTGCCTGATCACCGGCGCCCAGGCGATCTTGCTCGGCCTGCTGGGCAACCTCGGTCGCCCGCCGCCGGACGCCGCAGTGGTGCTCGGGTCGCCCATGGTCGAGATCGTCGTCGCACTGATCGGCGTCACAGTCGGGAGCATGGTCCTCGGTCTCGTGGTCTCGGCCGCCATTGACAACGCCGATCGCGGCATGCCGCTGCTCGTGCTCCTCGCAATGCTGCAGTTCATCCTGTCCAGCGCGCTGCTCCAGATCGGCAACAGCCCGATGCTCGGCCAGCTGTCCTGGATCATCCCTGCACGCTGGGGATTCGCTCTCGGCGCCGTCACCATCGGCATTCCCAACGGTCCGAACACCCGGTCCCCCTACCCCGAGCGGGACGTGCTCTGGCAACCCACCGCCGGGACGTGGCTGTTCGACCTGGCCGCTCTCGCCGCCGTCACGGTCCTTTTCGTGGTCGCCACCGCACTGCTGCTCCGGCGCCTCGAACCGCGGCGACGGTGATGCACGGAGGATCACATGGAGATGTTCGTACCGGTTGAAAGCACTACTGGGCCAAGGCGGGATGGGCGAGGTCTACCGCGCCTTCGACACTCGCCGCCAGCGCACCGTGGCGCTCAAGCGCCTCAGACCGGGGCTGGCCGCTGACGCGGAGTATCAGGAACGGTTCCGCCGGGAATCTCAGCTGGCTGCGAGGCTGTCGTCGCCACACGTCATCCCGATCCACGACTTCGGGGAGATCGATGGCCGCCTCTTCATCGACATGCGTCTCGCCGTCGGGGATGATCTGGGCAGGCAGCTCGACGAGTCAGGCCCGTTGCCCCCGGGGCGGGCAGTGGAGATCGTCCGCCAGATCGCCGACGTGCTGGACACTCGGCGCACGACGTTGGCCTATATGGCACCGGAGCTATTCACCGGCGACCAGGTGGACCGCCGAGTGGACGTCTACGCGCTGGGCTGCCTGTTCTTCGAGGCGCTCACCGGGCAGCCGCCGTTCACCGCAGACGGGCCGGCGCTGATGTACCACCACCTCAACACCGAACCGCCTCGTCCGTCGGCGCACCGCGCGGAGCTGCCCACTGCCACCAGTCCCGCTGCGCTCAAGGAGCAAGCTTCCACTGATCCCTCGGCATTGCCGGCGTGGTGATCGTGCTCGCCGTCGTCGCGAGCGTCATCCTCTGGCCCACGTCTGCCGGCACCATCGTCGGCGAGCCGATCTTGGTTGGCCTGAAGCCCTACGACGTCGAGGTCGGCGATGGATTCGTCTGGACCACCAGCCTGCTAGCGCGCGTGGGCGATGGGGACGCGCAGCCGTACCACGGTCCCGCGGCCGGGGGAGCTGTCTGCCGTGAGCTGTCCGCCCAGCAGCTCGGCGCGCTGCTGCATACCCGGCAGGCCGTAGCCCACCGGCCCGGCCGGTTCGGTTGCGGAGGCCGGATCGAAGCCGGTGCCGTCGTCGGAGATCTCGAGCAGCACCGCGCCGGCGGTTGCTGAGAGTCGGAGATGAACGTGCTCAGCGCTGGCGTGCTTCATCACGTTCTGCAGCGCCTCTTGGGCGATCCGGTAGACCGCTGTCTCGACGTGCTCGGGCAGGCTGGTTGGTACGGTGTCCACCTGGACGTTGGGCAGCGGGGTCGACCGCGCGAGGCTCTCCAGGCTGGCCGCCAGCCCGAGGTCGTCCAGCACAGGTGGGCGCAGGCCGGCGATCGCGAGTCGGGTCTCCTCCAGCGCTCCCGCGGCGAGCTCCTGGGCGTAGGCGATCTGCTCGGCGGCGCGGGCCGGGTCAGTGGCAACAGTGTCCGCCGCCGCGCAGAGATGGAACGACAGGCTGACGATGCGCTGGCTGATGCCGTCGTGGATCTCGCCGGCGAGCCGGCGCCGCTCGGTCTCCTGAAGCAGCACGATCTGCTCGGCGAACCGCTCCATCGCCTCCTCCCGCTCGGCGAGCCTGCTGTGCAGGCTCGCGTTCTCAATGGCCCCAGCCATCAGACCCGCTACCGAGCCCAGCAGCTCGACGTCGGCCTTGGTGAACTCGCGGCGATCCCGAGTGTGCACGTTGAGCACACCGACAAGATCGCCAGGCCGGGTCATCATCGGCACCGAGGCCATCGAGGTGAACTCCTCCCCACGCAACTCGGGGATGTAGCGGTAACGCCTATCCGCGCGCTTGTTGTCGGTGATCACCACCGGCGCGCAGTGCGCGGCGACCCACCCGGACACCCCCTCGCCGACCGGTAGCTCGATCCGCCGGACGAACTCATCGAAGGGAGCAGTGGCGCCGCGCAGACGCAACCGATCACCGGCCGGATCCAGCAGGTGTACGAAGCAGACGTTGGTGGAGGTGGTCTCGGTGATCAGGTCGGCTACGCCCTGGGCGATCCCGTCGAGGTCGAGACCCGCCGACAGGATCTCGATCACCCGGTACAGTAGCTGGGCGTCGGAATCGGCGTCGGCCAGCCCCAGCCGCGAGTGGGTCACTGGAACACCCCCTCTCGCAGCGCCGCGGCGACCGCACCGGAGCGATCCGGGACGTCGAGCTTTCGGTAGATCCCGCGGGCGTGGGTCTTGACGGTCTCTTCGCTGACGGTGAGCCGACCGGCGATGGCGCGGTTGGACAGCCCGGCCACCATCAGCGCGAGCACCTCGCTCTCGCGTTGGGTCAGCCCCAGGTGGGCGCCTGGCCAGAACTCCCCGCCGCGCAGCTGGGCCACCGACATCGCGACCTTCGCCGCCAGGCTGGGATCGATCAGGATTTCGCCCCGGTGGATCCGCAGCAGGTGATCCACCAGCTCGGCGCCGCGTACCCGCTTGAGCAGGAAGCCGGCCGCGCCCAGCCGCAGCGCCTGGTAAAGGTACTGCTCGTCGTCGTAGACGGTCAGGAACACAACCTTGCAGCCGGGGTGCCGCTTGCGGATCTCGGCGCACAGATCCAGCCCGCTGGAGCCGCGCAACCGGACGTCGAGCACCGTGATGTCGGGCTCTTGCCTGGTGATGATCTTCATTGCGAACTCGGGCTCGGTGGCCTCACCGACGATCTCGACCAGGTCGGAATAGGTGGCCAGCATCGCGCGCAGCCCGTCGAGCACCATCTGGTGATCGTCCACGACAACGACGCGGAGTGGGCCTTGGGTCCGCCTGGTCATGAAAGCAGCCTACGCACTGATCATCCCGGGGCGGTCCAGGTCGGTCCGGCGGCGCAGCGTCCACACTGCAGCAGTAGCTGCAGAAGCGAAGGTCCGTGCTGACGAGCCGGCGCACGGCTGGCAGGTCCGCAACAACGGCGGACCGAATCTCGATCACCTGCCGCGACTTCTGATCAGTGCTCACTGGCGTACCTCCTCGTGCGGGCCGGTCCGCGAGCCCAGCGGTGGGTACACTGGGTCAATTGTTCCCCAATAGGGTTGGTCATGGTGCCTCAGAGACCCGA
>DASYIL010000295.1:0-16070 GCA_035997545.1 Pseudonocardiaceae bacterium
TCGACGACGTGTGGCGAAGCACCGTCCGTGACCCCGGCAAACCGAGGACCGAATGGTGGTGGGGCACCTGGATCGCCACCGGGCTGATTGGGGGACTCGGCAGCAACCTCATCAGGGACGAAGGCGACTTAGTCATCTACCATACGACCGTCGCCGTGATGATGACCGTCGCAGTGGTGTTCTGGATTCGGGTAGTGCGGACTGTCTCAGATGCCCAGGATGCACTCGCGGGCGCGACCGCAGCCCCATACTGGAAGAGCCACCGCCGTATGTCTGCGTCGTCGGACGGCCTCTCCGACGACGGCACTCACCCGCCGAGCACACCGTGACCGTGCGCTGCCTCACCCGCCGTGGCAGCCTCCCCGACAGCGGCGACGAACCCGACCTGATCTCCTGGGTCGGCCGCGCCTACTGAGCAACGGTGGACCGGTGGAGTGTCGATGGCCGCCTGAGGCTACCCTCGGACGCCGTGAGCTTCGCAGGATATGACCTGATCGTTGTCGGTTCTGGCTTCTTCGGCCTCACCGTCGCTGAGCGCGCCGCGACCCAGTTGAATAAGCGCGTGCTGGTGTTGGAACGGCGCCACCACCTCGGCGGCAACGCCTACTCCGATGCCGAGCCGGATACCGGGATCGAGGTGCACCGTTACGGCGCGCACCTTTTCCACACCTCGAACAAGCGCGTGTGGGAGTACGTGAACCGATTCACCGAGTTCACCGGCTACCAGCACCGCGTGTTCACGATCCACCACGGTCAGGTCTACCCCTTCCCCATGGGCCTGGGGATGATCTCCCAATTCTTCGGCCGCTACTTCACGCCCGGCGAAGCCCGTGCGCTCATTGCCGAGCAGGCCGCCGAGATCGACGGCAAGAACGCGACGAACCTTGAGGAGAAGGCCATCTCGCTGATCGGTCGCCCGCTCTACGAGGCTTTCGTCCGCGACTACACCGCCAAGCAGTGGCAGACCGACCCCAAAGAACTACCGGCCGCGACGATCACGCGGTTGCCGGTGCGCTACAACTTCAACAATCGCTACTTCAGTGACACCTACGAGGGCCTACCGGTCCGCGGCTATACCGCGTGGCTGCGTAATATGGCGGACCACCCCAACATCGAGATGCAGCTGAACATCGACTTCTTCGAGGTACGCGACGACATCCCCGAGGGCACGCTGGTCGTCTACACCGGACCCCTGGACAGGTACTTCGACCACTCGGAGGGCTGGCTCGGCTGGCGCACCCTGGATTTCGAGCCCGAAATACTGCATGGCTGCGGTGATTTTCAGGGTACCCCGGTGCTGAACTATCCCGATGCGGACGTCCCGTTCACTCGTATCCACGAGTTCCGGCACTTCCACCCGGAGCGGGACTACTACCCGGCCGACAAGACCGTCATCATGCGGGAGTTCTCCCGATTCGCCGACAAGGAAGACGAGCCGTACTATCCGATCAACACCCCGGAGGACCGGGTCAAGCTGGCGCGCTACCGCGAACTGGCCAAGACCGAAACCGCGCAGCGCAATGTGCTGTTCGGCGGCCGGCTAGGCACCTACAAGTACCTGGACATGCACATGGCCATCGGTTCAGCGCTGGCGATGTTCGGCAACAAGATTGCGCCGTACTTCACGGACAATCAAGCACTCGACGGCTCCATCGACGACTAAAGTGAAGGGTCAAACACCGACGAGCGCGGTGACGGCCTCGGTGGCGAGCGGGTCGACCGGTGCAAGCTATCCAGCCCATCGGAAGCAGTGGCTCGCACCGCTATCGTCGGAGGCCCCGGAACTGATCATCGCGGTGCTGTTCGCCATTCGCGGCAAGGGCACCGCCGCGATCACCATGCTGATCTCCAGCAAGGTCAACCAGTGGACCCTACTCGTCGGGTCGCTACCCCTGGCCTACCTCGCCGGCGGCGGTGGGACCGCCCTGGTCCTTGACGGCCGGCAGATCGAGGAAATGCTACTCACCGCGGCCCAGACCATGATGGGCGTCGCCGTGCTACTCGCACTGCGGTTCCCCCGCTGGGCCGCCTGGACGCTGCTAGCGCTGTTCCTGGTCCAATTCCCGCTCACCGACACCAACGGACGACTCGTCCTGGCCGGCATCTACCTCGTCTTCGCCGCAGCGGCGCTGGTGTGGCACCGCCAGACGATCATACCCACCCTCCTGGCACCGTTCAGGCCCAGCACGTCGCCGTAGAGCACATCGAGCAGGCCCTGGGGCCGAGTCGGATGACCAGCCGATCAGGCCTCGCGAGCGATATTGGAGTGTTCTCGTGCTGGACTCCGAACAGGCCCGCAACCACTTCCGGCGCCGCCTGCAGCGGCTGCCCTACCCGCTGTGGCGGCCCCTCGCTCGTCTCCTTCAATACGCACACCCTCTTGGCCTGGCACCGCAGGCTGGTCTCGCGGAGATGGGACTACACGGCCCGCCGCCGGCCCGGACGTCCCCCAACGGCCGCAGCGATCAAGAAAATCGTGACTCGCATGGCCGTCGAGAATCCCACCTGGGGACATCGGCGGGTGCAGGGCGAAACTGATCCGAGTGCCGACGTGGATCAGGGCTGGGATGTGTGCCCTCATGGCGCAATCCCGTCCGATGAGCTACGAGGCAGCTCATCGGTCGCCTGGCGGGTGGCGGCGGTTCTGGCGTCGTAGCGTACGAAGGCCGGTATGGAGAGCGCGAGCAGCCCGATGCCGGCCAGGCACGCCAGCCCGCCGGAAACGACCGACACCCGGGGAGTGAACGCGGCCGCCACCACGCCCGCTTCGAGGTCGCCGAGACGAGGGCCGCCCGCGACCACGACGATGAACACGCCCTGGAGCCGGCCCTGCATCTCCGGTGGGGTCGCAACCTGCAGGATCGTCGAGCGGTAGACCGCGCTCACGGTGTCGGCCGCGCCGGCGACCGCGAGCAGCACCAGCCCGAGCCACAGCGTCGAGGTCAGCCCGAACAGCGTGATCGCCACACCCCACACCGCGATCGACAACACCACCCCGAGCCCGTGGCGGTGCACCCGGGCGATGGCCCCACCCAGCAACGCCACAACGACCGCCCCCGCCGCGGGCGTGGCGTAGAGCAAGCCAGCGGTCCCGGCGCCGCCGCCGTATTGCTCGTAGGCCAGCGCGGGGAACAGCGCCTCCGGCGCTCCGAAGATCATCGCGATGAGGTCAGCGATAAACGTCATCCGCACGACCGGGCGGGCCGCGAGGAACCGCAGCCCCTCTACGACGGAGGCCAGGCCAGCCCGCCGGGCACCCTCACCGGGCGGTAGCGACGGCAGCCGCACCGTGGAGTAGAAGGCGCCGGCGAAGGTTGCGACGTCGATCGCGTAGGCCCACGCGAAGCCGCCAGTGCCCACCGCCACCCCGGCCAGCAGCGGCCCGGCGATGACCGTGAGCTGCATGCTGCCGTAGGCCAGCGTGTTGGCCGCCGGCAGCTTCTCAGCTCGCACCAACTGCGGAATGATCGCCCGCCGAGTCGGCGAGTCGACCGCCGCGAACGCCGCCTGCACGGCGACGCACGCGAACAACACACTGACCCGGTTGGTCTGCAGTAGGGCATGTACCAGCAAGGCGACGCTGACCAGCATCGCCCCAGCCGAGGTGATCAAAACCAGCTTGCGACGATCAACCGCGTCGGCGATCGAGCCACCGTAGAGCCCAAAGACGACCAATGGCACGAAACCGGCGAGCCCGATGAGACCGACGTCCAGCGACGAGCCGGTGATCGCGTACACCTGCAGCGGTACCGCGATCCGCGTCACCTGCGTGCCGACCAGCGAGACCGTCTGGCCGGCGAACAACCGCCGGAAGGGGGCGGACTCGCGCAGCGGCGTGATGTCGGACGCGACCGCGCACAGGACCCGCCGGAGGGTCTTCACTTCATCACACTCAACCACGGCGTAAGAGTGATCGAAACTGGCATTCTTCGCAGAGGGTCCATGTGTTGCGCGCCGCTACGCCAGGATTGTGCTCCCTGCCCCTTTCGTACCTGACCCTGGAGGTTCTCCCTTCGAGATTTCCAATATTCCTACCAATGCGAATGCAGATGCTAACGTCACCGCCGTCACCTTGGCTCTCACTGGCGCTACAGCACCGGTCAACCCGGCGACTGCGCTCGGTGCGCCACGGGCTGCGGGGCGGTTACGCCTGGACCGCAGGGCTGTACCTGGCCGCCCGGTCGCCGCGCGAGCACAGCGACCGGGCGGCCTTCCTGGACAAGTTCGTCGGCACCGACCGCTTCGTGCTCGACCTACTCGGCTCCGAGGTACTCGCCACGCAGCCGCCAGACCGCCGATCTCGTCCCAGCCGGCTGGCCGGGCGCAGTCCCGTTGGCGCAAGCCTGACGGCGCGGGCCGGCTACCCGCCCACGGGGGGTTGCACCTCGCAGTCCGGGCCCGGGAAGATCAGGCGTTCGCGGCCGTCGTCGAACCGGACGAGGTAGGGCGGCTGGCCATCCGGCCCCCGCACCTCCACCACGTCGCCCAGGCGGTCGGGCCGGTTGACAGTGCGGCCATGCACGCACAGCCGGTCACCGATGCTTGCTCGCATGATGGATCACCTCGCTGGCAGGGGTCGATTGTCGCTACCACGTCCGACGCTAGGCCCGTCAACGGCTCAGCTCAACCACCCACTCGGTCACGCTGCTGGCAATCTGGTGCTGTGTCGACGGAAGGCGAGGCATGATGCTGTCGGCGAGGCTGTGGCAGTCGATGGATGGCGTTTACCGCCAGGTGCTGGAACACCCGTTCCTCACCGGGCTCACCGACGGCAGCCTGCCGCGCGAGGCGTTCCACTATTTCGTCGTGCAAGACGCGCACTACCTCCGGGGTTTCGCCCGGGCGCTGACCGTCTGCGGCGCGAAGGCGCCCACCGAGGACGACGCCCGAATGTTCGCCGAGCACGCGACCGGCGCGATCACCGCCGAGCAGGGCATGCAGGCCGAGCTCATCGACGCTCTGGGCAGCTCGGTGACCGAGGCCGCAGCCGTGCCCGTCGCGCCGACCACCCTCGCCTACACCAGCTACCTGCTGGCCACCGTGCACTGCGAGTCATTCGCCGAAGGACTAGGTGCCGTGCTGCCCTGTTACTGGATCTACGCAAGGGTCGGCGGGGCACTCCTGGAACGGTCCTCACCGGATCCGCTGTACGCGCGGTGGATCGCGATGTACGGCGAGGAGGACTTCCAGTCGGTCGTGGACGCGGTGCTCGCGGTCACTGATCGGGTGGGGGCGTCGCTGTCGGCGTCCGAGGCCGACCGGGTGGTCGGGCACGTGCGCAATTCGTCGCGCTACGAGTGGATGTTCTGGGACGCTGCGTATCGCCGGGAGACCTGGCCGGTGTAGCGGTCACCGGGCACCAGCGCCGGACACACCGGGCACCAGCGCCGGACACACCGGGCAGGAGGTGCGGACACGCCGGGATTGGGAGGAGGGATGATGAGCGCGTGCATACGCCGCGACCGCAGCTGCGAATCGGCCCCTATTGGGTCGACCCACCGGTCGTGCTCGCGCCGATGGCTGGGATCACCAACGCGGCCTTCCGGCGCCTGTGCCGGGAGCACGGGGCGGGGTTGTACGTCTGCGAGATGATCACCAGCCGGGCGCTGGTGGAGCGACATGCCAGCACCCTGCGGATGATCGGCTTCGACGCCGCGGAGCATCCCCGCTCGATGCAGCTCTACGGAGTCGATCCGGCGACGGTCCGCAAGGCCGTGGAGATGATCCGCGACGACGACCTCGCCGATCACGTCGATCTCAACTTCGGTTGCCCGGTCCCGAAGGTCACCCGCCGAGGGGGCGGTGCGGCGCTGCCCTACAAGCGGGCCCTGTTCAGTGAGATTGTCCGCTGTGCCGTCGAGGCCGCCGAGCACCTCCCCGTCACGGTGAAGTTCCGGATCGGCATCGACGACGAGCACCGCACGTTCCTCAACGCCGGCCGGATCGCGCAGGACGCTGGTGTGGCCGCGGTAGCCCTGCACGGGCGCACCGCCGCGCAGCGTTACTCGGGCACCGCCGACTGGGACGCCATCGGCGCGCTCAAGCAGGCGGTCACGTCGATCCCGGTGCTGGGCAATGGGGACATCTTCGCCGCCGCGGATGCGATCCGGATGGTGGAGCACACCGGCTGCGACGGAGTCGTGGTGGGGCGCGGCTGCCTCGGACGGCCGTGGCTGTTCGCCGAGCTGGAGGCCGCCTTCGCCGGCACCCCGGCCCCGACGCCGCCGACCCTCGGGCAGGTTGCGACGATCCTGCGCCGCCACGCCGTGCTGCTCACCCGAGCCCTGGGCACCGACAAGGGCCTGCGTGACCTGCGCAAGCACGCCTCGTGGTACCTGCACGGCTTCCCGGTCGGCGGGGATGTGCGGCACGCGTTGGGGATGGTGTCCAGCTTCGCCGAGCTGGACGACCAGCTCGCCCGGCTTGACCCCGATACACCGTTCCCGCGTGACGCTGACGGTCCCCGGGGCCGGCAGGGTTCGCCCGGGCGGGTGGCACTACCCGAGGGCTGGCTGGACGACCCGATGGACCTCGCCGTCCCCGCAGGCGCCGAACTGCCCCATTCCGGCGGGTGAACGTGGGCACCCAGTAGGATCCTTCACCCGGATGGCGTATCACCGGCGGGTCCAGGTGGAGGAGGTCGGGTGTCCGACGCGACAAGCCCGCACCACCGGTATCACCGCTCCCGGCGTATCGGCAAGGCGCTGGTGGCTGCGGTGGCGTGCCTAGTCTTCCTGGTCACCGCCACCGGATGGGCTGTCACCCAATGGCTGGACGGTCAGCTCCGCGATGTGCACGCGCTGGACCCACACTCCGCCGCGATCACCGACGCGGAGGCGCAACGCGGCGACGAAAACGTCCTGCTGGTCGGGTCGGACAGCCGGATCGGTGCACAGCCGGGGGACGGCGTCGGCGGCACCGTGGAGGTGGAAGGCGCCCGCTCGGACACCGTGATGGTCGCCCACCTGCCGGCCGATCGGTCTCGCGCGGTGATCGTCTCCTTCCCGCGGGACCTGCAGATCCAGCGACCGCGATGCGACGTGTGGGACCCCGTGTCGGGCTCCTACACCGGCCGGATGGACGCCGGGGCCAGCGTCGCCAAGCTGAACACCGCTTACCAGGTCGGTGGGCCACTGTGCGCCACCAAGGTCGTGCAGGAGCTCTCCGGGCTGGCCGTGACCCGTTTCGTCGGTGTCGGCTTCCCTGGATTCAGGAGCATGGTCGACGCCGTGGGTGGGGTGCGGATCTGCGTGGAGCGACCACTCAAGGACGGCGAGCTGGGCACGATCATCCCACAGCGGGGCTACACCACGATCTCGGGCACCACCGCGCTGAACTACGTCCGGGCCCGCCACGTCGCTGGCGACCCCACCTCGGACTACGGCCGGATCGCCCGCCAGCAATACTTCCTGTCCGCGCTGGTGCGCCAGGTGCTGTCCCCTGGCGTGCTGCTCAACCCCGCGAAGGTGCGAGCTTTGATCACCGCGGTCGCCGCCAACACCGTCGGCGAGAACATCGGCGCGTCCGCGCTACTCACCTTGGCCCAGTCGGTGCAAGGGCTGGACCCGGCCAACGTCACGTTCGTTACGGTGCCGACCACCGGATCAGCCAACAAGTATGGCAACGAGGAGCTCCGGGTGCGCGACGCCGCAGCGCTGTTCCGGGCCATCATCGACGGCTCCCCACTGCCCGGCGAGCAGTCAGCCAGCAATCAGCTGCCCAGAAATCAACAACCACCCAGCCCGAACAGCAGCCCGGCCGCGCCGGCCATACGGGAGGCTCGAGACGTCCGAGTGCGGGTGCTCAACGGCAGCGGGATCGTCGGCGCGGCCACCCGTGCGTCCCGGGCGCTGCGGGCCGACGGCTTCAGCGTGCTTGCGGTGGGCAAAACCCGCCAGCGGGTGGACACCACGATGATCCGCTACCCACCGGACCAGGAAGCTGAGGCGCTCACCTTGCTTGCCACGGTTCCCCAGGCGGTGCTGCAGGTCGACCAGCGCCTTACCGGAAGCGTGGTGCTGGTGGTTGGCCCCGACTTCCGCCGCCCGGCCACCGCCGCACCCGCGGCTGCTCCCAGGCCCGCCGCTATCGGTCCGCCGGCCACCGTCAACGCTGCCGATGCCGCCTGCAGCTGAGGCCCTCAGCCGAGCCCCCAGCGTGGCCGTAACCTTGAGGTGACCTCCGGTTCACCGTAGCCATCGAGACGGAGCGATCTTCCCGCCGTACCCTCGGGCCATGCGGGAGGTCTTCCACGCCGAGCTGGATACCCTGATTGGCGACCTGGCCAGGATTGCTCGGCTGGCCGGGCAGATGATGACCAACGCCTCGACCGCGCTGCAACATGCCGACCTCGGGCTCGCTGAGCAGGTCATCTCCGGCGGGGACGAGAGGAAGGCGCTGCGCGACGACATCCGCCAGCGCTGTATCAACCTGCTCGCGCTGCAGGCGCCGGTCGCCACGGACCTTCGGGTGGTGGTCGCGGCCATGCACGCGGTGGGCGACCTGGAGCGAATGGGTGACCTGGCTCAGCACATCGCCAAGATCGCGCGGCTGAAGCACCCGACCGTGCCGATCCCCGCCGAGGTCCGCCCGGTGTTCGCGCGGATGGGTCTGCTCGCCACCCGCCTGGCCGAGGACGCCGCGGCAGCGATAGAAAGCCGGGACGCCTTGTCCGGTGACCGGCTTGCCGAGGCCGACGAGGAGGTCGACGCGTTGCGCCGCCAGATTTTCCGCATCCTGTTGTCCGAGGACTGGTCGCACGGGGTGGAACCGGCGGTGGACGCCGCGCTCATCGGCCGCTACTACGAGCGCTTTGCCGATCACGCGGTTGCAATCGCCCGTCAGGTCGGTTTTCTCGTCACCGGGCAGCCGCCCAAGCGGAATTGATTTTGCTGCGGCCCCGGCCGGGATGTGCAACCGTGGAGGTGAACAGCATCACGAGGGAGGGACGCGATGACAACACCGCCGCACCCGAATTGGCCACCCGAACAAGAGCGGGGCCCGGGGACTCCCCACACCGCTCCCTACACCTCAGATGCCGCCACCCCCGGCGTCCCGCCGGGGGCGCCACCCGGCTATCCCGGCGCCTACGGCTATCCCGCTTACCCGGTACAGCGCCCGACCAACGGCTTCGCCATCGCCTCCCTCGTGCTAGGGATTGTCTGGATCTACTGGATCGGCAGCGTCCTGGCGCTGATCTTCGGGTACATCGCGCGCAAACAGATCAGGGAACGCGGTGAGGGCGGTGATGGCCTGGCCATAGCCGGGATTGTGCTCGGCTGGGTGGGCGTTGGGATATTTGCGATCTTCTTCATCATCGGGTTCATCAGGGGCTTCTCCGGCGCATTCTGACGATCCGCGGAGGAATTCCACGTCGGTGTGGTGGCGCGCGAAGCCCAGCTTGCGGTAAGTCCGCAGCGCGGCAGCATTGTCTGACTCGACGTAGAGCATCACCTGCGTCACCCCCCGCTGGCGCAGGTGCTCCAGCCCTGCCGCGGTCAGCGCACCACCCAGACCGGTGCCCTGGGCATCGGGGTCCACTCCGACCACGTAGACCTCGCCCAGGCCGTCCGGGTGCACCTTTGCCCAGTGGAAGCCGAGCAGCCGGTCCTGCCGGTCCACGGCCAGCAGGAACCCCTTCGGCTCGAACCACGGCTGCGCCTCGCGCACCGCGAGTTCGCTGGTGTCCCACCGGCCCTGCTCGGGATGCCAGGAGAAGGCCCGATTGTTCACCCGCGCCACCGCGGTCTCGTCCTCACCCGGCTCAAAGCTGCGCAGCGTCACCCCGTCGGGTAGAGCTCGGAGTGGGATGGGATCGGCCAGCCCGCGACGCAACTGCCACAGCTCACGCGCGCGGACCAGCCCGGCCCGCTGCGCCAGCCGTACCGCCGCTGGGTGCTCGCCGTGTGCCCACATCCACAGCGACCCGTCAACCCGGTCGAGCAGCGCGGCGAGCAGCGCGGTGCCGACCCCGCCGCGCCGATGCTCCGGATGCACCGCGAACTCGGCGGTGCGGCGCTCGGCCCGATCGTCCAGGCCCGCGTAGCCGACCAGCGTGCCCGCGGAGTCGTAGGCCAGCAGGTGCACCCCGGTACTGGGTCGGCTCGAACTCCGATGGCGCAGCCGCAACGCAGCCGCTTCGGAGATGGGGTCGACGCCATCCGCGACCGCGGCGGCGGCCAGCAGTCCCGCTGCGGCGGCGATCTGTCCCTCGGACAGCCGGACGATCCAGGTCAGCGCCAGGGCCACCCCCTGGTCAACTCCGCTGCACGGGCAATGATTCCAGGGCGACCCGAGATTCCAGGGTGACCCGATCTGTGTCGCCCAGATCCGCGTCGGCATCCGCGGTTTCGGCGTCCTGCTCGGCTGCGCGCTGCTGCTCGGCCCGCTCCCGGGGACTCATGTTGCGCAGCGGGCGGACGAACTTGTAGCCCACGTTGCGTACCGTGCCGATCAGCTGCTCTTGCTCCGGGCCGAGCTTGGCCCGCAGCCGCCGCACATGGACGTCGACCGTGCGGGTGCCACCGAAGAAGTCGTAGCCCCATACCTCCTGCAACAACTGCGCACGGGTGAACACCCGGCCGGCATGCTGCGCAAGGTACTTGAGCAGCTCGAACTCCTTGTAGGTGAGATCCAGCGGCCGGCCCTTGAGCCGGGCGGTGTAAGTCGCCTCATCGATTACGAGCTCGCCGAGCACCAGAGCGCCGCTATGGCCGGCGCCGTGGTGATCCGCAGAGCGCCGGGCGACCAGCAACCGAAGCCGGGTGTCGATCTCGGCCGGGCCCGCGGTGGGCAGCAGGATCTCGTCGGAACCCCAGTCGGCGGACAGCGCCACCAGTCCGCCCTCACTGATCACGACCACCACCGGCACATCCAGCCCGGTGGATCCCAGCAACCGGCACAGGCTGCGCGAACCAGCCAGGTCCGAGCGGGCATCGACTAGCACCGCGTCGTACGGGCCAGCGTCCAGCAGGGCGGCGACCTCCGGGGCGGCCGACCGCACACCATGCGACAATAAGGACAATGCAGGCAGCACCGACCCCGCGCCGGGATCGGCGGTAAGCAGCAGCAGTTCCATGCCCGCTCCCTCCTGCCGCTGGAGGCTGGCTGGCGGCGGCTAAAAGCCTGTTCAGGAAGAATACCGGTTGATGCCACGCTTAGATGATCTCGGTGCGCTCCGTCACGCTGCTGGCCACGGGAAAACGAGCCCGAGCACGACGAACCGACGGAAACGGGGACGCTGACGTGCAGAAGCTGGTCATCGTTGTGCTGGTGGTCATGGGTCTGGTCGTGGCGGCGGACTTCGGTGCCGCGGCAGTAGCCGAGTACCAGCTGGCCAAGCAGCTCAAGGAACAGTTCGGCCTGGCCTCCGATCCCTCCGTGCGGATCAACGGCTTCCCGTTCCTGACTCAGGCGCTGGGGGGCCGGTACTCGGCCATCGACATCCGGGCCACCGGACTGTCGGTAGACCCGCTGCACGACGTCGCCGTGGAGGCGACGCTGCACGACGTCGACGCACCGCTGTCCGAGGTGACCTCGGGAAACCTCCAATCGGTGCAGGCCGCCCGGGTGGATGGCCGGGTCCGGATCAAGGACTCCGATCTCGGGCGGGCGATCGGGATCGAAGACCTCCGGATTCAGCAACCCTCCGCCACGGAGATCAAGGAACTGCTGCCAGCGGAGATACCGTCGGCCGGCAATGCCGCACCGGTCAATCGGGCGCCGGTCCGGCTGGTGGCGACCACCGACCTCGCCGGCCAGCGTACCGAGATCATCGGGATCGGAGTGATCGAGCTCAATGGTGACCTGGGGCGGATCACCATCATGGACGTGCGACTAGCCGGCGACGACGTCGGTACGACGGGCCTGCCGCGAGAGATGCGCCAGCTGCTACTCAATACGCTGAGCACCGACGTGAAGCCTGGCGGGCTCCCGTTCACCGTCAGACCTACCGGAGTCTCGGTGGAAACCGGGTCGCTGATCGTGGAGGGCACCGCGAACAACGTCACGATGCGTCAGGCCGGACTCGGTGTCGGATGACGGGTCTGTGGCTCGCGCTGGCGGTGGCGCGGACCAGGTAGCGCAGGCGACGCGCCGGGAGGGGCGGGTCGTGATGGTCAACCCGGGACGCAGTACGGGCCTGCGCCGCCCTGCCGCGACCCGTCGACCGACCCCGGCAGATGCACCGGCCGCTGTGGCGAGCCCGTCGGCTGCCCAGGCGGACCCACTGGCCGCTCCTGCGGTCGATGTCTCCCAGAACGTCAAGCAGGTGCTGGAGGTCGTCGCTCTGGTCGTCGCTCCGACCACTCTCGTGACCGCACTCGTCTACTGGTTTGGCCTTGAACTCGTCGACGCGCGTTCACGCTACTTCGGTCTGGACCCTGGAACGCTCGGCTTCTCGACTACCGACTACCTCATCAGGGGCGTGGAAGCGGGCATCGTCCCGCTCATTGTGTTGTTCCTCGTCGTTCTGCTGGTCACGGGCGTCCACACCGTCGCCACGCACCTCGTTGATCGCTGGGTAGAAACGCCGTTGCTGCGACCGACAGTCTGGGTGGTCGGGGCAGCGGGAACGGCCGTTGCTCTCGTCGGGACATTCGCAACCTTTCGCCCGCTGCCCACACCGTTGCGCTGGTACCTCTTGCCGCCCCTGTTGCTGGGAGCTGGGCCGCTCGTCGCCGCCTATGCGATGTGGCTGCTGCGCCGCCTGCGCAACATGGAAAAGACCCCGACCGCCGTGCACATCCGCATCGCCGGCATCGCCGTCGTCGCACTGGTCCTGTTGAGCCTCTTCTGGGGCATGTCCCTATATGCGCACGCGCTCGGTCGTGGTCGGGCCCAGCTGCTCGGTGACAACCTCCGGGCGCAGCCGCGGGTTACCCTTTATAGCGAACGATCCCTCGGGATCGACCCATCGGTAGCGGTCAGCGACCGGCTTCCCGACAAGGATGCGCGCTACTCCCATCGCTACTCGGGGCTACGGCTGCTCGTCCGATCGAACAACAGGTACTTCCTCCTGCCGGATAACTGGAACCCGTCCACCGGCACGGTCCTCGTCATTCCGGATGAACCCGAGATCAGGCTCGAACTCTCCCCTGGAGGATGAATGGTTACCGCCAGTGCAGCCTCTCAACACCGCCTGTCGGTGGCCCTCCTACTGTCGTTCGTCCTCGTCGCGTGTGGCAGCGGAGACGGCGCGGGCCCGGTGTCAACTCCCCCCGAGGCGCCAGTTTCGACTAATCCGCCAGATGACCGGCCGACAAGCCCGGGAGGCACCGGTACGACGGCCCCGGAGACGAGTAAAAGCAGGTCTCCTAGTATCACCGTCTCCAATCCGCCGGCGGAGTCCAACGAGGTGGCCATCGGACTGAGCTTCGTCACGCCCCCCAGTTACTCGTTCGGGCGAGTGGCAGTCAGGCGCACCGTCACCAGAGACCTACACGTCGGCGCGACCGCGAGCGATCCGGAAATCGTTCGCGAGGTCGTGGTCACGGGTGCCGCGTTCTCAATCGTGAAGGACGGGTGCACAGGCGCCACATTCCCTGGGCCACCCTGCGTGGTCCGCGTCGCTGCGACACCTCCTGCCCCGGGCGAGCACAAAGGTTCCCTCTCCGTGACCACATCGACCGGCCGGTCCGGGGGCAGTGACCTCGTGGTTGAGGAACAGTCGGGGCCGAATTCGCCGACACTCAGCACAGAACCGTCCCGCCGTTGACCCGCCCCCGTTGCCACGATCCTGACGAACGGCGAGATCTTGACGAATTCGAGCCGCGGCTCGGCGGGCTCCCGTTCGCCGTCACGCTCTGATGCGGTCCCTGCTGCCCAGCGGTGCCGATCCGGTGGGCAGGTCATAGTAGCCCCGAGTGGGGATGCTGGGCTTCAGGTCGGCGCGCGTCGTGTCCACCGCTGCGGCTCGCAGCTCGACCAGCTCGAAGCCGCGACGCTGGTAGAAGCGCAGGGCGTCAAGGTTGTCGTTGGTGGTGATGATGATGACCCGCAGCTCGGTCCAGCCAGGGTGCGCACGGCGTACCAGTTCGGTGACCAGCGCCGTGCCGACGCCCAGCCACTGGTCGGCAACGTGCAGCGTGAGGATCTCGCAGTCGACAATGCCGGGCAGGTAGGTGAGGACACCGGCCAGCGCGCCGTGCTCGTGCGCAAGCAGGGCGGGATGGTCGAGCGGGTCAAGCAGCTCGCCCCGCCGGGCGACCGGTCGAGCGTGCCGCGCGTGCAGGAAGCACACGACCCGATCGACGTCGCGCGCCGTTCGAGCTGCAATGTGCACTGCTTTTCACCACCCGTTCCTCCACCCCGCAGCTCCTCCACCCCGAAGCCTCGCCCGCTTCGGGGAACAACGGTCCCGCAAACCGGGAGTCTCCGGTAGTCTCGCCTTCGTGCACTCACTGCTCACCAAGCGCCGGGCGGTCGATTTCTGCCGTCTGCACAGCAGCCTGTGTCAAATGCCCTGACCGGGCGGTGACTCGCGCACGATCGCGGGTACAGCAGACGATCAGCCGGGCCGCCGCCCTGACCTCCGGATATCCATCCCCACGGTCAGGAGCACCCATGAACCCCGCTCCCATCCACCTCCCGCTGCCGGCGCCGTTGCGCGGCCGGACATCAGCGCCAAGACAATTCGGACATCAGCGCCAAGACAATCCACTGTCAACGAGCTAACACTGAGCGAGGAGCTGCCATATGAGCCGCGAAAACGTCCTAGTCACGCCTGACTGGGCAGAACAGAACCTGGACACTGATGGCGTCGTCTTCGTCGAGGTCGACGAAGACACCACCGCCTACGACGCGGGGCACATCCCCGGAGCGGTGAAGATCAACTGGAAGACCGAGCTGCAGGACCCGGTGATCCGCGACTTCGTGGACAAGGGCACCTTCGAAAAGCTGCTGTCCGACAAGGGCATCAGCAACGACGACACGGCGGTGCTCTACGGCGGCAACAACAACTGGTTTGCCGCCTACGCCTACTGGTACTTCAAGCTCTACGGGCACCGCGACGTCCGGCTGCTCGACGGCGGCCGCAAGAAGTGGGAACTCGACAATCGCACCCTGACCACCGACGAGGTGAGCCGGCCGGCCACCAGCTACACCGCGCAGGACCAGGACACCACGATCCGGGCGTTCCGCCAGGAGACAGTCGACGCGATCGGCACCAAGAACCTGGTCGATGTCCGGTCGCCCGACGAGTTCTCCGGCAAGATCCTGGCGCCCGCGCACCTGCCGCAGGAGGCGGCGCAGCGTCCCGGGCACATCCCCACGGCGCTGAACGTGCCGTGGTCCAAGGCCGCCAACGAGGACGGCACCTTCAAGTCCGACGACGAGCTGCGGGCGCTCTACGGCGCAGCCGGGCTGGACGAGGGCCGCTCCACCATCGCGTACTGCCGGATCGGCGAGCGCTCCAGCCACACCTGGTTCGTGCTGCACGAGCTGCTGGGGTACGCCGACGTCAAGAACTACGACGGTTCGTGGACCGAGTACGGCTCGCTGGTCGGCGCACCGATCGAGCTGGGTAGCTGAGGAGGATCTCATGTGCGGAGCACCGGGCCAGACCCAGGAACTGCCGCCGGGCACCGATCTAAGCAGGCACACCGTGCTGGCCGGCACGGTGCGGACGGCCGGTGAACCCGTGGGAGGCGCGTTCGTAAGGCTGCTCGACGGCACCGGGGAGTTCACCGCCGAGGTGGTGTCCTCAGCCTCCGGGGCTTTCCGGTTCTTCGCCGGCCCAGGCAGCTGGACCGTCCGGGCCCTACACCGATCCGGCAACGGCGAAACACCGGTGACTGCCACCGGACCAGGCCTGTTCACCGTCCCAGTCACCGTGTCGTAAGCCCGTCGTAAGCCCATGGAGCGGGCTCAGCGGGGTTAATCGCCACCCGATAACCCCGCTGAGCCCGCTCAATGCGGGTCGCCGACATGGTCGATATCACCGCTGAGGACGTCGCGCACTGGCCGGCGGATGAGCAGTTCCCGCTGTTGCCTCGGACGCGGGCAATCACGCTCGAGATCATCCTGCGCACTGTGATCGGGGTGGCACTGTGATCGGGGTGGCACTGTGATCG
>DASYIL010000296.1:0-1834 GCA_035997545.1 Pseudonocardiaceae bacterium
CGATGTTTCCGAACTGGACGCTGACGACCTGTCCCGACGCGTCGAGCAGTCCGGCGCGCGGCGCGCCAGCGAATGCAACTGCGGTGAGGCCGTGACCGTCCTGGGTCGGCTGCGCAGCGTGGAGCATTGCCCCCGGGCGGCCGTGGCTACCCTGGAGGCCGAGCTGTTCGATGGCTCCGAGGGGATTACCCTGGTGTGGCTGGGACGGCGGCGAATTCCTGGCATCGAGCCCGGTCGTACCGTGCGGGCGTCGGGCCGGATCGCCGTCCGGGATGGCCGGAAGGTCCTCTACAACCCCTACTACGAGCTGCAGCGGAGTTCATGACTCAATCCTCGGAGCACGCGACCACCGGGGAGCCCGCGCGCACTCCTACCTTGCTGGAACAACTGGGTGGCGTCGGAGGTCTGGTGTCCTCCGTGGTACCGCTGGTGGTCTTCGTCGCGGTGAATCCGCTGACCGGGCTGCTGCCGGCGATCTGGGCATCGCTGGGCGTCGCCGTGGCGGTGGGGGCGTGGCGGTTGGTCCGCCGTGAGCCCATCGGGCCGGCGGTGTCCGGGATCCTCGGGCTGGCCGTCTGCGCCGTCATCGCCTACAGCACCGGGGAGGCACGGGGCTTCTACCTGTACGGCATTTGGTACAGCCTGGTCGCCGGACTGGTGTTGCTGGTGTCGGTGGCGGTGCGCCGTCCGCTGGTCGGCGTGCTGTGGTCGGCGCTCAACGGTTCCGGCTTCAGCTGGCGCACCAACCGTCGCGCCCGGTTCGGCTTCAACGTGGCGACCCTGGTCTGGGCGGTATTTTTACTGGCCCGCTTCGGGGTGCAACGTTGGCTGTACGAGGCGCAGGAGACCAGCGCCCTGGGCGTGACCCGGCTGGCGATGGGCCTGCCGCTGACCGCCGTGGCCGCGCTGGTCACCGTCTGGGCAATCCGCCGCGCGGTACGTTCGACACCGTCCAGCCCGCTAGGACGGTCGACGCTTTAGCGCCGCGCGTACCTCGGGTTCGACGTCCGCGGCGGCGACAAAGAGCAGCTCGTCACCACCCTCGAGGGGATCATCGGCCTGCGGAACGATCACCCGGCCACCGCGCAGGATGGTGACCAGCGCGGCATCAGTGGGCAGCTGAAGGTGCCGTACCGGACGTCCGGCCAGCGGAGTATCCGCGGGCAGCGTGACCTCGACCAGGTTCGCCTGCCCCTGCCGCAGCGTCATCAGCCGCACCAAGTCGCCCACGCTGACCGCTTCCTCGACCATCGCGGCAAGCATCCGCGGGGTCGACACCGCAACGTCCACCCCCCACGCTTCGGTGAACAACCACTCGTTGCGGGGGTCATTCACCCGCGCAACCACGCGGCGCACTGCGAACTCGGTCTTGGCCAGCAACGAGACCACCAGGTTGACCTTGTCGTCGCCGGTCGCCGCGATCACGACGTCGGAGTGCTCCAGCCCGGCCTCCTCCAGTGAGGCCAGCTCGCAGGCGTCGGCGAGGACCCATTCGGCGGCCTCGACCTCGTGCGGTTCGAGCTGATCGGCATTTCGCTCGATGAGCATCACCTGGTGGCCGAACTCGAGTAGTTCGGCCGCGATGGACTTGCCGACCGCGCCGGCTCCGGCGATGGTTACGCGCATGACGGCTCCCCGATCAGTCGTTGAAGTCAGTCGTTTGGGGGCGCGGCGGCTGCCGCGGTGCTGACGTCGGTGACGGTGCCGGAGACCGCGGCGGCGTACACCTGATCGTCGGCCTGCAGCACGCTCTCGTGGTTGGGTAGCACTGCGGTACCGAACCGAACGATGAAGGCGATCCGCGCGCCGATGTGTTCCTCCAGGTCGCCTACGC
>DASYIL010000297.1:0-10637 GCA_035997545.1 Pseudonocardiaceae bacterium
ACCGAGCCTGAAACTCGCTATCGGCGGCCAGCGCGACCGGCAGCCGCTTCAGCGCCACCGTACGCTCCTTCACCGTGTCAAAGGCCCGGTACACCTCCCCCATCCCGCCGCGGCCGATCAGCTCGTCCAGCCGATAAGGCCCGAACCGCTCCGCCGCCAACCCGTCCCCTCCGCCCACCCAGCGCCCAGGATCGACGATACGGGCAACGGCTCTGCGTCACCTGCGGTGCGCGGCGACCGGGGTCGCTGACCTCGCCGACCAATGGGTCCACCAGGGAAAGGTGAGCGACCTGTTCAGCCAGTCGCACGAGGTTGTGCCCCACCGATGCACGAGATGCGCACGTGCTCAATGGGTCCGTCGGTGCTGGCGACAAGGAACCTGTCAGGCGCGTTCCCCCCCGTTTGTGGATCTCACCACCGGCCGGACAACCATCACCGAAGCGACTACCGACTGTACAATCTGCCGGTTCGGAGCGTTGTCGGATTTTGCCCCGCTGGTACACAGCGGTATGGTGACAACGTCCGCAGTTGAGGCCCCGAGATCAGTCGCAAGGCGCGACTAGGAGGGTCAACAGATCTGGGGTCGATAGGGTGGAGGCGGTCCGGGTCGGAGGAATTGTGCACTTTATGCACCCGACGTTGACCGCACTACTCGCGGAGGCTTGCGTGCCTCTGCCGCAGCCACGCCGCCGGCTGTGCATGTCATGACCGCCGGGATATCCAGCCATCGGCGGCGCGCCGCCGTATCAATGTCGTTGCCGGTCACCAACAACGATCCAGTCGGCCAGCTCGACCGGGTCGTCGAGACCTTCCGTCAGGTCAACCGGGCACTACCGAAGACGGTGCCGAGCCGCGAGGAGCTGATCGCACTCGGGGGGCTGCTCACCCAGATCAACGGTGCGCTCTTGACGCTCACCGACCTGCTCAGCACCCCCGCGCGCCATTACGACCGCGCCCGGCTGCTTCGCGCGGACCCCGACACCACCCGGGCACAACCACCACCAGCCGCCACCAGCTTGCTCCGGGACTGCCGGGACGGTTACCTCGCTGCCTACACCTCCGCGCGGGCGTTCCACGCCGAAGTCCGGCGGTACCCACGGGCCGGATCACAACGATGAACGGACTGACAGCAGCGATTTACGAGCGCAGGAGCAGGGCGGCCCGGACCGGGTCGGCGGCGTGCACGGTCCCGTCCGGGGTAACCCAGAATGGCACCGCACGCTCGGCACCGCCGTGACGCACCCGCAATTGCTCGTGTAGCCGCAGTGCCCCATCTGGGACCGCGAGACCGGCGGCGGCGCACACCGCGATCACCTCCACCAGCTCCGCCCACCGCACCGTCCGCCCGGCACCGGCGTCAAGCAGCGCAGGCGCCACCTGCTCGGAGGCCAGCGGCAGGTCCAGCAGATCGGCCAGGGTGTTCGGGTCGCCACCGGACACCAGCTCCCCCGCTGGCAGTACCGCGGCCAGCCACGGCGCGTCGAGCACCATCGCCCGGTCGGCGTCGACCACGTCGCCGGTCACCGCCCGCACCCGAACTGGGGGCTCCACGTCCGCCGGGTCGAGATCGGCGGCGGCCAGCGCGACGTGCGCGGCGTGCACCGTGGCGGGGGTGACCGTGCGGGCCGGGTCGGCCAGCCGGGCCAGCACGTCGGCGGCGTCGGCGGGCCCGGTGATGCTCAGGCCGGTGCGCACCCCGGCGGCGGCAAGCAGCGCCTCGCCGGTGTCGCACACCGGCACCACATCGTAGAGGCCTTCCAGCGCGACAGCCCCGGCAAGCCGCCAGTGCGGTGGCGGATGACCACCGAGCCGGGCGTGCCGGGCCAGCCACCAGCTGGTGTACCCGCAGGGCTGGCGCAACGCGGCGAAACTTGCGGGATCAGCGGCGATCCGGCGCAGCGCGGCCGGCCAGCACCCGTCGTCGACCAGGTCCAGGTCCCGGACGGCGAGCAGCGGCGCAGGCGGGTCACCACCGGTCTGGGCCCACCACTGCTCCTCGCCGTCCAGCTCGTGGTCCGGGCGCTGCGGGTGGGGGTCGTCGAGCACCGCGAACGAGTCCAGCACCCCGACCGCACGCAGCGCCGCGGCGGAGTGTTCGGCAGCAACTGCGGGGTCCAGCACACCTAGCGGCGCGTCCGGGGCGAGCAGTTCCCGTAACGCTCCACCGGGCGTCACCAGCTCGTCGGCGCGCCGGGGCTGCCCCGTGTCGTCGGGCAGCGCCAACGCACCCAGCCAGGGCCGGGTGCCGGCCGTTTCAGCCAGCCGCCCGGCCAGTGACAGCACCGCCTGGGCGAGTCCGGTGACGTCGAATCCATCCTCGGCGTCATCTACGCTGCGTTCGACGGCGGGGCGAAGCGCATCCAGCAGCTCCGCGGGGCCCACCGGGCGGGCCCCGAGCCGCTCCAGCAGCGGGTGCACGGCGTCTGGATGCACCAGCCGTAGCTGCCCGGTCACGGCGCCAGCAACGTCACCGCCGTCACCGGCGTCCCCAAGCAGCACCCCACGGGGGCCCGTGACGGTGCGCCCGTCGGCCAGCGGGACCGGCAGCGCACCGAGCTCCTCGCGGGCCGCCGGGTCTGCGTCGAGCAGCGGGGCCAGAGCTGAATAACAGCGCCGCCACCACGACGGCGGCCGATCCAACCCGGCCAGCAGTTCAGCGATGGCCGCCGGACGCAACCGGGTCACCCCGAGCGCGGTGAGTGCGGCGGCGTGCCGGGGTGCGGCCAGATCGGCGTCGAGCAGGTTGGGTGTGACGTCGGCGAGCAGTTCGGCCAGCTCGGGCAACGGCACGTCGAGCACCAGGGCGTCGGCGGGAACAGCCTGCCCGCCGGAGGCGTCGGGCAGCCACCGGGCGTGGCGTAGCGCGGCGAGCACCCCGTCGCGCAGCGCGGCGTCGATCTCCCCGGCCGGGAATCCGGGCGCCGGCACCAGCGCGGTGCGCTGAACCGGTGCCAGCGCAGCGGCCAGCTCCGGGTAAGCCTGCGCGGCAGTGTGCAACAACAGGTCGGCGGCCGGCCCGGGATGGACGTGGCGCCGGGACGAGTCGACGGGCACCGTGCCGATCAGCCGGGCGGGCAGGGTGAGCCGCTCTGCGGTGGGGGTGGGCGCGTGCAGCACCTCACCGGCCAGCGGTAACGGGACGCCATCGGGGTCGACCGGCAGCGCCCAGCACAGGCTCCACTCCGGCCGAGCCTCAGCACCGAGTCCGGCCAGTGCGGCCGTCGGTAGCAGCCCGGCCCGGCGCACCACCCGCCAGCGGCGCAGCCCAGGACCGTCGTGCACCAGCACCGGATCCTCGCCCTCTCGGCACAGCACTCGATCATCGATGTCGA
The DNA here is from genome assembly GCA_035997545.1 of Pseudonocardiaceae bacterium. Classification (GTDB taxonomy): domain Bacteria; phylum Actinomycetota; class Actinomycetes; order Mycobacteriales; family Pseudonocardiaceae. Next base: position 3,333 of record DASYIL010000297.1, read on the forward strand.
TGCGGTGCAGCCACGGCAACGCCAGCAGCAGGTCACCGGCCTCGTCCGCGAACGCCGCAAGCAGCGCGTCCGGGTCGGTGCCGGCCCGCAGCGGCAACCGGACCTCGGTATCGAACCCAGGTGGCGGATCACCCGTAGCGGGCCACACCAGCCGTAGCACCGGGGGCCGGCCACCGCGGCGCCGCAGCTCAGCGTGCAGCTCCGGGTCACCGGCCACCGCAGCGGCCGTGCGCTGCGCCGAGAACACCACCCCGCCGGAGCGGGAGATCACCCGCGGTTCGTCGGTGACCCCGAGGACCGCCGCGAAACCCACCCCGAACCGACCGACGCTGTTACCCTCCCGCTTGGCCGAGGCGCGCAGCGCGGCCAGCGCGGCCACCCCGGCGGAGTCCAGCGGCGCCCCGGTGTTCGCAGCCCGTAGTTCACCCGCGTCGACGGTGACCCGGAGGTGCCCCCGCACCCCCGCACGCTGCGCGGCGTCGGCGGCATTCTGCGCCAACTCGACGAGCAACCGGTCCGCATAACCGAGCAGAGCGAGGTCGGACTCGGTGTTGGCATCCTCCCGGAACCGCGTCGGGGACCCCCGCCAGGCCGCCAGTACCCCGTCACGAAGCGCTGCGGTGCCGAACGGATCCGTGCTGGTGCTCATGGTTCGACCCTGGCGAGCAGGTCTCACTCCTCCGGTGGCCAGGGCCGCAACTCCAGCTCGGCATCGTCGTAGACCAGCTCGGCCACCGGCACGCTCGAACTGGTATCCACCTGGACCTCGGAATGCGCCCCACAGCCGAACTCGGCGTGCACCACCTGCCCGTCGGCCGGAGCCAGATCGTTGCCGCAGGCACCGAGGGCCGCACCGAGCGCCCCGTCAAGCGGAAGGTAGAAGCCGCAGGTCACGCACCGGTCCGGGGCGCCGCGGGCCATCTCTGAGTCAGGGCCGTGGTCACCCGCGCGCCACCGCTCCAGCAGTGCGAGGCGAGCCGCCCGACCCAGCACCCGGGACCGTCCCAGGCCGAGCTCCGGGCTGAGCCACTCTCCCGGCGGGTCGTCGTCGATGAGGTAGCCGGGTACCAGCCGCGGGTCATCCGGGTCGGTGGGCAGCAGGTCCCCGACCCCAAGATCACCGGCCCGGACCCGCTGGGTCCACGGCACCCAGGCCGGCGCAACCAGCGCGTCCGGGCCGGGCAACAGCACCACCTCGCTGACCGTCACCGGGGTTGCCGGGCCGGCCGAAGCCACGGTGACCGCCCAGTGCCAGCCGCGGTAGCCGGGGACGTCGGCCTCAAGTAGATGGGTGACCGCGCCGCCATCCTCGATCTGTGTCCCCACGTGCCCACCCACCGGGCTGTCGCCCGCATCGACCTGCGCCGCCTGCCGCGCCAGCTCGACGGCCCCGGCGAGGTCCGGGTCCGGCATGGTGGTCTCGGGAATCACCCCCCGATTGTGCCGTATCGGCGGTGTACTTCGACGACCCGGCCAGGAAGCCTGTGCGACACTGCTTCTGTGGTGTCCGTTTCGTCCGCTGTTGGGCTGATGGCTGCCGTCCTGGCGACTACAGTACTGACGGCTGCTGGGCTAGCGGGCTGCACCTGGGAACAGTCGGCTGGGCAACCGTCGGCTGCCCGACAGTCGGCTGCGCAACAGCTACGCGTGCAGGTTCTTGCCACCCTCCCGCACGACACGACGATGTACACCCAGGGTCTGGAGATTCGGGACGGAATGCTCTACGAGTCCAGCGGGCTGGTCGGGCAGTCTCGGGTGCGGGTCACCGCGCTGTCCAGCTCCACCAAGCTGCATGAGGCGACGCTGCCCGCCCCGCTGTTCGGCGAGGGACTCACCGTCACCGGCGATCGGTTGTGGCAGCTGACCTGGACCAACGGTGTGGCGTTCGAGCGCGATCCGGTGACGCTGGCCGAGCGCCGCCAGGTGACCTACCAAGGCGAGGGTTGGGGCCTGTGCCACGGCGGGGACCGGCTGGTGATGAGCGACGGCAGCGACCGGCTCACCTTCCGGGACCCGGTCACCTTCGCCCCGTCCGACCAGGTGGCGGTCCGCCTCGACGGCGAGCCGGTGCGGCAACTCAACGAGCTGGAGTGCGCGGGCGGCGTCGTCTGGGCCAACGTCTACCAGACCGACCGCATCCTGCGCATCGACCCGCGTACTGGCACGGTGACCGGCGTGGTCGAGGCATCCGGCCTGCTCAGCGCGCAGCAGCGGGCCACTGCGGACGTGCTCAACGGCATCGCCGCGATCCCTGGCACCGACGAATTCGTCATCACCGGCAAGAACTGGCCGTCACTGTTCCGAGTCCGCTTCGTCCCCCCATCCCAGTAGGTTGATCACTGTTTGGGTGCCGAAACAACATTATCTGTGGCCCACGGCACTCAAACGGTGATCAAGGGCCCGAGGAGCTCCGGGTGTGGCGCCGAGACGCCGCCGGTGGTGCAGGATAGAACGTGTGAAGCGGCCCGCATCCCCATCCGGCTCCCGGAGGCGCCGTCGGGTAGGACGCGGGCGGCGCTGGGTGCCCGACGACCACCGCGCCGGTCCCGGCCGGACCGACCCACCCCGGACCGACCCACCGCAGCCGCGTGCGGCGCCGTCCTCACCCTGGCCACCGTCGCCCCCAGCAGATAACTCGACGACAGCCCCAATGCCTGCCCAACCCACACAGAGTGGCCCGCAGTACCCGCGCAAGATCACCGTCACGCAGGTGGCCGCCTGGCGGAGCAGGCAGCTGGTCGGCGGTGGCATACGGCGGTTCCACCAGGCCACCACCGCTGATGGTGCGGGCCGGTCCGGGCTGTCCTCGCTGACCTACGCGACGATGATGCAGTACGCGGCCAGCGCAGCGATCGCCGTCGCACTGGCCAACACGCTGTTCTTCGCGGCCGCGACCGCGGAGAGCCGAGCCAACGTGGCCCTCTACCTGCTGATCACGGTGGCACCGTTCGCAGTCGTCGCCCCCGTGATCGGCCCGCTACTGGACCGGCTGCAGCACGGCAGGCGGGTGGCGATGGCGCTGTCGTTCGCCGGGCGCACCTTCCTACTGATCGTGATGGCCACCCACGTCAATGACTGGCTGCTCTACCCGGCGGCGCTGGGCTTCCTGGTGTTGGCCAAGTCCTTTGACGTGCTCCAGTCGGCAGTGACCCCCCGGCTGCTCCCGCCGGCGATCACCTTGGTGAAGACCAACTCCCGGCTCACCGCATTCGGGCTAGCCGCCGCTGCGGTGTCCGGTGCGGTGGCGGCCGGGGTGGCGGCGCTGGCCGGATCGCCCGGCGCGCTGCTATTCACCGCCGTGATCTGCCTGGCGGGGGCCGCCCTGTGCCTGCGCATCCCGTCCTGGGTGGAGGTGACCGAGGGGGAGGTGCCGGCCTCGCTGCGGGCCGAGACCACCGATGCGCTCGACGCCGCACGGCACCGCCAGCCGATGGGCCGTCACGTGGTGGTTGCGCTGTGGGGCAACGGGACCGTGCGGGTGCTCACCGGGTTCCTCACGCTGTTCGTGGCGTTCGCGGTGAAAGCGCAGACCGAGGGCTCGCCAGGATGGCAGCTAATGCTGCTCGGCATCGTCGGCGCAGCGGCCGGAGCAGGCAGCTTCCTGGGCAACGCGGTCGGCGCCCGGATGCACTTCGGCAAACCCGACCAGGTCATCCTCGGCTGCGTGGCTGCTGGGCTCACCATGGCGGTGCTCGCCGCGCTGGTATCGGGGATCGCCGTTGCGGCGGTCACCGCACTGGTAGCAGCAACGGGCAGCGCGATGGCCAAGGCCTGCCTGGACGCATTGATCCAGCGGGACGTGCCGGAGGCTTCCCGCGCCTCGGCGTTCGGCCGGTCGGAGACGGTGCTCCAGACGGCCTGGGTGTTGGGCGGGGCGCTGGGTGTGCTGCTGCCACCCATCTACTGGATCGGATTCGCCTCGGTATCCGTGCTGCTCGGCCTGGGACTGGCGCAGACCGTGCTGGCCCGACGCGGATCGTCGCTGATTCCCGGGCTCGGCACGGGCGCCCCGCCGCGCCAGCACCCAGCTACCCGCCGGATCGACCAGCAGGCCTGACGGACCCTCGAACCCCGGTCACGGATCCAGCTCGCGGGCAACCGCCCGCACCACCTCCGCGACCCGCTTGGTGTTGCGGCGGTCGGGGTAGCGGCCACGGCGCAGGTCCGGCTGTACCCGCGACTCCAGCATCTTGATCATATCGTCGATCAGGCCGTGCAACTCCTCGGCCGGCCGGCGCCGCGCCTCGACCACCGACGGTGGCGGATCCACCAACCGCACCGACAGGGCCTGCGGGCCGCGCCGACCGTCGGCCACCCCGAACTCGACCCGCTGGCCAGTCTTGAGCTCGGTCACCCCGGTAGGGAGCGCTGCGGCACGCACGTAGACGTCATCACCGCCGTCCTGCGTGACAAAACCGAAGCCCTTGCCCGCGTCATACCACTTGACCTTGCCGGTCGGCACTGACCTCACCGTTCCCTCGTGGAATACCGCCTGCCGGGAGTGCACGACCAGCAAGGCGAACGCGCCCCGAGCGCACCCGGGACGCGTAGGTTCCAGCCTACGACGTCCGGCCACATTTCGGGCTCTTCTTTCCTGCCACATGGATGCTTGTCGCTGTGCGCAGCGTGCTCGGTCATCCGGCTTGGCGTGCCTGCAGGACCGCGCGAACCGTACACACCAGAAGACGAGGCTCGCGAAGGTGCTGCGCGGTGACGAAGACGACGTCCCAGCCCGCCGCGTGTAGGCGATTCAATCGGTCGCCGTCCTGCCCAACCTGCAGCGGTGTACCGTGCCAGACCCCGTCATACTCGACAGCGAGCCGACGATCGGGAAAGGCGAGATCCGCCCTGTCCACAAACCAGCCGCGGTACTGTACCTCGGGGCGCAACCCATCCAGCACGAGGTGCACCCGCATCCGCGACTCCGGATGCGACTCAGCTCGCGGGTCAGCCAGTTTGAGCGCACGGCGGGCCTGGACGATCTCCGATAGCGACGCCCGGCTAGGTAGAGCTGCATCTCACGTTGGCCGGCCAGGGCTGCCCGCAGCGAGGCATCCAGGTCGGCGACCGCATCCGGTAGGGATCAGTCAAGCAGCAGGTCGAAGGCCATCCGTTGCCTGGTCGCCAGCCGGATTCCTGACCACATTTCGGTCTCGTCGTCGCGGACCTCGCACCGCCGCAGGTCCAGGCCAGCTCGGCGGAACACCCGCGTCCCCAGACCGACGACGGCTCCGACAGGGTCCTCGGCGCGCACCAACGGCAGACCTCGCAGTGTGGCGGCCGGCCTGCCCGTGATCACCGCGTCAGCGGACAAGATGAGTGCCGCGCAATGGCACCGCACCTCGTGGGTTAACGGCAGCGCCGCTGGCATGTAGACATCCCGAAAATGCGACGAAAGTGCGGTCCTCGCAACTGGCTCGAGGTCACCGCCCCCGTCGCGACTGCCTCCGAACCCCGAAACGGCCCACTCAGGTCTTCGAACCCCGGCGTGTCCCCATGCCGGGCAAGATCCCGCGGGAACGCCCTGCTATCCAATCGCTATCCACAGGGCTCAGCAGTTGTCCACAGGCGCGCATCACCATCGAGCCGGCGCTTCGCGCCCGCCGAAGCGCGATAAGCATCCATGTGGCGGTGCGCGGGTGCCCTCACTACGACAAGCATCCATGTCGCAGCGTTCACAACAGGTTGGGGAGCAGGGCGGCGATCTCGTCGATTACGGTCAGGCCGAGCGTGACCAGCACCGGCACGCCGAACACCCAGGCCGACCACCCCCCGGCGCGGAAGCGTACCCACACGGCGGCGATGGCCACCGCGGCCAACGACACCGACCACCCGAAGACGCCCAGCAGCGCCGAGCGGTCGCCGGCCATCAACGCCTCGGCGGGGCGCAGGCTTTGCGAGGGCAACTGGGCGGGCCTGGGTTGGGCGGCACTGGTCAGTGCCGCATCGACGCGGAGCACATCGGTGGGCCGCCACACCGGCCCGTCGGTGGTCACCAGGGTGAGCCGGCCTTGGCCGCGGGACAGGTCCGGTGGCACCGGGTCGCCGGCGCGCCGCACCTTCAGCACCGAAAACAAGCTCTTGCCCTGCCCGGTGGTCACCGTGATCTGGTCACCGGCGCGTAACTGGTCGATCGACCGAAACGGTCCGCCGTAGATCGCCCGCCGCCCGGCGATCACGCTGGTGCCGACCTGACCGGGCATCGGGGTGTCGCGCCGGTGTCCCGGCCCCGACATCATCGGGCCCGACGATGTGCCCTCCACAACAACCTCCCGCAGGCGCAACCGCGGGATCTCCAGCAGGGCAACCGGCGTTCCCAAGGCCAACGGAGTGTTCGCGTCATCGACCGGGCCGACCGGTGCAATCCCTTTGGCGAGCTCGATGCGGAAATGCGTAGCGAGCTGGACCTGGTCCCGGTCGTGGCGCAGGTTGCCCAGCAAGGTCAGCTCGATCAGGAAGGACAGCGCCAGCACCGCGACGATGGCCAACACCTGGCCGACCCGCCGGTCTTCGAGGCTGCTAGCCGGCGTCGCGTCGGCGACCGGTAGCTGCGGTCGCTCCACGCCCAGCGCCGGCCGCTCGTGCACCCGGTACCTCCGCTCCGGCGCGGGAAGGGCGCCCCGGCGGTCGGCGCGATCGACCCTTAGCCGATAGCGTGAGCTCTCCGAAGATTCGGGTCGGAGTCCGTCCACCGGGATCTCCCATCGGGTGGTCACGAGAGGCGCCGCTTCCTGATCCGGTTCGCCACCGGTACCAGCGCGACCGCGAGCAAGGCGGCAACGCGGGACAGTCGGTCCATGGAGCTCCTCGCCAGCCGTGAGGGGAACCCGTGCACGGGGCACCGATTCCCGTTCACGAGCATTCTCAGATGGCGGTCACCGCAAGAAGCCGAAGAGCGAGCCGAAGAGCGACCTCACCGTCAGCGGCTCTGAGTCCGACGACGGGCCGTAAGCCGCCGGGTTGGTGGGAGTGAACTCCGCGGTCAGCGAGTGCGATCCCTGCGTCAACCTCGTCGTGAAGCCGAGGGCAAAGCCGCCGAACACCCTGGCCGGACCGCCGATGTTGGTGGCCCCGTCCTTGAACTGGACGGTTCCAGCCGCATTGCCGGGCGACACCCTCGCGATGAAGATCACCGGGAGGCCGCAGAATGCAGGGCTCGGAAACACCTGGAGGGTGGTCGTCGTAGCCGTCGCCTCGGGTGCGGGTGTCGGCGACGGCGACGGACTCGGCGACGGCGACGGACTCGGCGACGGCGACGGACTCGGCGACGGCGACGGACTCGGCGACGGCGACGGACTCGGCGAC
>DASYIL010000298.1:0-11101 GCA_035997545.1 Pseudonocardiaceae bacterium
TTCCTCCAGGTCGCCTACGCTGCGCCCGGCCCACCCATCGTGCAGCGGCAACTGCAGCACTGCCACTGTGCCCGAAGGGTCGCGCCACGCGGCCGTCGCCCCGTCGGGCAGCAGCATCCGTAGGAAGCGGTCGGTGGTCCAGGGCACGGTGGCCACGGTGTGGATGCCCACCCGTTCGTATACCGCGGCCCGTTTGGGGTCATAGATCCGGGCGACAACGTGCGGCACCCCGAACGTCTCCTGGGCCACCCGCGCGGAGATGATGTTGGAGTTGTCGCCGGAGGACACCGCGGCGAACGCCCCCGCGCGCTCGATCCCCGCCTCGATCAGCACCTGGCGGTCAAAGCCGATGCCGCGAACCTGCTGACCGTGGAAGTCGGGACCCAGCCTGCGGAAGGCCTGCAGATTCTGGTCGATCACCGCCACGTGGTGGCCGAGACGTTCCAACGCCTGGGCCAGACCGGCACCCACCCGGCCACAACCCATGATCACGACATGCACGCGGCCACTCCAGGGTCGACGGTTGCCGAGGAAACGGTATCGCCGATGGCGCCGACGCGCCGCGCCGGGCCGTCACGCGGCCGTACGCTTTCCGCGTGCCCAAGCTCGCTACCGCGGTCAAACGGATCCTCGTCGGTAGGCCGTTCCGCAGCGAAAGGTTGGGCCACACACTGCTGCCCAAGCGCATCGCGCTGCCGGTCTTCGCGTCGGACGCGCTCTCCTCGGTGGCCTACGCCCCAGAAGAGCTCTTCCTCGTGCTGTCTATCGCAGGGCTCTCGGCGTATTCGTTCGCGCCGTGGGTCGGGCTAGCTGTGGCTGCTGTGATGCTGGTCGTGGTCACCAGTTACCGGCAAAATGTGCGGGCCTACCCATCGGGCGGCGGGGACTACGAGGTCGCGACGGTGAACCTGGGCCGCTCCGCGGGACTCGTGGTGGCCAGCGCGTTGATGGTCGACTATGTCCTCACGGTCGCGGTCTCGATCTCCTCGGCGGCCTCGAACATCGGCTCCGCAGTGCCTTTCGTCGCTACTCACAAGGTGATCTTCGCGGTCGTCGCGATCAGCCTGCTCACCGCGGCCAACCTGCGTGGGATCCGGGAGTCCGGGACGGCGTTCGCCATCCCCACCTACGCCTTCATGATCGGCATCATCGCGATGCTCGCCTGGGGATTCATCCGGGTGTTGCTGTTCGGCGAGCAGGTCCGCGCCGAGTCCGCCGGGCTCGGGCTGCGGGCTGAGGACAACCAGCTCGTCAGCATCGCGCTGATGTTCCTGGTCTTGCGGGCGTTCTCCTCGGGCTGCGCCGCGCTCACCGGCGTGGAGGCGATCAGCAACGGCGTCCCGGCTTTCCAGAAACCAAAGTCTCGCAACGCTGCCACCACGCTGCTGATGCTCGGGACCATCTCGGTGACCATGCTCATGGGTCTGATCGTGCTCGCCCAGCTCACCGGGGTGAAGATGGCCGAGGATCCGGACCGTCAGCTGATCGGCGCGCCTGCAGGGTACGAGCAGAAGACGATGGTGGCGCAGCTCGCGCAGGCGGTGTTCGATGGCGTCCCGGTGGCGTTCTACTTCATCACCGTGGTCACCGCGCTGATCCTGGTGCTAGCCGCCAACACCGCGTTCAACGGCTTCCCGGTTCTGGGCTCGATCCTCGCCCAGGACCGCTACCTGCCCCGCCAGCTGCACACCCGCGGCGACCGGTTGGCCTTCTCCAACGGCATCGTCTTCCTGGCCGGTGCGGCAACTGTCCTGGTCGTTGCTTTCGGGGCGGAGGTCACCCGGCTGATCCAGCTCTACATCGTCGGTGTGTTCGTCTCGTTCACGTTGAGCCAGACCGGCATGGTGCGGCACTGGAACCGGTTACTGGCTATTGAGCCCGACCGCGCACACCGTGGCCGGATGTGGCGCTCCCGAGCAATCAACGTACTTGGGCTGGTGATGACCGGTTCGGTGCTGGTGGTTGTGCTGATCACCAAGTTTACCGAGGGCGCCTGGATCGCAATCGCGGCCATGGCGGTGATCTTCGTGTTGATGCAGGCGATCCGGAAGCACTACGACCGGGTGGTTGCCGAGTTGGTACCTCAGGAGGCCGACACCGTGCTGCCCTCGCGTAACCACGCGATCGTGCTGGTGTCCACCCTGCACCTGCCGACCATGCGGGCGCTGGCCTACGCCCGCGCAACCCGTCCCGATGTGCTGGAGGCGGTCACCGTCAACGTCGATGACGCGGGCACTCAAGACCTGGTCGCGGAGTGGGAGGCGCGGGAGATCCCGGTTCCGCTCACAGTGGTCGAGTCGCCCTACCGGGAGATCACCAAGCCGGTGATCGACTACGTTAAGCGGGCCCGCTCGGACAACCCCCGTAACGTGGTCACGGTGTTCATCCCGGAATACGTCGTGGGCCACTGGTGGGAGCAGATCCTGCACAACCAGAGTGCGCTACGGATCAAGGGCCGCCTGCTGTTCGAGCCTGGCGTGATGGTGACCAGCGTGCCCTGGCAGCTGCACTCCTCGGCCCGGGTTGTCCAGCGTGACCAGCTGGCACCGGGAGCGGTGCGCTGGGGCTTGGACACCGGTCCCGCCGGCACCTCCCGAAACGCCACCTCCGCCGACGATGCGGCAGCCGACGGCGCCGCGGTCCGGCCGCAGCCGCGGGTCGACCGGCCGTGACCGCCGACGCACTTCCTCCCGCGGAGGCGGCATTGTGACCGCAGACTCCGAATTGGAGCTCACTGTTGGACCGGTAGGCCACGGCGGGTTCTGCGTGGCCCGCCACGAGGGTCGGGTGGTGTTCGTCCGACATGCGCTGCCCGGGGAGCGGGTCCGCGCGGTGGTCACCGAGGACCGGGGCGGGGCTTACTGCCGGGCCGACGCGGTGGCGGTCCTGGAACCCGCGGCGGGCCGGGTGCCGCCGCCGTGCCCGGCATCGGGACCCGGCGGCTGTGGCGGCTGCGACTTCCAGCATGTCGACCCCAGGGTGCAGCGCCAGCTCAAGGCGCAGGTGGTGGCCGAGCAGCTGCGTAGGATCGCCGGACTGGAGATCGCGGTGACCGTGCAGGAGCTGCCCGGCGGCCCGCTTGGCTGGCGGACCCGCACCCGGCTCGCGGTGGACGGGACGGGGAAACCCGGATTCCGGGTGCACCGCAGCCATACAGTGCTGCCGGTGCCAGCCTGCCCGCTGGCAGTGCCCGGTGCCCTGGACCCGGTGTTCTCCCACCGTTGGCGCCCGGGCGGGGAGCTGGAGGTGGTCGCCGACGACTCCGGCCGGGTGCACGTGGCGCAGCTGTGTCCGGGTCGGCCGCCGAAACAGCTTCACGGCACCGGGCGCGTCGTGCGACACGCCGCCGGTCGACGCTGGGAACTGTCCGCGCTCGGCTTCTGGCAGGTGCATCCCGCCGCAGCCGACGCGCTGGCCGCGCTGGTCGGGGACTGGGCAGCCGCGCCGCGCGGGGGCACGGCGTGGGACCTCTATGGCGGAGTGGGGCTGTTCGCCTCGGTACTGGCCGGTCAGGTCGGGCCGACCGGCTCGGTGACCGTCGTGGAGTCCTCCGTGCGCGCAGTGGCCGACGGCGCGACGGCGCTGGCCGACCTTGCGCAGGTGCGCTTCGTCACCGGCCGGGTGGAGCGGGCGCTGGCCCAGCTACCCGGAATCCCGGATGTGGTGGTGCTCGACCCACCCCGGCGCGGGGTTGGCCGAGAGGTGGCCGCGGCGGTGGCCGACCGGGGGCCTGCGCGCATAGTCCAGGTGGCCTGTGATCCGGCGGCGCTGGCTCGCGACATCGCTGCCTATCTCACGTGCGGTTACCGACTGCTGGCGGTGCGCGCGCTGGACGCGTTCCCGATGACCCATCATGTCGAATGTGTGGCTGTACTGGTCCGCTGATGCCTCTCCTAGACTAGGCCGTCTCCTAGGTTTGGCCGTCCGTAGATTGGGCGCATGGTCGCCATCGTCAGCGGCGGCCAGTGTTTGGCGACCGCTGACGAGCGAGGTGGGGGATACGGTGGACCTGTTGCAGTCGGTGCGCAGCCCGCAGGACGTCAAGCGTCTCGATGTGGCCGCCCTAACCCAGTTGGCCTCGGAGATCCGCACATTCCTGGTCGAGAAGGTGTCGCGTACCGGAGGTCACCTCGGTCCCAACCTCGGCGCGGTGGAGCTCACCCTGGCGGTGCACCGGGTGTTCGACTCCCCGCAGGACCCGGTGCTGTTCGATACCGGCCACCAGGCGTATGTGCACAAGATCGTCACCGGGCGGGCCGAGGGATTCGACCGGTTACGCAAGCGGGGTGGCTTGTCCGGTTATCCCTGCCGGGCAGAAAGTGAGCACGACTGGGTGGAGTCCAGTCACGCCTCGGCCGCGCTGTCCTACGCTGACGGGCTGGCCAAAGCTTTTGCGCACTCTGGCGCGCATTTCGGACAGCAGCGGCACGTCGTCGTGGTGGTCGGTGATGGTGCGCTGACCGGCGGGATGTGCTGGGAGGCGCTGAACAACATCGCCGCTGGCCGGGACCGGTCGGTGGTCATTGTCGTCAACGACAACGGCCGCTCCTACTCGCCGACCATCGGAGGATTCGCCGAACACCTCTCCACGCTGCGGCTACAGCCCGGCTACGAGTGGGTACTGCGCAGTGGCAAACAGGCCCTGGAAAGGACTCCGGTGGTAGGCCGGGTGATCTATGCCGGTCTGCACGCCGCCAAGCGGGGTCTCAAGGACGCATTGGCCCCGCAGGTCCTCTTCGAGGACCTCGGGCTGAAGTACCTGGGCCCGGTCGACGGGCACGACCTGCGCGCCATGGAGGCCGCTTTGCGCCGGGCCAAGGACTTCGGTGGGCCGGTGATCGTGCACGCGGTGACCCGCAAGGGCAACGGCTACCTGCCCGCGGAGAACGATACCGCCGAGCTCATGCACCAGGTGAAGGTCATGGACCCCCAGACCGGTGTGCCCGTCGCGCCCGCCGGGATCTCCTGGACCAGTGTGTTCACCGTGGAACTGATCAGGTTGGCCAGTGTGCGCGACGACCTGGTCGCGATCACCGCGGCGATGCCCGGCCCGACCGGGCTGGGTGCCTTCGCCGAACGGTTCCCGGACCGCTGTTACGACGTCGGCATCGCCGAGCAACACGCCGTCACGTCCGCGGCGGGGCTGGCACTGGGTGGGCTGCACCCGGTGGTATCGCTGTACTCCACGTTCCTCAACCGCGCGTTCGACCAGCTGCTGATGGACGTGGCGCTGCTGGGCGCCCCCGTCACCATCACCCTGGACCGGGCGGGTATCACCGGCGATGACGGTGCCAGCCATAACGGTATGTGGGACCTGTCGGTGCTGGGGATCGTGCCCGGGATCCGAGTGGCCGCGCCCCGGGACGCCGCCACCCTGCGGGAGGAGCTGGCCGAGGCCGTCGCGGTCGACGACGGGCCGACCGCGGTGCGTTTTCCCAAGGGCGCAGTGATCGAGTCAGTGCCGGCGTTGGAGCGCATCGACGGGGTGGACGTGCTGGCCCGGCCCGGTCCGGCCGACGGACACGATGTGCTGCTGGTGGGTGTCGGCGTGTTCGCCGTGCTCGCGCTCGCGGCCGCCGGGCGGCTTGCTGACCAGGGCATTGGGGTGACCGTCGTCGATCCTCGCTGGGTGCTGCCGGTGCCCGAGGTGCTGGTGCGGATGGCCGCACAGCACCGGCTGGTGGTGAGTCTGGAGGATGGTGGGCGGCATGGCGGTTTCGGCTGGTCGTTGGCTGCGGCGCTGCGCGATGCCGAGCTCGACGTGCCGTTTCGTGATCTCGGCATCCCCCAGCGGTTCCTGGCGCACGGCTCCCGCGACGAGGTGCTCGCGGATCTCGGCCTGACTGCGCAGGACGTCGCCAGGGCGGTGACCGGCTGGGCGGCCGGACTGATCGGGTCGATAAGTGACACCGCCGCGGTCGAGGCCCCGGGCATTTAGCCGCCCAGGCTTAGGCGGCCTGGGCGTTGCGGTGAGCCGTCGCCGTGGCGGCGTGGGCGGTGTGGCACCGTTGGGGGGTGCGCATTCTGATCGTCGAAGACGAGCAGCCGCTGGCCGACGCGGTCGCTCGTGGCCTGCGCCGTGAAGGCATGGCCGTGGACGTCGCCTACGACGGCGACAGTGGCCATGAGAAGGCCACGGTGACCCGGTATGACGTGGTGGTGCTCGACCGCGACTTGCCCGGGATGTCGGGTGACCGGCTGTGCGCCGAGATCACCGGATCCGGGGCGCTGACTCGGGTATTGATGCTCACCGCCAGCGGCACTGTGTCCGACCGGGTGGCGGGGCTGTCCCTGGGCGCCGACGACTACCTGGCCAAACCGTTCGCGTTCGCCGAGCTGGTGGCTCGGCTGCGCGCACTAGGACGCCGTGCCACCCCCGCGGTGCCCCCGGTGCTCAGCGCCGCCGACGTGATGCTCGATCCGTCCCGGCGCACCGTCAGCCGGTCCGGCACTCCGGTCGACCTCACTCGCAAGGAGTTCGGGGTGCTGGAGGTGCTGCTTTCCGCTGGGGGCAAGGTGGTGAGCAGCGAGGAGCTGCTGGAACGAGTGTGGGATGAGCACGCTGATCCGTTCACGACCACCGTACGGGTGACCGTGATGACGTTGCGAAAGAAGCTGGGTGAGCCGGGCATCATTGAGACCGTGGTCGGATCCGGCTACCGAGTGCCCAGCGCCGGTTCTACGCCCGGCTGAGCGCCTGGTGAGGCACCGGCGCGGGCCGGGGCTGCGGGCCCGGCTCACCTTGCTCGCCACCGGGCTGTCGGCGGCGGTGAGCGCACTGTTGCTGTGGCTGGGATGGCTGCTGGTCGGCGGAGTGGTGGCGGCGGTACCGGACTTGCCGCCGGGCAGCACCGTGAAGGTCGATGGCGTGCCGGTGGCTGCTGACCGGCTGGGGGCGGCGCTGCAAGAGGCGGCCAGGCAGCGTGTGCTGCAGGCCGGATCGGTGGCCTTTCTGCTCGCGGTGACGGCCACCGTGCTGCTGGCGTGGGTGATCACCGGTCAGGTGCTGCGACCGCTGCACGAGGTAACGGCCACCGCGCGACGGCTGTCCGCCGAGTCGCTGGACGAGCGGCTGCGGTTGCCTGGCCCGCGGGACGAGGTCGCCGAGCTCGCCGACACTTTCGACGCGATGCTCGACCGGCTCCAGGCCTCCTTCCAGGCGCAACTCCGATTCGTCGCGAACGCCAGCCACGAGCTGCGGACCCCGCTGGCAGTCGTACGCACCGAGGTGGACGTCACCCTCGCGGATCCCGCCGCAGACGAGGCTGAGCTGCGCCGAATGGCTGCGGTGATCCGGGACGCCACGTTGCGGGCCCAGCAGTTGGTGGACGGGCTGCTGGTGCTGGCGCGGACCGAGGGCAGCGCGCTTCGGGCGCGCGAGCCGGCCGACCTCGCCACCTTGGCCGCGACCGCGCTGGGGAGCGTCGCGCCCGAGGCCCGCGGCCGGGGTTTGCGGGTGACCACGCGGATGGCACCAGCGTTGACGGTCGGCGACCCTCCGCTGCTGGAGCGGGTGGTGGGCAACCTGGTGGAGAACGCATTGCGTCACAACGTTGACGGCGGCTGGGTGGAGGTCTGCACAGGTCCGGCGGGTGAGCGGGTGACGCTGCAGGTCAGCAGCTCGGGGGAGGTGGTGGCACCCGAGGCGGTAACCGCGCTGTTCGAACCCTTCCACCGTGGCGGGGTGGCACGAACGTCACACGATGGGGCAGGCTTGGGCCTGTCGATCGTCCGCGCCGTGGTCGCCGCGCACGGAGGCACGGTGTGTGCTGAACCCGTTCCCGGTGGCGGGCTCGCGGTGACGGTACATCTACCAGCCGGGTAGGTGGCCCTTCAAGTACCACCAACCCCGGTCGCGGGCGCCGTCAATGACTACCAACCCGGTCGCCGTCATCACTGTCTTTGAGCGCCGTGGCGAGGGCGTGTGCGCTCAGTTCGCGCTGCCACCGTCGAGCCCCACCGGCGACAAGCTCCCGATCCACCGCAGCGGTATCAAGCGGCTCAGGGGGTTCCCAGCACAGTCGGCGGACCAGATCGGGCTGCAGCAGGTTCTGCACCGGCAACTGGTGCTGATCGGCGATCTCGGTCAGGGTCGCACGCGCGGCAGCCAGCCGGACCGCTGCGGCCGGATCCCTGTCTTGCCAGCGGCTCACCGGGGGTCGGCCCCCGCCGGGGGCGCGCAGCGGCGGTAGCTCGCTGGCCGGCAACGCCCTTGCGGTCTGTAAGGCGCCCAGCCAGGTGCTGATTTGCCGACGCTGCGCCCGGCCGCCGAACACCGGGCGGGACAGCAGCGCGGCCTCGTCCGGTGGGTCGGTGAGCGCCGCGTCGATGATCGCCGGATCGGGCAGCACTCGACCTGGGGCGATGTCGCGTTGCCGGGCCAGCTGTTCGCGGGCCAGCCACAGCTCGCGCGCGATGGCCAGTTCGCGGGGCCGGTGGATGCGGTGCATCCCTGAGATCCGGCGCCACGGGTCGACCCGCGGCGCGGGCGGTCCTGCTGTCCGCACCGCCTCGAACTCCTCGGCAGCCCAGCCTGACTTGCCCTGCGTATCCAGTTCGGCGGCGATCGCAGCCCGCAGCGGCAGCAGCAATTCGACATCGAGCGCGGCGTAGGTCAACCACTCCGCGGGCAGCGGCCGGCGGGACCAGTCGGCGGCGCCGTGTCCCTTCTGTAGCTGGTAACCCAGCAGTTCTTCGACCAGCGCCGCCAGGCCAACCCGCTCGAATCCGGCCAGCCGGGCGGCCAGCTCGGTGTCGAACACCGCGTCGGGCCGCAGCCCCAGCTCGGCGAGGCACGGCAGGTCCTGGGAAGCGGCGTGGAGCACCCATTCCAGCGGGTTGAGCACTTCGGCCAGTCCGGACAGATCCTCAAGACCGATCGGGTCGATGAGTACCGTGCCCGCACCCTCTCGCCGGACCTGAATCAGATAGGCGCGCTGCCAGTAGCGATAGCCCGAAGCGCGCTCGGTGTCCACGGCTGCCGGGCCGGTGCCGCCACCCAGCACTGCGACTGCGGTGTAGAGGGCCGCCGCGGAGGCGACGACCGGCGGCACTCCGGCGGCCGGCGCCAGCAACGGAACCGGGGTGGTCTCGGTCAGCGGATGACTCCAGCACGCATCGCCAGAGCGACCATCTGCGCCCGGTCTCCGGTGCCGAGCTTGCGCCCGATACGAGACAGGTGACTCTTCACGGTGAGCGCGGACAGGTTCAGTGCCTCACCGATCTCCTTGTTGGACTGGCCGTCAGCGACCAGTTGGAGCACCTCGACCTCCCTTGCGGACAGTTCGCGTGGCGTGTTGTCAGTTCCCGGCACCCGGGTGCCGGACGCCAGCATCGGCGCCACCGTCGGGTCTGCGTACACCCCCCCGGCGAGTACTCGCCGCACCCCGTCGGTGACCACTGACGGGGACGCAGACTTGAGTAGGTAGGCCTGCGCACCAGTCTGGAATGCGGTGCGCACGGCGTGCGGATCATCTGACGAGGCGAGCACGACGATCCGAGGCCAGCCTTGTCCGCGCAGTTCGCCGATCAGGTCCAGCCCACTGCCGTCGGGCAGGGTCAGATCGAGTATCGCAAGATCGCACGGGCCCGAGTCGAGGGCGCGGGCCCTCGCCTCGGCCACCGATGCGGCCTCATGCACGGTGACCGCGCCCATTGTCACTAAGCGTGAGGCTATCGCTTCACGCAGTAGCGGATGGCCGTCGACCACCAGCACAGTAAACAGCTCTTCCCGCGGGTGCGGGACTAATGACGCCGGCACGGCGCCGGACGGTGCCGACCTGATGGTCGCACCGTATCCGACAGCAGCCACGTCGCTACCTCCCTGGAGTCGGTCGTGCCCCCGACCGCACCGGGACCCCGATTGAGCAACCGCGCCGCTACTCGTACCGGGGATGGTGTCGTATGGGGGAGACTAGCCGCCCGAGCGGCCTAACGGGGGCCACGATGCGAACCTTCTTGCGGATTTGCCCGTAAGAACGCCATCGATGGTCACCCAATCGGGCGGGACTGGGGAAGACAGGTAACGCCAGACCTGCCGTGAACGATGAAGTTTGTTCGGTCCAATAACACAGGGTCGCCGGGGGCTGGGCACCGTGTCTTGATCAGTCGAGGCGCCTGCCAAGGGTCACAACCCCGACCGGGGGCAGCCCGGCGGCTGCCGCCATCAATTCGCAGAAAGCTTCGCCGTGCGCCGCGAGGCTGTCGCCGACCGGGGTCCACGACGCCCGTAGCTCGATATCGTCCGACCGCTGCGGTCCGGTAATCGCGCCGAATCGGGCCGACGAGGTCTGGGTGACCGTGCCGCCGAGGGCAGTGTGTGCCGCGCCGGAGCCGCGCAACGCGTCGGCCAGCCAGGACCAGCCCACCGCGGGGAGTAGCGGGTCACCAGCGAACTCAAGATCCAGCTCAGCGCGGACGAAGCCGACCAGCCGCAAAGTGCTCTGCCAGGCGGCCTGACCGTCCGGGTCGTGAAGTAACACAAGCCGGCCAGTTGCCGGCGCGTGGCCAGCGCCGGGAAGCTCAAGACTCCAGGCGTAGGCCCATGGCGCCAGGCGCCGCGGGGCCGGGATCGGCTCGAAGCACATCTCAGGGCGCGGCCGCACCGAGCTCAAGGAGGTCACTGCCCTGCGGAAGACCTCCGGGGCGTCCGCCAGATCGGGCACACCAGCAACTGTAGGAGGACCGTCGCCGAGAGTCTCGCCGAAACGCCGATGGCGGGCCAGGTCCACCACGGGCCGAATCTACCCCGGGCCCGAGTCCACACCATGGTCGGCACCCGTGCGACGATGGGTGTCGAGATGACCAGGACCATTGCACTGGCCGCCGCGCGCCGGCTGCTTCCCGAGGCGCCGCTGCTGGTCGCCGCCCGGGGTGAGCGCCCGAATCGGGTGCCGGTGTGGTTCATGAGACAGGCCGGGCGTTCACTGCCCGAGTATCGGGAGGTGCGGGCCGGTCTGCCGATGCTGCAGGCTTGCATGACTCCGGAGCTGGTCTGTGAGATCACGCTGCAGCCGGTGCGCCGGCATGGGGTGGTCGCCGCGATCCTGTTTAGTGACATCGTGGTGCCGCTGCGCGCTGCTGGCGTGGGGCTGGACATCGT
>DASYIL010000299.1:0-1560 GCA_035997545.1 Pseudonocardiaceae bacterium
CACCTTGCGCGTGGGGCTGTCGGCCACGTTCTGAGCGTGCAGGGGCGGATCGTCATCTGCCCTCTTCCGGGCCTCAGCCCAGGGCGGCCTTCATGGTCGAGCCCCAGGTGTTGCCACCGCTCAGGTTGGTCTGCGCGCTCCAGCAGAACATGCCACGGATGTTCGGGTGCGCTGCCTTGATGGTGGCCCACTCGCGCTGGCAGTCGCTCAGCGACGGGCCGTTGGCGTAGTTGGCCGACAGGCCGACGACGACCGAGCTCGCGCCCAGCGCGCGCGACCAGGTGTCCACCGAGTTGGCGATGTAGCCCACCGCGTTGAAGCCGCTCCAGTCGTAGTGCTGGGGCGCGGCGTAGGTGAGCATGCCCGCGGTCTGCAGCGCCAGCATCAGGTTCTCGTCCAGGGTGCCGGCCGCGCCCGCGGGCGAGGTGATGGCGAAGTCGGCGCCGTACGTTGCACGCAGCTGCTGGGCGATCCAGACCATCTCGTTGCACATGGCCGTCACGTTGCCCGAGTTGATGATGCCGGCTTCGTAGTTGTTGAAGTCCACGCCGTCCAGGCCACCGATCTGGCTGACGATGGCCTTGATCGAGTTGACGCAGTTGGTCGACTGCGTGCGGTTGGTGTAGACGAAGCCCAGGCCGGCGCCACCGACGGTGAGGATCACCTTCTGGCCGCGCTGGCGCACCTGCTGGATCTGCGCCGAGGTCACGTCGCCGGAGAACGGCCAGGTCCAGGAGCCGTCGCCGGAGTTGGTGCCCCCGTTCTGCGCGTTGAACAGGTAGATGACGTTGAAGTCGGTGGGCACGTCGGTGATGCGGTACGAGGTGTCCCAGCCGGTGAAGTAGCAGCCCAGGATCTTGGACGGCAGGCCGCCCGAGGCCGACGCGGCCGGCTGCGCGGTGGTCGTGGTCGTGCTCGCGGTCGTGGTCCCCGTGCTTGCGGGAATGCTCGCCTGCAGGGGCGTCGTCGCGGCGCTCGTGCCGCCGATGGTGGAGCCGGCTGCCGTGGTGTCCACGCCGCTGCTCGGGGCGGCACCGCCACCACCACCACCGCAGGCGGTCAGGGCCAGGGCGGCAGCGGAAGCAGAACCGGACAGGAGGAAGAGGCGACGTTTCAAGTTGGGGCTCCGACATGGGGCCCGGCTCGCAAAACTGCGTGGCCGGCCCGGATTGCAGGTGCTGAGGTGCGTCTGCCGTCGGGCCGGTGAACCGGCGCCGAGTGACTGCTCAGCAGGAGCCGCGACTGTAGTGTCGTCCTGGTCCTACACGCCAGTAGGAGGACGACCACAAACGTAAGGAAGCATGAGCCAACGAGAGTGCGATGTATTTCACGCCCGCGCCTCACATCGTGGTGCGCACGCCATGGCCGGGCAGGCCATGAATGGCCCAGCCAAAGGGAACTCAGCGGATCGGGCGAGGACGAACGCAGGCTGTTGTTGCGCTGCATTCCTGCAACAGCGCGCCTGCTCCTGCCGAGCAGACGCTTACGCTTTTGCAGGATTCAGGCGGGGAGCGCTCGCACGGTCGCGGTGAGATGGCCGCTCGCGATGTCGGCTCGGGC
>DASYIL010000300.1:0-2550 GCA_035997545.1 Pseudonocardiaceae bacterium
AATCGGGCAGCGGCGTGCACCGACAGCACTCTCGCCCCGAGAGCGGTGACGGTCGCCGTGACCAGGTCGACGTCAGCGGGATCGGCGCCGTAGTCGGCGGCGAGCGTCACGGCGGAGATCGGTGCGACGGCAGCGGGATCCCGCAGCTCGCGCCGGCGGCGCAACACCAGGGTGATCTCGATCGTCGTGTCCGCCGGGACAGGAGCGAAAGCCTGGATCGCGCGCGGCACCGGCCGCGGCGCGCTGCCAGGCAGCGGCCGCAGATCCACGCCGTTCGGCTCGGGACTCGGGGTGCTCATTCGCGGTGTTATACCGCAGGTCCCGGCACGCCGGATCGCCTACGGTCGAGATTGGCCGGCTTGGTTGCTCAGGTGATCGGGGCCGCTTTGAACCGGGCTTCGACCTCCCGCAGCCGAGCGGGCGTGATGAGGTCGGCGACGATGGCAGGGATCCCCCGAGCGATGCACGTCCGGGCGCGGTCGGGGGCTCGGAGCAACGTCGTCTGCTGCCGGTCCAGTACCCGTAGCGCCTGCTGGGTCTGGTTGTCGATCTCGGCCATCAGGGCTCGGTGTAGCCGGGTGCGGTCTGCGTTGGAGCGGTGGATGCGAGGAACTTCGAACATCGCCTGACGGCCGCCTTTCCATCGGCCGCCGTCAGCGAGATCCTCGAACTCACGGAGCAGGGCCACGGCTTTCCGGTTGGCCTCATCGGTGATTTCCTTGAGCCCGCGGTCCAGCTCGTCGGCCCGCTCGTTCTCAACCCGGTACCGTTCGAAGAGCTGAGCTTCGGTTTCGGTAATCAGGTCAGTACGGCGTTGCTGTACTTCGGCTTGAAGCACGATAAATCGGTGCCGGATTGTTGCGCGGAGTTCCCGATCGGTCATTTCTCCTCCTCCGCCTGGAAGCAGGCAGTCGACGATTATCCCCACAACACAATGGTGCCGCGTGCAGTCCACTAATGGGCGACCTGGAGGTAACGTTAACCAGTCGAAAGATGTCTCAGCAGCAAACGTCGAATGAAACCTGAGGTAGCACCGTACTACCCAAGTCTCATTGGCAGCTCAGCGTGCCCAGCCGTGTCACTTTTGCGTCCGCGCCGGTAGCGTCAGCCGCAGCCTTTTGCGCACCACACCCGGCACCGGCCAGCGCACGCTGCGCGTGGTCGGACGAAACGTCCGGTTGGTCCATCTGAGGTAGGACAAATCGGGTGACCGTGATGTAAGATCATCGCGAGGCGTTCAGGCTGGACTCGCGGGAGGCATCGTGATCGTTCTGGGCATTATCCTGGTCGTGGTGTTCGGGTGGCTGATCCCCATCCCCATTCTGATGTACCTGGGGATCGTCTTGATCGTGGTTGGTGTGATCCTGTTGTTGCTCGGTAGCGCCGGACGCGCGGTCGGTGGCCGGAGGCATTATTACTGACACTCGCGGCCACCTGCGGGAAAGAGTCGAAATCGGAGGCTGTTGGTGCTCACAGCCTCCGATTTTTCGTCTCAGGCGTGGTCGAGACGCGGAAAGAGCACTTCGCGGGTCAACAGGAGCACGGCCGCGGCAGCGGGGATGGCGACCAGGGCACCGACGATTCCCAACAGGGCGCCACCGACCAGGACGGCCACGACAGTCACCAGGGCTGGCACCTTGACTACGCGGCCGATGATCCTAGGAACCAGCAGGTAGTCCTCGACCAGGCGGTAGACCACGAAAAATCCGATGGTCCCCAGGCAGACGGGAAGTGACACGCTCAGCGCCACCAGGCATACCACCACGCCGGCAACGGTGGAGCCAATCACCGGGACCAGGTCCAAAATCGCCACGAAGATGCTCAGCAGCAGTGCGTATGGAGCCCCCACGATGGCCAGGAAGATAAAGGTGAGTGCGCCGGCGATCAGCGAGATCAGCAGATTGCCTAGCACGTAACCACCGACCTTGGCGAAAATTTCGTCGCCGAGCAGGATCGCCCGCGGCCGCCGGGAATGCGGCACCATCCGGTAGAGCGTCGCGCGGATCCGGGGCAGGTCTACTACGAAGTACACGATGAGCACCACCACGATCAGCGTGCTGGCCAGGGCGCTGAAGACGACTTGGCCCGCGCCGAGCAGGCCGTTGAACAAGCCCGAGGCGTCCCCGCTGAACGTCTGCTGCAGGCGTTGCTGTAAATGGAAACGTTCGTCGAGCTGGCCCAGCAGCGAATTGTGATTCTGCAGCCGCGACGCCATGCTCGGGGCCTGGGTGACGAACTGGCCGGCTTGGCGCGCCAGCGGCGGGATCGCTGCGGCGAGGAACCCGCCCACCACCGCCAGCGCCAACACCAGCACGGTGGCCACCGCCGTCCACCGCGGGAACTTGTGCCGAGCCAGCACGGACACCGCAGGTTCCAGGCCGATTGCCACGAATAGGGCCACCCCGATCAGCAGCAACACGTCGCGAACAGTGACGATCATTTCGACCACGCCGATTGTCACCGCGACTCCCGCGGCAGCGCTCATCCCGATGATGAACGGTGATCGCCGGTCGAGCGGTTTACCGGGCCGACCCAGAGCATACTGCCCGG
>DASYIL010000301.1:0-13654 GCA_035997545.1 Pseudonocardiaceae bacterium
AGCGTCGCTGTCCAGGTCAGCCCATCCGGCGACGCGGTTGGCAGCTGCTCAGCCAGGGCCGGCACCAGGGCGAGACTCGCGTCCCGTGACACCAATCCATCAAAAATCTTCGACGCCTCATCCGGGGCGAACCCCAGGATCGGGTTCAGGTTCTCCGGCTCCGAACCCGCTCCGATCACAATCGACCGACCATCCGACGACGCGGCCGGCCCGCTGGGCGCGGAACAGGCCCCCACCAGCACGAGCAACGTCACAAACAGGACCAACCGGCGCAGCGACATGACAGCACGCTAAACGCTCATGCTAATATATAGCAACAGCCATTTGGCCTAAACAGAGCTCCAGGACGATATCGCTGCGATCACTGCACCTGAACGTTGTGGCACGCTGTGGCGGCCCACCCCGATGTTCGCTTGCTCATCGGCGTCTCGACGCGCCACCCGGTCGACGCGGTACTCCTCGATCGCCCGCCGACACGTTCGTGCTCGGCCCTCGCCCGCCGAGCACTGGCTGCACAGCCCCGGGGATGATGCGACAGACGTCGGGATTCGCCAGGATCCGTCGGGCGATCTGTCGTCTCCCGGGTGCGTGGTCAACCTGATCAGCTCGCCGAATACCGCATTCGTGGAGCGTTGGGCGACAGTGCGGCAGCGCCGCCGGTTCGTGGGAGAGCCGCAGGAGATCGACAACGACCTCGAAGTGCCGCTATTTCGCCGATCCCGCCGACCAGGTGGTCATCGAAACCGCAGGAGAATCGTCGGGTCCATCGTCATCCGGGGAAGTTGGGCGGCGTCGAGCTCGAAGTGGACGGTGTCCCATGGATCCGGCCGAGCGTCGAATACCTCCACAGCGGCCGGGTAGGCGCGCCAGAAGTCCAGGGCACCGAGTGAGGAGGCGTCAGTGTGCAGGCACACCACCGTGTACCCGCCCGGACCTAGGGCCCACTGGGCCGCGGCAGTAACCAGCGCACGCCCCACCCCGCGGCGCCGTAGCTGCCGCACGATCCACACCCTCGCCAACTGACCGGTCTGCTTTGTTCCGTAGCGGCGACCCAACCACGCAGGCGAAGGTGGGCTGGCCGGACCACCCGGCTTGACGACGGTGGTCCCGGCGAACGCGCCATCGAGCTCGGCGACGAACAGCGCCCACCCCGCCCGGTCCAGATAGGTCCCGGCCAGATCGTCGACGTCGTGGTGCCAACGCTGGTGGTAGCCACGCAAGTCTTCGTCCAGAACCCGCCGCATGTGCTCCTCGCAGACCCCCAGGTCTTCCTTGCACACCAGGCGCACTACGAGCGTCATCGAAGCCCTCCCCCACCTTGCCAAACTAAGGCAACTGCAAAAATAGCGTAACTTTGGCCAAGGTGAAGTCATACATAGTGCGGGGCACCGCAGCTGAGGAGCCTTCCGATGAACCCACGTGAGTGTGTACCGGTGGGTTCAACACTTCGCTCCGGTGCTGGTCGACGCGGCACAGCCCAGCCGGCACGCCCGGTGATCGGTGGTTCGTCGACGAGACTTCGTCGGAGTCGCCGGACGGCGCCTTCCCGGCGAGCACTCCTCGCAGCGCTGCGTACGGGTTTTGGCGGTGGCCGGGCTTGCGCTCGCCGCATCCTCCCTTTCCCGTGCGGAAGGCAGATTGCTCTCAGCTACTGCGCTAGGCTCGCTGTTGCGGTCAGAAGGCAACTACAGCTGGGGGCTTAGGTGCACGAGGTTCAGGTCGAAGTGATGCTGTTATCGGTTTCGGATGACGATCAACTGAGATGGCGGGCGACGTACGGCGATCTGCCGGCGGGATGCCAGCCCGATGGGCGGGCCCGTGAGCTCGCGGGACTGGGCGCCGGCGTGCCCACCGCGACAGTCGTGCACTCGACATCCTGGCGCCCTGATCCCGGTGGGCTGATCCTCACCTACGCGGTCCTGCCCGACCCGGACCCTGCCCAGACCACCGTACGGGCAGTGCCAACTGATGCCCACGTCGTCTGCTCTGCAGATGCCGCAGCGCCAACCCCTGCGGTGGTGGCGGTCGAGCATGTGCTGGCCCATGCGCTGCGGCACCCGTCGCTGGTGGCACGGACCAACCCAGCCGTGATGGCGGCGGCCGATGCGCACCCACGGCTGTGGCACGCTGTGGTGGCCCACACCCCCGATGTGGCGGGTCAGCTCGTCGGCTCCTGAACCTAGAACGTGAGCAAGGGGTGATCTCCTTTCGTGACGCCCCGCCCGCGGCTGCTTACCATCATGGGATCCGGAGAGACCGCCCCGACGATGGGGAAGGTGCATCGCCTGCTCGTCGAGCGTCTCGGCAGGCCACCCGCCGATGCGGTGCTCCTGGATAGTCCCTACGGATTCCAGGAAAACGCTGACGAGATCTCCCCTGCGCACGGTCGGCTACTTTCGAAATCTTCAGATTCGCATCGACGTCGCATCGTGGCGTACCACGGACGGCGTCCTACCCCGCGAGCAGGCATTGGCCCGGATCGACGACGCCATCTTCGCCGGTCCGGGCAGCCCGACCTACGCGCTGGGGGTATGGGAGCACAGCCGGCTGCGCGACATCCTGACCGGCAAGCTGACCAGCGGCGGCTGCGTGGCATTCGCCAGCGCAGCGGCAGCAACCTTGGGGCTCGCCACCGTGCCGGTGTACGAGATCTACAAGGTCGGTGCGGCGCCGTACTGGGCGCAGGGTATGGACCTGCTGGCGCAGATCGGCCTGCGCGCGGCGGTGATCCCGCATTACGACAACGCCGAGGGCGGCACCCACGACACTCGGTTCTGCTACCTGGGCGAGCGGCGGCTGCGACTGCTGGAGTCGATGCTGGAGGCCGATACGGTCGTTCTCGGCGTCGACGAGCACACCGCTGCCGTGTTCGACCTCGATGCGGACACGGTGACGGTGCTGGGCCGGGCCACGCTCACGGTCCGCCGGCAGGGAGTGAGCACAGTGTTCGCGACTGGCTCCACCGTTGCGATCGATGAGCTTCGGGCGATAGCCGCGGGTGGCGAGCCGAGACTGGGCTCCGCCAGCGCACAGCCATCAGCCGCCGGGACGACCCGGCACCATCGCTGCGCGCGGAAGCTGAACGGCTGGAGCACGTCTTCACTACCGGGCTACGGGGTCGCGACGTGAACGCAGCCGTCACGGCCCTCTTTGAGCTGGAGCAGACGATCGTCGACTGGTCGGCCGACACCGAAGAGATGGACGGCACCGAGGAGCCCAGGGCCGTGCTTCGCCGGATGGTGACACGGTTGGCCGAGCTCGCCGTGCTGGGTGCGCGGGACCCACGCGACATTGTCGCGCCCTTCGTCGATGCCCTCCTCGAGCTGCGGGAGCAGGCTCGCGAACAAGGCTCGTGGACACTCGCCGACACCGTGCGCGATCGGCTCACTGCAGCAGGGATCGAGGTGCGCGACACCCCGCAGGGTGCTGTGTGGCTGCTCGCAGACCGCCCCGAAGAGGATGGTGCAGCCGATCAGCGCGGTGGTCCGACCTCAGGGTCGAGATAGCGAAGGTGGACGGCGTGCAGGACCTCGCCGCGGGACCGGCCGGTGACATCAGCGAGCTCATCGAGCAGGATGCCGGACAGGGAGGACAGTCCGAACATCATCTCAGCCAGCCCTCGCAGCGGGTCCTGAGCGGCAGCGGCATCGCCGATGGCACGGTTCATGGCGTGGCGAAAGACCGTGGGGTCCGCTTCGGTCTCGGCGATGCTCCACGCGGTGAGCACCTCCAGAGCCGGCGGCAGGACCGTGTGCATCAGCTCATCAGGATTGTCGGCGCTCATCGTCGCCTTTCCTGGCCACCGGTGGATCAGGGCAGCATGACAGAGCGGGCGTGCTCGAACCGGCGGGCGACGTCAGCCCAGTTCACGACGTTCCACCAGGCCTCGACGTAGTCGGGCTTGACATTGCGATACTGCAGGTAGAAGGCGTGCTCCCACATGTCGAGCAGCAGCAGCGGCATCATGCCGGGCGTCATGTTGCCCTGATGGTCGTAAACCTGCTCAAGGACCAGACGTTGCCCCAGCGTTTCCCAGGCCAGGACCGACCATCCGGAGCCCTGCACGCCGAGTGAGTTGGCGGTGAAGTGCTTGCGGAATCCGTCGAAGGACCTGAAGTGCTGGTCGATCGCCGCGGCGAGCTCGCCGTCGGGCTTGTCGTCGCCGTCGGGGGACATGTTGGGCCAGAACACCGAGTGGTTGACGTGCCCGCCGAGGTTGAACGCCAGGTTCTTCTCCAGCATGTTCACTGTCGCCAGCGCCTCGCGATCCCGCGCCTCGGCCAGCTGCTCCAGGGCGGTGTTAGCACCCTTGACGTAGGTGGCGTGGTGCTTGGCGTGGTGCAGCTCCATGATGTCCCCGGAGATGTGTGGCTCCAGCGCGCCGTAGTCGTAGGGCAGGTCGGGCAGGATGTAGTCGGCCATGCTTGACCTCCAGTAGTAACAGTCTTGTGCTGTAACCACTATCTTGCGATTGTCACTCCAGCGCAACTCTGGTCGTTACTGGACTCGCCGCTGGCCGTCGGGACGCGCTGGCCGTACTGCAATGCCCGCCGCATCGAGCTCGCAACGCAGCCTGGCCCACCCCAATCCGGTGGCCTTGGCAATACTGCGCATGCTCGCCCCTGCCGAGCGCGCGTGGCGCAGGTAGCCGGCCAGGTCGTCGAAGCCCAGCTCACGCAGTCGTCGGGCTAGCGCCCGATCGCGTTGGGCTGCCCTGGTCGCCCGACCCACGTCGAGCGCCGCGCGGCGCAGTCGCGCCAGCTCCAGTGATGGACGGGTGGTGTGCGCGGCGGAAGCCAGCGTGGCCAGTTGGCCGGTCTTGGAGAGCTCCTGACCGACCGCCAGCCGAGCCCGTAGCTCAGGCGAGCGCCGGTAAGCCTCACTCTGGCGGGTAGCGATCGACCGGGAGAGAGTCTCTGCGACCAGCGGACGGCTCCGGCACAGCCCCATCGTTTCCCGGTAGGAGTCGGCAGTGTGTCCGTGCTTGCGGAGGTGACCGCCCAGCGAGGCATACCACCGCCCACACAGGTGACAACAGACCCGGCCGGTGCCGGATTCGATCACCAACTGACCGTATGGGGCATGCAGGCCGGTGCCGTCGGGCAACGACCACAGGTGGGCATGCGTGCTCCCTCGCCGGGTCCGGTCCACCGGCGCCGCTGAGGCATTGGTCATGATCGCCCACCTCTATTGCGACTAAATTGCAACTAGTGCATCATGACCCCAACTTGACACAGAACGCAACGACCGATCGGCTCGGGCTGGCTCCCGGGCTGCTGATCGCCCGCTGCCCGGCGGCGGTCGGCAGGCAGCGAGGGATGTCTCGCCGCTGTGCCCGCTGACCGGCCACACCGACTGGGTGTGGGCGGTGGCCTGGCCCCCCGACGGCACCCGCCTGCTCACCGGCGGCCACGACAGCACCGTCCGGGTCTGGGACGCCACCAGCGGGCTGCCCGTCGGGTTCACGATCGTCACCCTGCCGGAGTGCCAGATCGCGGTCTTCGACGCCATCGCAGACCAGCTCGTCAGGGCCGGCGCGGGGGCCTGGCGCTGGATCGGCTGGAACGTCGTCGAGGACGGTCGGCTCACCCGCCTCCCGGCGGAGTCCTTCGGGACCTTTCCACCCCTGCATCCCGCCACTCGATCAGCGGAGTCGGCCTGAGGTCCGGCCCGCGGCGTCGGCCCAGGTGGGCGCGGAACGGCCGAGGTCGGCAGTGGCTAAGTGGTCGGGTCGTTGGCGACCTTGGGCAGCACCCCGGTCACGTCCGGATTGGCCACACCATGTGACGTCGCAGGGTTCACGCCCAACTCGCCGGCCAGGTCGCGGCCAGGTGGGCCTGTGCCCGGTGAGCGGACTGGCGCAGCCAGTAGTGCGCTTGCACATAAACCAGGCACACCCGGCGACGTCCAAACCATCCGGGATGTTGACACGACCGACACTGACCCCGCCGGTTCACCGGATGAGCCGCCCTGTAATTCAATGCTTTGGTCAGCCACGGGGCTTATCCCGCCGACAGCGCCGACCCCAGAGAAGGTCCTCTCCCCAGTCCGAATCTCTCCCATTGCACTAGTCCGAGCCGAGGGCGCAGGCCCGCACGGACAACCTCAACGCTGCCATGAGGAGTTTCCTTCTCCGGTCGAGCGCGCCAGGGCGCCAGCCGCAGCACCACGCTCGGAGACTCCCGCCCATCGAGAACCAGCGTGCCGCCATCCAGCTCCACCACCTCCCCATGATCCAGAACCACCTGCAGGCGGTCAGGGTCGAACTGCGTAGGGTCTGGCATCGGGTCTCCACCAACAGACCGCCGAGCACGTCGTCGCTGATCAGGCGACCTCGGCGGTAACCCACAGCCGCAATCAGCAACGTGAATCGGCTTTGACACCGTAGAGGTCACTGGTTCAATCCCAGTATCGCCCACCAGCGCAAACGGTCCGGCTGGCTGCACGTACCGGCCGAAGGGTCAGGCTGTTGTTTGATTCTGACCCTTCAACTACAGTTGGTGTCCGTGCGCGTACCCCAAGGTGGTGACGATTTGGTCCCCCTGCACCAGCCGTTCGATACAGCGCTACGCGGGTTCAACCGACGGCAGGTCCTGGATCATCTCGAATCACTGGATGGCCGCATCGCGATGATCGCGGTCGACCGGGATGCGGCGCTGGCGCAGGTCGCCGAGCTCAGCAGGGTGTTGGACCATCTTCGTTCGGAGAGCGAGCTGCTCAAACAGCTGCGCCAGACTTCGCAGGTCGAGCGCATACTGCGGGCCCCGATGGTCGAAGCTAGCGCCCGGATCCAACGCATCATGCGGCTGGCCGAGGAGGAGGCAGCCGAACTCAAGGCCAACGCCGAGCGAGAGATCGTAGCGGCCAGAGCCCGCGCTGACCAGGAAATTGCCGAGTTGAGGGCCCGCGCCGAACATGAGATCACCAGATTGCGAGCACTGGCGCGCAGCGAGACCGAGTCGCTACTCAAGCATGCGAAACAGCGATGCGCTCAGCTGGAGGCCGATTCCGCTCGGCGCCGGGAGGTTGCCGAACAGGATTCGGCGCAAGCGATCGCACAACGTGATTCCGAGACGAACACCCGCATCCGGAGCAGCGAGATGCGCAGCATCGCCCGCTTGCGCCTCATACTGCTGGCCGTCGGCGAACAACTGACGAGCCAGGTCTGCGAGTTCGAGCGGTACGAGGCTGCGCTGCGCGAGCTGCAAGCCCAGGCTGCCAGCGAGGTGACCGCGCTGACAGCGTTGCGCGCCGAGGCCACCGCAGCACTGACCACCACGCACCAGCTCGTGACGGAGACGATCGACCAGGTCCGCCAGACCATGGCCGAGCATCCCGACAGTTGCGTGGACTTGCCGATCCAGCGCTATGCCCGCTCGACCGGCCAGCGCAGTGCCGAGAGTGGGACGGTATACCTGCTGAAGGCCGGAACCGAGGAGCGGCCGTTGCCTCGCGCTCCCAGCTGAGCGATCCGTCAGGATTACGCAACGATCCGACGCAGCAGGCAGCAAACACGCAACGATCCGCTCCACGCCGCAACACTGCGCGGCTGATCGGCAGGCACCGGCCAAATAACCTTGCAGCCATGACCCTCCTTGACACACCCAGCCTCGACACACCCAGCGCCACCGCGTCCGACTTCATCGCCGCCGACGAGCAGTGGAGCGCGCACAACTACCATCCGCTGCCGGTGGTGATCACCTCTGGTGAGGGCGCCTGGGTCACCGATGTGACCGGCCGCCGTTACCTCGATTTCCTGGCCGGCTACTCAGCGTTGAACTTCGGGCACCGCCATCCCGCGCTGGTAGCCGCCGCGATGCACCAGCTGGGGCGGGTGACGCTGACCTCGCGGGCGTTTCACCACGACTTGCTCGGCACGTTCTGCCGAGAACTCGCCCAGCTGACCAGAACCGAGATGGTGCTCCCGATGAACTCCGGCGCCGAGGCCGTCGAGTCCGCGATCAAGATGGCGCGACTGTGGGCTCACCGGATCAAGGGTGTCCCCGACGGCACCGCGGAGATCGTGGTGGCCGGCGGGAACTTCCACGGCCGCACCACCACCATCGTGTCGTTCTCCACCGACGAAGTGGCCCGTGCCGGGTTCGGCCCCTTCACTCCGGGCTTCGTTGTGGTGCCCTACGGCGATCTCGACGCGCTATGTGGCGCGATCACCGCCCGGACGGCGGCGGTGCTCGTCGAGCCCGTGCAGGGGGAAGCGGGAGTGCTGGTACCGCCACCGGGTTATCTGGCCGGGGTCCGCGCCGCCTGCGACGACGCGGGGGTGTTGCTGATCGCCGACGAGATCCAGTCCGGGTTGGCCCGCACCGGGGAGCTGCTGGCACTGGACCACGACGGGGTCCGGGCCGACCTGTACACCCTGGGCAAGGCGCTGGGCGGCGGGATCCTGCCGGTCTCGGCGCTGGTCGGTCGGCGCGCGGTGCTCGGTGTGCTGCGGCCCGGCGAGCACGGGTCGACCTTCGGCGGCAACCCACTGGCCTGCGCGGTCGGCCTAGCGGTGATCGCGCTGCTGGCCACCGGCGAATTCCAGGCGCGCTCCCGGGAGCTGGGCGCGCATCTGCACACCCGGCTGGGCAAGCTGGTCGGGCACGGGGTTGCGCAGGTCACCGGCCGCGGGCTATGGGCCGGAGTACACATCGCTGCCGGCGGGACGACCGGACGGCTGGCAGCGGAGGAGCTGTTGGCCCGCGGCGTGCTGTGCAAGGAGACCCACGCCACAACGCTGCGCATCGCCCCACCCCTAGTGATCACCCGCGCCGACCTGGACCTCGCCCTAGACGCAATCACTGACGTACTCACCTGACCCACCCGACCCCCATTCGGAGCCGAATCGCGAACAGTGGGCACGCACAACCACCATTCGGAGCCGAATCGCGATCAAGTGATGCGCTTGCTCACCGCGGGCTCACCGCGACGCTGTCAGCATCGGACGCCGCCCAGCCTGGATCCGAGGAGACCCCGTGCCCGCCCGCCTGCACCGGATCCTGCGGTGTCTCGGGGCGTCGACGGTGCTGCTCGCGGTGCTCATGGGGGGATGCACCGCGGGCCCCTCGGACCGACCCGCGGTGGCGGTACGGGACGCCAACCTGCCGCCGCAACCCCACCCACTGGCTCCACCCAGCGAGACGCCGTTACCACCCCCCGGCACGTATTACCGCAGTTCGCTGCCCTGGCGAGACTGCACCAGCGCGGTCGCCGCCCAGCTGGACATCGCCAGCCCACGACGGGTCGAGTGCAGTGAGCTTCGAGTCGACGCAATGGTAGCGATACCGGCGTTCGGGAACTCCCTCAAGCTCGACCTCACCCGGGTTGGCAATGGTCCAGCCCCGCTGGTGGTGCTCGGCGAGGCGGCCGGGGAACCCGGTACCGTCCGGGCCGCCCGGCTGGCCCAGCAACTACCGCCTGCCCTGCTGGACCGCTTCACCCTGATCGGGCTGGCCCGTCGCGGCACCGGGCCGAGCGAACCGTTGGACTGCGTGCCCAAAACCACCCGGAGCCGGATCGTCGGCATCGACCCCGACGCCAGCGAGCCCGGAGCATTGGACGTGCTGCTCGAGGCCACCCGCGCCGCCATTCAGACCTGCGTGCAGGACCTCGGCGAGTCCCTCACCGCGATCAACTCCACAGGCACCGCCGACGACCTCGAGCAGCTCCGGGTCACCTTGAGCGCGCCGGTGCTCAACCTGGTCTCGCACGGCGAGGCGTCCCGGGCCGTCACCGAATTCCTGCGCCGGTACCCCAGCTCGGTCGGGCGGGTAGTGCTCGACGGTGCCGTCGATCCCACGCTTGACGGCGTGAGTGCGGCCGAGGCGGCGCTGGTGGCTGCGGACGCCGGCTACACCGCGTTCGCCGCCGACTGCGTGGTCCGAGGCTGCCCGCTGAAACCCGACCCTCGCGCCGCCCTGCCTGCGCTGGCCCAGGCGCTGCGTCGAGCCCCGCTGCAGGCCGAGTGGCAGCGGATCACCGCAGGCACTGCTTACCAGGCAGTACTCGAGACCGTCGGTGACCCGGAGCGCTGGACGCAGCTGTCCAGCGCCCTGGCAGCCGCCCGGAACGGGAACGGGGCCGAGCTGGCCGCCCTCGTGGAGCCGACGCTGATCAAAACCCGCGGGTTGCCCGCTCGCTTCGACCCTGCCCTGGCAACGCACTGCAACGACACCCCGACCCGGGTGCCGCCCGAGCGCGCCCAGCAGCTGGTGGTGCAGTGGCGGCAGCGTTCCGCGCTGTTCGGGCCGCTGTTCGCGCAGCGGCTGCTGCTCTGCAGCGCATGGCCGGTGCCCTCGCCACCACCGGTAGGGCCGGGTGACCGGGCGCTGCCGCCGCTGCTCGTCGTGGCCACTGCTGGGGACCCGGTGACCCCTGCCAACGGGGCCAGGAACACCGCGCAGTCGCTGCCCTCGGCGACGCTGGTGACCTGGCAGGGGCAGGCGCACGGCGCGCTGCCGCGCAGCCCCTGCATGGTCGACCTGGTCACCCGCTTCCTGATGGATGCCTCGATTCCCAGACAGGGCACACTATGCCCGCCGTAGCTGAACTCTGTCGTAGCTGAACTCTGCCGTAGCTAACCCCCGCCGTAGCTGGCACAGGAGGGTGAACCGGGTTATGTCGTTGACCTCGTCGGTCGATCAGCCGCCGTCGGCGGTGCGGTCGATCGAGCTGTCCATCGGGGGCATGACATGCGCGGCCTGCGCGGCGCGGGTGGAGCGCAAGCTCAACAAGCTTGACGGGGTGCACGCCAGCGTGAACTACGCGACGGAGAAAGCCACCGTGCAGGCGTCAGCGGAGGTGGCAGTCGAGGAGTTGATCGCGCAGGTCGAGCACACCGGCTACCACGCCGCGCCGATCGAGCCCGACCAGCCCGTCGCCCAGGACGAACCGGCCGGTGCCCAGGCCCGGTACCTGTTGCGTCGCCTGGTGGTGGCGCTGGCGCTCGGCGTCCCGCTGGTGGACCTGTCCATGACGGTGGTGTTGGTGCCCTCGTCACGGTTCACCGGGTGGCAGTGGGTGTTGTTGGCATTGACCTTGCCGGTCGTGACGTGGTGTGCCTGGCCGTTTCACCGCAACGCCGTCGTCACCGCCAGACATGGGTCGACCTCGATGGATACTCTGGTGTCGTTGGGGATCACCGCAGCCAGCTGCTGGTCGGTGTACACGATGTTCTTTCACGACGGTGCTGGGCAAGGCGCTGACAGCGGCTGGGGACTGATCTTCCGGCCGGGTGGCTCCATCTATCTCGACGTGGCCGTCGGCGTGACGATCTTCCTGCTCGGTGGCCGGTTGTTCGAGGCGAGGGCGAAGCGGCGGGCCGGCGGTGCCCTGGCGGGGTTGGCCGCGATCGGCGCGCGGGACGTCGCGGTGCGGCGCGGCGACGGGCAGGAGTACCGCATTCCGGTCGCGCAGCTGCAGGTCGGCGACCACTTTGTGGTTCGCCCGGGCGAGACCATCGCCACCGACGGCCAGGTGCTGGACGGGCACAGCGGCGTGGACACCAGCGCGATGACCGGGGAATCAGCACCCGTTGAGGTGTCCGAGGGCAACATGGTCATCGGCGGCACCATCGCCCACGGCGGCCGGCTCATCGTGCGCGCCACCAAGGTGGGCAAGGACACTCAGCTGGCCCAACTGGTGCGGCTGGTCGAGCAGGCGCAAAGCGACAAGGCTCGCATCCAGCGGCTCGCCGACCGCATCTGCGGGGTGTTCGTTCCGGTCGTGTTGGGGTTGGCGGTGCTGACCTTCCTGGGGTGGCTGGTCCTCCACGGGTCGGTGGAGCAGGCGTTCAGCTCGTCGCTGGCGGTGCTGATCATTGCGTGTCCGTGCGCCCTGGGTCTGGCCACGCCGACGGCGCTCATGGTGGCCTCCGGGCGGGGCGCGGAGCTGGGCATCTTCATCAGGGGCCACCAGGCTCTGGAGTCGGCCAGGGCAATCGACACGGTGGTGTTGGACAAGACCGGGACCATCACCACGGGTCGGATGGCGGTGGTCGATGTGGAGCTGGGCGCGGGTACCGCGCTGGACACGGTGCTGCGCCATGCCGGTGCGGTGGAGGATGCCTCCGAGCATGTCGTCGCGGCAGCGATCAGCGCGCTGGCCCGCGCGGGGATCGACCGGGTCCCGCCGGTCGAGGACTTCACCAGCCTGTCGGGTCTCGGGGCCCGTGGCGTGGTGGACGGCCAGGAGGTGTTGGTCGGATCGGCACGGTTGCTTGCCCAGCGCGGCATCAGCGTCCCGGCTGCGCTGGACGAGCGGCGCACCGAGTGGGAGCGGCAGGGCCGCACGACCGTCCTCGTCGCCGCAAGTGGTGTCGTCGAAGGTGTGTTCGCGCTGGCCGACACGGTGAAGCCGACCGCGGCCGCGGCGGTCACCGAACTGCACCGGCTCGGGCTGCGCACGGTGCTGCTCACCGGCGACAACGAGGCGACCGCCCGGGCGGTCGCCGCCCAGGTCGGCATCGACGAGGTGATCGCCGAGGTGCTGCCCCACGGCAAGGCCGCCATGATCGAGACACTGCAGGCTCAGGGGCGCTCAGTGGCCATGGTCGGGGACGGGGTCAACGACGCCCCCGCGCTGGCCCGCGCCGACCTCGGCCTGGCAGTCATCTCCGGCACCGACGTCGCGCTCGGCGCCGCCGACCTGATCCTGGTCCGAACTGACCTGGACGTCGTGCCCAGCGCGATCAAACTCGCCCGCAGCACCCTGCGCACCATTCACGGCAATCTCACCTGGGCATTCAGCTACAACATCGCCGCGCTGCCGTTAGCGGCATTCGGACTGCTCAACCCGCTGATCGCCGGTGGGGCAATGACACTGTCCTCGCTGTTCGTCGTGTCAAACAGCCTGCGATTGCGCCGGTTCGGGCGGGCCAGCAATCCGCACCCCGACACCGGGTAGGGAGCGCCCCATGGCCCCGCCCGGTGAGCCACGTCATTCGCGCTGCGGGGTGTAATCGCCCGCGCGGCCGATCCCGATGACGTGGCGAGCCGAACCTCGGCTCTAGACGGGGTCCTGCGTGGGTTGCTCGCCCGCTTCGACGACGGTCGCCACTCAAGGGCCGCGCGGATCCTGTTCGGCCTGCCACCAGCCGAGCCTGGGATGAAGCTCACGCCCCGCCGGACCCGGGCCGCGCGAGAAGCCGGGTACGAGGAGCACCACTTCCGCAAGCGGGTCGAGCCACGTCTGATTGAGCAGCTCGCCGCGGCGCTACTGGCCGACGCAGACCGGTTCACTCGATCCCGGGTTATCGCCCCTCGGCTGGCGCCGTCGTCCGGTCGGCAGACAGTCGGGGCGGACCCGTTCGCATGGGAAGTCGCCGAGCATGAGGAAGCCCTGGCCCGGGTGTGGGCGGCGATTTACGCGTTGCACGCCGAGCTGCTCGCCGTTGAGCGCTTGACCAGTCTGGGTGCCGGACGGCAGCAGGTGATCGACCAAGCGGTGACGGCAGCCTGGCGGTGGGCACTTGCCAGCACGGAAGCTGCCACCTACGCCGCGGCGTTCGGCGACGGCGCGGCCGGGCATCCGGTCAGCACAGCGCATGACCTGATCTGTCTGGCCGGGTGGACACCACCGGTGAGCACCGCGCACGCGGACCGGCTGCGTGCGGCAGCCGCTGACGGGGCAGACCGTGCCGCGTTCGTCGCCG
>DASYIL010000302.1:0-19512 GCA_035997545.1 Pseudonocardiaceae bacterium
GAGGACATCCCGTCCACCAACTCGGTCCCGTCGGCCAGTTGCAGCCGGACCCCGGTGGCGGAGCTGACCACGAGCGGATCGGTCCGACCCGGCATTGGCCCGTAGGGATGCCACACATGCGCGCGGTCCGCAGCAACCAGATCTTGCACCGTGTTCATGACCGCGAGCCTATGATCAGCTGCCGATCAGGCCACATCTGTATACTCAGAGTGACGATTGTGACGTTACGTACACAGTGTAACACTCCGGTTTGATGCAGCGATGACAAGCAGTACAGGATCCCCTCGGGGATCCTCCGGGGTGGATCCTCCGGGGTCACCCGTAGGGGGCAGCAGGGCGTGGTCAACCGTCAGGGATGGATGCGATTGCGTGTCCTTCCCTGACCCAGGGGGAAAGGACAGCCCATGGCAGCACGTTGGCAACCATGCACATTCCGCGTCCGCGCCGACCTGGTTCATATCCCATGATCGCGACACAGCAGGCAAGCGCGCCGATCCCACGAAACCTCCCAACGAGCAACATTGCCGCGGGTGACGAGTACACCGGTATCCCCGAACATCCGGCGGTGGCCCGGCGCTCGACACCGAAAGCGATCCGGGTATTCCTCGTCATCGACCAGAATTTGCTTCGTGGCGCGCTGGCCGCGGTGTTGTCCGGCGAGGACGACATCGACGTGGTCGCCGGAACGGCGTGGAGCGACCGGGTGATCCACACCGCGATCCGGTACCAGCCCGACGTCGTCGTGGTGGACGTCGACCAGGGCGGGCCCGACGTGCTCGCGACCGCCCAGACATTGCGCGAACGGCTACCCGCGTGCCGAGTGATCGTGCTGGCCACGGCACGACGACCGGGCCTGGTCCGTCGCGCGCTGGATGTGCCGGTGGCCGGCGCAGTGGACAAGGACGCGCAGCCCAGGCGGCTGCTGGCCACTATCCGCCAGGTCGCCAAAGGGAAACGGACGATCGACCCCACCCTCGCGGTCGCCGCTCTTGCCGTGGCGGGCAGCCCGCTGACGCCCCGGGAACTCACGGTGCTCGACCTCGCCTCAGGCGGGGCGTCGCCGACCGAGATCGCCCAACGGCTCTTCCTGAGCCGCGGGACGGTATGCAACTACCTTTCGCGGGTCATGACGAAGCTGGATGCCCGCACCCGAATTGACGCCATTCGCATCGCCCGCGAGGCGGGCTGGATCTGACGGTCGTGGGATGACGGGTCGGTGACAACGAACGGTAAGTCCCGGCCCGTCATCTCATCCCATCCAATGACCGACCAGGTCGCGGTACATCGGTGCAGTTCGGAGCAGCTCGCGGTGGCTGCCCGACACCACTGTGTTGACACCGCCTGGGGCACTGTCCATCAACAGGATCCGCTGGGCTCGCAGCGCGGAGCTGAGCCGGTGCGCGACGACAACCAAGGTGCCACCGCGGCCGGCGAGAACCCGCTCAACCCGCTCCTCGGCGACCGGGTCGAGGTGGCAGGTGGCCTCGTCCAGGATCAGTACGGGCGCTGGGGTCAGGTGCGCTCTGGCCAAAGCGACCAGCTGCCGCTCCCCGGCCGAGAGCATCCCGGAGTCAACCGCAGCGTCGTATCCACCAAGTCGGGTCACCACCGAGCGCAGGCCCAGCGCATCGACCGCGGCATCGAGCTCGGTCCGGGTCGCTGCGGGGTGTAGGTAGCGCAGGTTCTCGCCGACTGTCCCGGCGAAGACGTACGCCTCCTGCGGGATCAACACCCGGTAGCGCGCGAGGGTCTGCGGGTCGAGGTCGGCGACCGGCAACCCGCCCAGGCGAACCTCGCCGCACTGCGGGACGTGCGTCGCGGCGAGCAACCCAGCCAGGGTGGACTTCCCGGCACCGCTGGGACCCACGATGACCAGGTGCTGCCCCTCCGGGATCACCTGGTCCAGACGGTCCACCACCGGTTCGGCGTGACTGCCGTAGGAGAAGGTGACACCGTCGGCCACCAGGTCGTGCCCGCCGGGGGCCTGTGGCAGCGGAGCTCGTGCGGGCACCGGGTGCTCGCCCGCCTCGACGAGCCGATCCAGGGTGACCACCAGCCGCAAGGCCCCGATGCCCACCCCGTCGACCAGCGCCCTCAGCGCCGGGAGCAGGCCCTGGGTCAGGTAGACCAAGCCGCCGGCGATCGTGCCCAGCGTCGCGCCGGTTGCGAGCAACCACGGCGCCGCTACCAGTAGGCCCACGGTCGGTAACCAGGCACCGACCGCGACCGACAACGTGCGGACCGCCGCCATCCGGGCCAGCGTCCGTTCCGCCGCCGCGTGCGCGTCCACCTCCCGCTGCACACGCGCGCAGGCCCGGTCCTCGGCGCCGCAAGCGACCACGTCGCGAAGGCTGTGCACGACGGTACTGGCCGATTCGGCGACCGATT
Source organism: Pseudonocardiaceae bacterium (assembly GCA_035997545.1). Classification (GTDB taxonomy): domain Bacteria; phylum Actinomycetota; class Actinomycetes; order Mycobacteriales; family Pseudonocardiaceae. The sequence continues at coordinate 2,389 of DASYIL010000302.1, forward strand.
CGTCGGTGAGCACGTGGTCGCGCTGCCGAGCCATCATGGACCGCAAGGAGGCCACGAAAAACGCCAGACCCGCGAGCAGCGGCGGTAGCACCAGTAGCCCGACGACCCCGGTCAGTGCGGCTATCCCGATCACTGCGGCGACCGCGGTGACCACGAAACTCCTGGTGAGCAGGAGCAGGCCGGCGAAGCAGTCCCGGACCACCTCGACCTGGTGGGTAAGCCGGGCGACCGCGCCCGAATCGGGCCGCCCACCGAGCACCGTGGACCGCTGAAGCGCACCCCCCACCACACGGTCCACCAGGTCGTCGCGGAACGGCTCGACGATCTCGGCGAGGATCCGGTAGATGTGCCGGGTGGCCAGCGCCCCCGCAAGCACCGCTACGGCCAGGACACTGAGCCACACCAGCCCGGTCCCGGGACGGCCGACGAGGAATCCATCATCCAGCGCGCGGGCCACTCCATAGCCGGACAGCAGCAGCGGGAGCACCTCCAGCGCCGACCATGCAGCCAACCGCAACAGCGCCCGCGGGTGGCGCCGTAGGGCGCCGAACAGTATCCAGGGCACGGTGTTTGAGGTGGCGGTCATGTCGATACCGCAACAAGCTCGGTAGGCACCCTGCGCCACTCTGTGGGCGGTTCAGCCAGCCCTTCCTCGGGGCCGAACAGGGCCCGATAGTTCGGGTCGCGCCACAGCTCGGCGTGCGGGCGCAGACTGCGCACCTGGCCTTGATCGATCCAGGCGACCAGATCTGTCCGCGCTGCCGTGGCGGCCCGGTGCGCGATGATCAGCCTGGTTTGTCCCACGCCCCGGGCGGTCAGCACGGCGCCGACCTGCCGCTCGGTCACGGTGTCCAGACTGGAGGTCGCGTCGTCGAGGATGAGTACACGGTAGGGATGCGCGAACGCCCGAGCCAGACCCAGCCGCTGCACCTCACCTCCGGACAGCGGGGCTGCGGCCAGCGCCGTCTGGTAACCCTGCGGCAGTCTCTCGACGAAGGTGTCCGCGCGGGCGGTCGCAGCGGCGCCACGGACCTTCTCCTGGGTGCGGCTGCGCGAACCGAAGTTGATCACTTCTTCGATCGTGTCACCCACCAACGCCGGACGCTCGAAGGCAAAGCCCACAGCGCCACGCAGCTGTTCCCGAGACAGGTCGGGCAGCGCCACGCCATCGAGTAGCACCCGCCCCTGCTCCGGGTCGGTGAGCCGACCGGCCAGCGCGGCGAGCAACGACTTGCCCGCACCGGAGCGGCCAACCACGGCCACCGTGGCGCCGGCCGGTACGACGAGGTTGAGCCCGTCGATGACCGGCTCCCCCGCGGCCGACACCCGGACTCCGCGGAACTCAAGCCGGCCGCCCCAGCCGCCTTTATCAGACGAGGCGGGCAAGCTCGCGACGCCGTATGGGGTCACCGGCTCGGTGAGCACCTCAGCCACGCGCCGGCCACCCGCTCGGGCTCGGGTGAGCTTGTTCAAAAACCCCACCGCCGAGCCGATACCGGCGGCCAGCACCGCGTAGCGGCTTGCGGCGTAGAGCTCACCGACGGTCAGCCGGCCGGCGACCACACCGAGCCCGGCGACACCGACGACGAACAGCTGCAGCAGCGGTCCGATCACGGCGGCCTGACCGGCGACCCGCACCTGGTTGCGCCACATCCGCATACCATGCTCGCGCAGCCCGCGCATCGGCTGGAGGATCCGCCGCCGCTCGTGCTCGATGCTGCCGGCGGCGGCGATCGTTCGGGCCCCGGACAATGCATCGAGCAGCCGCGCGGCGATCAAGCCTTGGCTGTGCAGATAGTGCCCGATGGTCTCGGAGTTGTCCCGGACGAAAACCCGCAGCAGCCCGGCCATCGCCACGAGTCCGGCCAGCGCGGTAAGCCCCACCCATGGGTCGATCAACGCCAGCGCAACGATGCTACCGACCGGCGGGATCAGGCCGGCACCGACCATGACCGCAGTCACCCCGACCTGGCCTGCCTCGCTGGCGTTGCGCGTCACCCGGGTCACCAGATCTCCGGGTTCGAAGCGGCGGGTGGCCGCTGGGCCGATCGCGACCAGGTGCCGCATCAGCGTCATGCGCAGCCAGCCCGTGCTCCGAGCGTTGCTCGCTCCAGTGGCAATGTCGCCGATCACCTTCCCTGCCACCATGAGGGCGATCAGCCCCGCGCAGACGAGCAGGGCCGATGTGACGTGAGCGCCTCCGGGCAGCGCGTCCAGAGCCCGGCCGAGTGCGGCGGGTAGCAGGATTTCGGCTCCCGCGCTGACGAGTGTGGCCAGCGCCAACCACCAGGTCCACAACCCGCCGCGCCGACCCGTCGACAGCAACAGGCGGTCTGCTTTCCGCCACGCCGGATCGCGCGAACGTCCAGCCTGATGACTGTTCACGCGGCCTCCGCATCATCGCGACAATGAGCTTTCTGGTCTGATGGATTCTTGGGTGGTCCGGGGCAACGCCGGCTGCCCCGGACCACCCGGCGATGAGCGTCAGCCGCAGAGGAGCAGGCTGAGACCGCTTCCGCAGCTGTGGTCGTGGTCGTGGTCGTGACCGCCGCGGGACTTCATCTCGGCGGACAGCTCCAGAGCCTGCAGGTCGAGAAGTGCCATGGTTTCACCTCCCTCCGTAAGTAGATGCGGACACAAGCCCGTTCCCCCCCGTCAGCACCGCTGGCACGGGGGCGACGTGCGGCGCGGACTGCCGGGATTCGAAGAGGAACGGGAGACCGACGGGGTGCTCGTGCACGGCAGCACCCAGCGCAAGCAGGACGCCTGCAGCACCGCTGGCCAGGTCCATCGATAGCCGCAGCAGCTGTTCACCGGGAAAGGTGAGGTGACCTTGGTAGTCGACACGATGCCAGGCCAGCCGTTGGATCTGGGCGGCGATCTCGCGATTCCAGATCGCCTGCCCAGGCGGGTAAGCCCGGCTGAGGTAGAGGATGATTCCGGCCCGGCCGCTGAACAGCCCCGGCTGAACGTAGAATGGGACCCGCGCGACGCTGCGAATGGCGGCCGCGGCGCTCGAGAATTCCTCATCGGACTGGTGCATGAGGTACTCGTCGAGGACCATGCCGATGCCCGCGCTACCCCGATCAAGGTAGGGCATCGTCCGCCAGCCCTCGTTGACCTGCATCGAGCCGTCGTCGCGTACCACACAGCGACGCAGGTCCTGGCGCAGCGCAGTTGCGGACAGCTCGAGAAATCGGCGATCACCGGTGTGCTCGTAGAGCCGCAGGAACATCAACGCCGGACCCGAAGAGCCCTGCATCAGCCCGGCGTAGGGATGATCCCCGCCGCTGATCGTGCCGACACTGTCGGCGGCACCGAGCCGGTCGGCCACCCTATCGGCAGCTCGCAGCGCGTGGTCGAACAGCGTGGCCTCGCCGGTCGCGCCCGCGAAATGGGCCAGGTTGAGCGCGATACCGGCGAGGCCGCCGAACAGATCCGTGCTGAGCCGGTCGCGCTGCTCGGTGAGGCAGAACTCGATCAGGTCAAGGGCAGCTTGGCGATACCCCAGTTCTGCCAGCACGTAGGCCACGCCGTGCAGCCCGTCGTAGAGGCCCAGCCGCGCTCCGCGCTCCGCCGCGGCGGCGCGCTCGAGCAGCCAGTGCTCCCCGGCGGGGTACCGGTTGGCGCCGGCAGCCGACAGCGCGTAGAGCACACCTGCCGCACCGTGGGCGATGTTGAGACCCCCGGTGCTGAACTGGGCGATGTCACCGGGAAAGAGCCGGTCCGCGCGCTTGGGAGTAGCACTGGCCAAAATCCCAGCCACCATCGAGTCCCGGATCGGAACCCAGCCGGCCATTCCAGACGGTAGCGGCGGGAGCGCTCTGGGGCGCCGTCGCGGTGCGTCCCGGTCGGTACTGCCGGCTCCGGTGATCGTCCGCACGGCCTCGGACAGGAACGGCGGCGGCACCGGAAAGCGCTCGGCGATGATCTCGGCGAAGTCTGCCGGCTTTCCTGCGTCAAGCCGTATCATAGCGGTCAGCGGGAGGAACAGCGCCAGGCGCAGACAGGCGAGCGAGTACCGGTCGATGTCGAACCCGGTCCGGTCCCGCGGGGCCGCGAAGCCGGGGTTGCCCAGGGTGGGGCGGCGTGCCTCGTCGATGCTCGTCGCGACCTCGAAGTCAATCAATGCGATCCGGCTATCGTCGCGGACGATGAGGTTGAACAGGTGTAGATCACCGTGAACGATCCCGCAGCTATGGACAGCCGTGACGATGTCTTCCACTTGAGTACACACCTGCAACGCCCAGTCGGTGTAGGCGGCGTATTCGGCGGGCCCGGCATTGGGGTCGCTCATCGGGTAGCGATCAGCGACAACCTTGTTCAGCGGCGTGCCCTCAACGAACTCCAGGGCAAGGAAGTGGTGCTCGCCTAGAGTGAAATGGTGGTGGCTCGCGGGCACCCCCTCGATGCCCGCGAGCTGTTCGAGGGTTTCCCGTTCGCGCTGCAGCCGCTGGACGGCGTCGGCGCCGTCCGCGGCGAGGCCGGCATGCGGCCGGGCTTCCTTGAGTACCACCCGAGCGCCGGTCCGCTGGTCCCGCGCCTCGTAGATCCCCCCGCCGTTGGAGAAGTGCAGGACCTGCTCGATACGGTAGGGCACGTCGGCAACGGCGGTGGCGTTGCGGGCTGCGAGTTGGGGAACAAGCAGGTCCGGCAACGTCACCCAGGGCGGAGGGGTGAACACCGCATCCCTGCGGTCGGGCACCAGCGCACCGGTGGGGTCCTCGATGGCCGGGACCTGGTCGCCCTGCGCCGATAGGCAGTGCCGCAGTGCGAAACCGCCGTAGCGGACGTAGAGCGGTCCGTCGTTCCAGCGCAGGTCACTGAGGATGTAGGGACCCGGCTCGCCGGCCAGCCGGTCGCCCAGATCGTGCAGGATCATCCCCAGCGCGTCGACGTCGGTCGGGTAGATCGTGACGAACTTTCCGCTGGCTCCCCGCTGTGCGTACTTCGCGTTCCGCATGTGGACTACGTTTCGAGAAGCCAGGAATTTGAAGTGGATCCGGCGCGGGATGCAGTAGGCCCACACCGTCTCCAGAATGCGTTCCGCGTTATCGAGGCACGCCGACGCGTGGATCTTCCAGCCCTGCATGGGCACCGAAGCGTCGACCGGCTTCATGACCACCCAATTGTCGGCGATGTGCCGTTCCCAACCCTCCGGAACCGGACGTTTCACAGCATCAAAAGACTCCGAGCGGCCTGGCCCGATCATCGAATCGTAAAACAACGGATCCGCGATGCAGTACACCTCGTAACCGTCGTCCACCGGGCCCCCCTTGCGCTATCGAGCATTGCTATGCACAAATACTCGTGCCGCCGGTACGGCGCGGCAAGTGGCGTTCCTCAGGCGTTCGATGTGAAAGAATCACTGGTGTCCCGGTGATTCATCCTGCGCCGGAGGCACTTGCCGATGCCAATCATCCCGGGGTCGCCCTGGCGACAGACCATGTCGTATCCGCGTCTGGTCGCCGAGATCGACAGGTCAATATTTCCCGCGATCTTGTTGGCGACGATGCCGGCCACGACGCATGACTGCACGAGGGCTGTGAACGCGCGGGACCGCTCGGCTGATCCGGCCGTCAGCGCGTGCACTGGCAGCTCGGTTAACAGCGCGCCCATGTCCTGCCCGGCCAGCGGGTATCGGCCCTGGTCTCAATGCCCGTTCGCGCTTTCGGCCCAGGCCACCCACCAGCTCGTCAAGTGGCCGCGCCGCGCTGCTGGACGAGCACCTCGATGCCGTCGAGGACGCGTTGCAGGCCGAACTCGAACGCGTACTCGGAGTCGGAAACGGCTTGGTAGTGCTGACCGGTCGTCGTGCCGACCCGCGCGGCCACGGGGTAGCGCTGAGGGTCGAAGACCTTGGCGAGCCAGGGTCCAATGGCTGCCCACCAGACCGCGTCGTCCATGCCGCTGCTGCGCTGGACGTCGAAGGCGTCGATCGCGCTACGAGCAGCACCGGCAACGTAGCCGTTGATGAGGGCGACGATCGAGTCCATCTCAAAGTCGTCGAGGCCCAGTCCTTCGACAGCACGCAGCTCCCGTTCGTACTTGGCGACGATCCCTGGGCCTATCGGCGGGCGCGTGGTGGCGATGTGGAGCATCCACGGATGCCTTCGCGCGAGCGCCCACTGATCCCGGGCGACGGCCTCGAGCTGCTCACGCCACGTCCCGTGGGGCGCCTCAGGCGTGGTCTCGAGATGGATGACGTCGAGCATGACGTTGACGAGTTCAGCCTTACCCGGCACGTAGGTGTACAGCGACATCGTGCCCACGCCCAGGCGCTCGGCGACCCGGCGCATGGACAGCGCGTCCAAGCCCTCGGCGTCGGCTAGGTCGATGGCGGCCCGAGCAATGCCGCGCACGGTCAGGCCGGGCTTCGGACCGCGGCTACGCGTCGGCTGATCACTCCCCCACAGCAGAGCCATGCTCCGCGCGGGATCGCCTCCCCCGCTGTGCACCGTCGCCATCTTGTCATCTTAGTCACCCCACTACGATCTTAGTACATCGTACGGTACACAGTCCGGAGTTGACGGGTCCGCGCCCGCGGCGGCATCGGCTAAGCCTCGGCGGCCAACACGTCCAACGCACCGCGCAGGTCGTCCGGGTCCGGGCTGGTGAACTCCACCCAACGGTCGTCGGCGGGATGCGGGAAACCCAGCCGCGCAGCGTGCAACCACTGTCTGTCCAGCCCGAGCCGCTGCGCCAGCACGGGATCAGCACCGTAGGTGAGGTCCCCACAACACGGGTGCCGCAGCGCCGCGAAATGCACCCTGATCTGGTGGGTACGGCCAGTCTCCAGAGTCACGTCGCACAGCGCCGCCGCCCGGAACGCCTCAATCACCTCATAGTGCGTCACCGAGGGCTTGCCGCCGGCCACCACCGCAAAGCGCCAGTCGTGCTTGGGGTGCCGGTCGATCGGGGCGTCAATGGTGCCGCGGGTGGGATCCGGGTGGCCTTGCACCAACGCCCGGTAGTGCTTGGCGACGGTGCGATCCCGGAACGCCCGCTTCAGCGCCGAGTAGCCGCGCTCGGACTTGGCGACCGCCATCAAGCCGCTGGTGCCGACGTCCAGCCGGTGCACCACACCCTGGCGCTCGGCCGCACCCGACGTGGCTACCTGGATCCCGGTGGCAGCCAGACCACCCAGCACGGTGGGCCCCACCCAGCCGGGGCTGGGGTGCGCGGCCACCCCGACCGGCTTGTCCACCACCACCAGATCGGCGTCGTCGTGCAGCACTCGCAGCCCCACCACCGGCTCGACCCGTGCCGCGGCGGGTCGCGGCGGCTCGGGCAGGGTCACCTCCAGCCACGCGCCAGCGGCCAGGCGGTCGGACTTGCCGGCTGGACTGCCGTCGACCAGCACCGCACCGGCCTCAGTCAGCCCGGCCACCGCCGTGCGAGACAGCCCCAACAGTCGCGCCAGTCCGGCGTCTACCCGCATGCCGTCGAGCCCATCGGGCACCGGCAACGTCCGGACATCGCTCATTCCGAGCTCATTCCGGGCTCATTCCGGGCCCCCGGATTCGCCGGCCGCCGGGCCCGTCGCGGGCCGCGGCTGCCATCGAGATCCCGACCGGTGACTGCGAGCAGGACCAGCACCACGCCGCCACACACGATCGCCGAATCCGCCACGTTGAACACCGGCCACACGCTGCCGTCCGGCGCCAGCAGCGACAGGAAGTCCACCACGTGCCCGCGCAGCGGACCAGGGGCACGCAGCAGCCGGTCCACCAGATTGCCCAACGCGCCTCCCAGCACCAGCCCCAGCCCGAAGGCCCAGCCAGCCGAACGCAGCCGAGGTGCCAGGCGGACGATCGCCACCACGACACCCAGAGCGATCAGCGACAGCAGCCAGGTCAGCCCGGTCGCCATCGAGAACGCCGCCCCCGCGTTGCGGTACACGACGAGGTACAGCCCGCCGCCCAACAACTCCACCGGCGGACCATCCTCTAGGATCGCCACCACGACGATCTTGCTCAGCACGTCCAGCAGGAGGGCGACGGCGGCGGTGGCGGCCAACAGGCCGGTCCGGCGGCGCCGTGGCGATGCTTCAGAGACGTCCTGGTCACCGGCGGCCGCTCCCTCGGCGTGCTGCGATGGGTTCACGTCGCCATTGTGACGGGTCCGCGGAACGTCGATCAGGCGCCGGTCTCCCCCCGCCACCGGGCCAGCCGGCCAGCCCGATGCACGGCCCGAATCCGCCGCTCGGCCTTGTCCCGGTCGCCGGCCGTGGTGACGATCAGCAGCTGGTCACCCTCCTGAAGCCGGGTGGTCGGCAGCGGGGCGAACCCCATCCCGTTGCGCACCACCAGGCTGACCATCGCCCCGGTAGGTAGCCGCAGCTCCGACAGGAAGACCCCGTGCAGCCGCGAGGGCCGCGGGATGTGGACCTGCAGCAGATTGGCGTCCATCTCGTCCAGCGGGGCGTAGTCGACCACGATCTCCCGGCCCTGCTCCGGACGAGAAAGCCCCAGCCACCGCGTCACCGAGGGCAGTGTGCCGCCCTGCACCACCGTGAGCAACACGACCAGGACGAAGACCACGTCCACCAGCCGCTGGGCCCCCGGAAAGCCCATCGTGAGCGCGATCAGCGCCAGCACGATGGGTACCGCGCCCCGCAGCCCCGACCACGACAGGAACGCCTGCTCCCGCCAGGGCACCCGCAACGGTGTCAGGGCGAGCGCCACCGACAACGGGCGCGCCAGCACGACCACCACCGCCCCCGCGACCAGCGCAGGAATCAGCGCACCGGGCAGCCGGGCCGGCGAGGCATAGAGGCCCAGCAGTACGAACAGGCCGATCTCCGCGAGCCAGCCGAGGCCTTCGGCGAACGAGAGGGTGTCGCCGCGGTGCGGCAGCGCAGCGTTACCCAGCACCAACCCAGCCACATAGGTCGCCAGGAAACCCGACGCGTGCACCCCCTGCCCGGCGGCGAAGGCCAGCACGCAGACCGCGATGGTCGCCAGCGGGTAGAGACCGGTTGCGGGCAGCGCCGCGCGGCGCAGCGCCCACGCTCCCGCGACCCCCAGCGAAGCTCCCACCAGCGCGCCGACGAGCAACTCGTAGCCGATCAGCAAGGGCGTCCACCAGCGCAGCGGATCCCCCGCCGCAAGCAGCACCACCGCGATGTAGACCGGGGCGTCGTTGAGGCCCGACTCCAGCTCAAGCGCGCCGGCCAGCCGGGGCATCACCTTTAGCGCCCGCAACACGCTGAAGACCGCCGCCGCATCGGTTGAGGACAGCACCGCGCCCCACAGCAGCGCGGTGCGCCAGTCCAGGCCCAGCAGCAGGTGCAGCGCCGAGCCGGTGATGGCGATGCTCGCCGCGACCGCCACGGTGGCCAGTGCGATCCCCGGGCCCAGCGCCGGGCGGATCACCGACCAGCGGGTGGCGAGACCGCCCTCGGCCAGGATCAGCACCAGACCCGCGATCCCCAGAGCGGCGGTGAGCGGCGCATTGGAGAACTGGATCCCCAGGCCGGACTCGCCGATCAGCACACCGATGGCCAGATAAACCAGCAGCGACGGCAGCCCGAGCTGGGTGGAGACCCGCACGGCGAGCACCGCCAGCAGCAGTACCGCCGCCCCCGCCCCGAGCGCGAACTCCACCCCGTTCACGCCCGGATTGTCCCTCGGATAGTCCCACAGCCTCGCAGATCAGCCGGACCAGGAGATCGTGACCAGATCGCGGTGGCGTGGGCCCAGCCTCGCCACCGCCTCGGCGACCTCGTCCCGGCGCTCGGCCGACAGGCATAGCCTGCGCAGCGATAAGTCGACCTCCGCCTCGGGATTACGATCCTGGGCAGGCCGGGTCCAGCGCTGGACCTCTGGATATACCCCGATCTCGGCAAGCACGGCCAGCGCGTCGTCTGCGGTCGCGGGCGGTGGCCGGTGCAACCCGTGGAAGTGCACCCACAACGGGTCCAGCCAGGCCCCCGGGTGCACGGCGTGCAGCTCGACAACGACCCCGCGGCGTGCAGCGGCACCCAACGCGGCCAGGAACGGCGCTAATTCCAGGGTGTTGTAGCCCACGTGATGGCTGACCACGACATCGGCGGCACCCGCCTGCTGCGCGGTGTCTGGCCAAGCACCGAGCACCGAGAGGTGCGGTACCCCACGCTCGATGCAGGCCCGGTCGAACACGCGCAGCATGTCGTCGGCATGATCCACCCCGGTGAGGTGAGACACCTTAGGCACCAGCGCGAGTCCAGCGGCGCCTCCACCGCACCCGACGTCGAGCACGGTGCCACCGTCGGGAGCGAGCAGCTGCAGCGCGGCGCGGCGCGACGGGGTGTCCTCCGGTGTCGCCGGCGGCACGAAGCGGGCGGGAATATGCCGGTGCGGGTCCTGCGGGGCAGCGGCCAGGATCTCTGCGGGGATGGCGCGGACCTGCAGCAGCTCGCGCCATCGTGCGGCTGCGCCGCTCGTGAGGGGGTTTGGGCGCTGAAACACTGCTACGCACTCACGACCGCGACGGCGACCCGCACTGCGACACCGTCGCCCACGATGCCGGTGAAGCCGTCCTCGACAGGCCCGTAGTCGATTCGGCGGACGAGCATCTCGCCAGCAATGAACTCTTCCTGCCGGGTCGCCGCCAGCACCTCCTCCGTCCGGGCCGGCTCCTCGACGCCTCCCGTTGCTCAGCTCCCACCAGTGATCGCGCTCGCAGCCCGGTGCCGGCGGGCTAGTGCTGTATCCGGCCGGCACCGGCCACACGGTGTAAAACCCAGCTCTCTGGCCTCTCGCACCGGCAGCCGCTCGGCGCGCGTGCGGTCGGGCCGCGGGCAGCGGGTGAGATGGTAGCGAGGATGTCCGTCGACGACCAGTACCTCGTCGGTCAGCTCGTAGACCACTAGCAGGTCCGCAGCGTCGGTGTCCTCCTCACCGGGCTCAGTGTCAGCGAGTTCAGCGTCCTCGGCAACCTGATCCGCGCCCGACGCCGACGCCGGGTCGGCATGCTCTGCGGCGGTCACCACCACGGGCTGCGGCGATGGTTCGACCGGCTCGGCGTCCGACGAAGGACCAACCGGCTGGTCACCGTGCGCAGCCTCAACCGGCTCCTCGTCCAGTAGCTCAACTGGTTCGATGTCAGGCGCATTCCAGCGTCGCCGCCACCGCACAACGATCATGCCCGCGACCACTGCACTGAGTGCGACCGATCCCCACGCCAGGGCGGTATAGCCGGTACTGAGCGCAGCAACGACCAGTCCCACCGCCGCGACGAGCAAAACCCCGGTAAGGAGCATCACCGCCCACCCCTGCAGTCCAGAGCGCGACGAGGATGGGTCCGCCGGACTGACCGACGCTCCCCGGCGCGCCTTAGTTACCGGCTTCGGCACGCGCGCCGAACCCGGAGGCAACGAAGCCCTGCTGGTTGCGCACCGTGTCTGTCGGCGCGGCAGATCCACGCCCGTCCAGCTCTCGGAGCTGCGACTCCAGGTAGGTCTTCAGGCGGGTGCGGTACTCGCGTTCGAACGTGCGCAGCTCATCGATCTTCTTCTCCAGGTGGCTCTTCTCCTGGTTGATCGATCCGATGATCTCAGTGTGCTTGCGCGCGGCGTCGCGCTCCAGCGACGCAGCCTTCTCGCGGGACTGCCGGTCTAGGGTTTCGACCCTGGTGCGGGCATCGCTGAGCATGGTCTCGGCTCTGGTCCTGGCCTCGTTGACCATGCCGTCCGCCTTCGCCCTCGCATCGGAGAGCAGCTGCTCGGACTTGGTGCGAGCCTCGCCCAACATCCCGTCCGCTTCGGCCTTGGCCTCGCCGGTCAATCGGTCGGCCATCTCCTGGGCCAAGCCCAGCACCTTGGCGGCTTGGACGTGGTGGTCACCACCCGGCGGCGAAGGTTGCTCCATCATCGGAGGCGGCACCGGGGCCATCACAGGCCGCGGCGGTTCCAGGGGACGAAGGTTACGTCCAGTGTCGATCGGCGCTGAGCTGAGCTGCTGATCGAGCTGCTCAACCTGGTTACGGAGATCGTTGTTCTCTTCGATCAGACGAGCCAGCTCGGCCTCAACCAGGTCGAGGAAGGCGTCCACCTCGTCCTCGTTGTAGCCCCGCTTGCCGATCGGCGGCTTACTGAACGCGACGTTGTGAACGTCGGCAGGGGTCAACGGCATCGGGTCACCTCACGCACTCCTCGACTGGTGTGTATCGGCCAGGTGTATCGGCCTGGTGTATCGGACCCTGAGGGGCCTCGACGGCGCTACGGCGGCGCTACAGCCTCGTAGGCTCAATCACTCGCATCAGGATGAAGACCACGAGCAGGAGAACCATAATGGATAGGTCCAGCCCGACGCCTCCGATGCGGATGGGCTTAACCACCCGGCGGAGCGCCAGGACCAGCGGATCAGTCACTGTATAGACCGACTCGAGGGCGATGGCCACCCCTCCGACCGGCTGCCAGCTGCGCGCGAAGGTACGCACGAGCTCGACCACAATACGCGCCGTGAGCAGCAACCAGAAGAAGAAGAGCAGGTAGTACACGACCCACCGGACCACATCCACGCGGACACTCTGCCACGGTGGTCAAACGAGGGTGAGGTGGGCCCCCTTCACCGCAGAGTTAGTTGAAGAAGCGACCCTCCGCGATGCGGCGACGGTCCTCAGCCGACACGTCGACGTTGGGCGGCGAGAGGAGGAACACCTTGTTGGTGACCTTGTCGATCGAGCCCCGCAGCGCGAAGGCCAGCCCGGCCGCGAAGTCGACGAGCCGCTTGGCGTCCCGATCCTCCATCTCCGTCAGGTTCATGATCACCGGGTTGCCCTCCCGGTAGCGTTCCCCGATGGGCCGAGCCTCGTTGTAGTTGTGCGGGTGCAAAGTAACGATGCGAGCTAACGGATGGACTTCGTCATCGCCGATCGGGTCCCTACGCGGCGCTGACGCGACCGATGGGGGCGCGATGGGCTGGGACACAGCCGGTTGGCGGACCGGCGGCACCGTGTCAATAGCCAGTGAGCCGCGCACCGAAGCCCCCGCGGCCATGGATTCTGCGGCCCTGCACCCCGTGGCCCACGACTCGGTGACCCGGGATTCTGGGGCCCAGGATGGGGGGCGGGTGGCATGCACTCTGGGCGCAGCATGGGGCCCGGCCGCAGCGATGCCATCGTGGTAGCCACCAAGATCCGCCCGGTGCGACCAGCGAGCACCAGGTCGCTCGGCAGCGTACTCACTTTCCACCGCGGAGTGGACTGCTGCGTCATAGCTCGGGTCACAGGTGGGGTCGTATCCGAGGCGGTAGTCCGGGTCAAAATCATCGAAGTCTTCAGCGGGGACCATGCCGAAGTACACCTTCAGCCTGTGCAGCGCACTCATCGCCTCGCCTTCCTGTCCCGACCCTCGACGCACCGCCCGACTGGTCCGCGGACCAGTCGCACACGGTCACCGTGAGGTTAACCGCCCATCGCCCAGTAGCGCGGTTCCGACACGCACGCAGGTCGACCCCTGCGCGATGGCCTGCTCCAGGTCACCGCTCATCCCGGCGGAGAGCTCGATTGCGCCTGGGTGCTGACGGCGTAGCCGTTGCGCAGCCGCGGCGAGCTCGGCGAAGGCCACACCTGGGTCGACACCGAGCGGAGCAATCCCCATCACGCCCTCCAGCCGCAGGCCGGCTGCGGCCGCCACCCGATCGGCTAATGTCTCAAGCTCGGGTAGCGGGCAGCCGCCACGCGCCGGATCGCCGTCCAGGCTGGCCTGCACGAGCACACCGACAGCGCCGTCGCGTTCCCCGGCCTGCTGCGCGGCGTGAGCGGCCCGGTCCAGCGCGTCGACCAGTCGGAGCGAATCCACCGACTGAATCTGCACCGCCCACCGGGCCACAGCATGGGCCTTGTTGCGCTGCAACCGACCGACCATGTACCACCGCACCGGGGCCGCCGGACGAATCGCGGCAACTTCGGCAACCTTGCGGATGGCCTCCTGGTCGCGGGTCTCGGCGACGTCGAGTAGGCCGAGATCAGCGAGTAAGGCCACGTCGGTAGCAGGGAAGGTCTTGGTGACCGCGAGCAGCCGCACGCCAGCGGGATCTCGACCCGAGGCAGTGCACGCGGCAGCGATGCGACCCCGAACTCGCGCTAGCGCCGCAGCTAACTCATCGCGGCGGCGGTCCACGACGGTCACTGTGCCAACCAGGCCATCAGTCCTGCAACCAGATCAGCGCAGCGAGCCGGCCGGTGATGCCCTCGCGGCGGTAGCTGTAGAGCGCGGGGTCCTCGATGGTGCACCGTGGGTCGACGCCGACCCGGGCCACGCCGACGGCAGCGAGCTGGCGCCACAACCCGGCGCGCAGGTCAAGACCCGCGGTGCCCCGGAGGGTCCGGCAGGCGCTGCCGGGCAAGCGGGCCTCCACGTCGGCCTGCATCTGCGTGGGTACCGCGTAGCACTGCCCGCAGGCCGACGGTCCGAGCAACACCTCCATGTCTTCGGTCCGCGCGCCGAGCCGCCGCATGGCCTCCAGCGCTGCGGGCAGCACCCCGGCTCCGGCTCCTACCCGGCCAGCGTGCACCGCGCCGACCACCTTTGCGACCGGGTCAGCGAGCAACACCGGCACGCAGTCGGCGACCAGCACCGCTATCGCAAGCCCGGGCTCGGCTGTAACCAGCGCGTCGGTGGCAGGCACCGGCTGCGGCAGCGGGCCGTCGACCGTGGCAACGGCCCGGCCGTGCACCTGCTCCATCCACACCAGCCGCCGCGCGGGCAGCCCCACACCTGCTGCCAGCCGCTCCCGGTTGGCAGCCACCGCCTCGGGACGGTCACCGACGTGCTCGCCCAGGTTAAACGAGGCATATGGCGGCCCGGAGGCACCGCCGTGCCGAGTAGTCACCACCCGGCGGATCCGGGTACTGCTCACCGCTTCATGAACGGAGGAACGTCCACCTCGTCATCGTCCTCGAAGTCCCCGGTCACCGGTATCGCTCGGCCCGGCACGCTCTCCGCCGGACGGGTCGACGGCGGCCCCGCGCCGGGCCTGAGCGGACCGGTGGCAGGCCGCCATGTGGTTGGATTGGGCTGGGCCTGGCGTGGTGGGGTTGCGGCCGCCGGAGGCGCGGACATCGGCGCGTGCGGCGATCTGCTGGACTGGCCGACCTTCCCCGACTGCCCACTCGCCACCGTCCGAGCGGCGACCGGCGTCGGGTCCAGCTTCTTGTGCGACGGTCCACCGGAGTCGAAACCGGCGGCGATCACCGTGACCCGCACCTCGTCGCCCAGCGAGTCATCGATCACTGTGCCGAAGATGATGTTTGCCTCGGGATGCGCGGACTCCTGCACCAACGAAGCGGCCTCGTTGATCTCGAATAGACCAAGATTCGAGCCGCCGGCGATAGACAGCAGAACACCGTGCGCGCCCTCCATCGATGCTTCCAGCAAGGGCGAGTTGATGGCCTTCTCGGCAGCCTGCACCGACCGGCCCTCCCCTCTGGCGGACCCGATGCCCATCAGTGCACTACCCGCCCCGGACATGACGCTCTTCACGTCGGCGAAGTCCAGGTTGATCAGACCGGGAGTGGTGATGAGGTCGGTGATGCCTTGAACACCGGACAGCAGCACCTCGTCGGCGGAGTGAAACGCGTCCATCAGGCTCACGTTGGCGTCACCGAGCTGAAGCAGCCGGTCGTTGGGGATCACGATCAGGGTGTCGCATTCGTTTCGCAGCTCGGCGATGCCCTCCTCGGCCTGACCCGCGCGCCGCTTGCCTTCGAAGGTGAACGGCCTGGTGACCACACCGATGGTCAGCGCACCCAGCTTGCGCGCGATACTGGCCACCACGGGAGCACCACCGGTGCCCGTCCCACCGCCCTCACCGGCGGTGACGAACACCATGTCAGCGCCCTTGAGAACCTCTTCGATCTCCTCGCGGTGGTCCTCGGCGGCCTTGCGGCCAACCTCCGGGTTCGCCCCCGCGCCGAGCCCGCGGGTGAGCTCTCGGCCGATGTCGAGCTTGACGTCAGCGTCGGACATCAGCAGCGCCTGGGCATCGGTGTTCACCGCGACGAACTCAACGCCCTTGAGCCCGACCTCAATCATGCGGTTGACGGCGTTGACGCCGCCACCGCCAATTCCGGCAACCTTGATCACGGCGAGGTAGTTGTGCGGAGGCGTCATCAGGCTCCGCCTGGTGTCAAAACTGGGCCTGAGACAACTCGGCCTGAGGGGATTGGGCCTTTTGTCATATCTGGGCCTTCGATCACGATGGGGCCTTCCTCGTCGCTGCCGGTACCCCGCCGACGGCCGGGCACCCCTGTCCCCCTCGGCGTGGCACAACCCTCAACCTCACCTAAAGGATTAGAGTTATGTCAGCTCCGGTCTCAGTGGGCGACGGTAGGCACCGCCACTGGCGGGGTCCAGCAGGCACGCCGGGCGGTAGCAACCTCCCAGTGACCACGATGGTGCGGGCCAGGTTACCTGAGCCCGTCGAGCCCTCGGCGGCGGCGAGGTAAAGGTGCTCTGGGCGACGTCGGACACCACCTCGAACTCATAGGGACAAGAGTGGCATGTTCCGGCGGCTCGCCGAGGGCTGGCCTAGGAGCGAGGGGTCCGAGTTGCTCCGGGTCCTCCTTCGTGGTCACGGCCGCAACGGAGGTTCTCCACGCGGGTGAGGATCTCGGGGCTGCAAATGGTTCCATTTGGCAGTCCCGCCTGCTGCGGGTGTGACTTCGACTGATCGTTGTCCGGAGGAGGTCATGGGGGTGGGGGGGCTCTCGACTGTCTCTCCGAACGAGTAGGAACGTGTCGTTGCGGGGAGTCAACGTCCGGCAGCAATGTCGGGCTCGTCGGGACGTTTTGACGCGTTTCGAGGAACGGGAGTTGTGATGCTGATCAGATTGGTGATCTCGGTGGCGCAGCCCCAGGAGAGGCTGACGCCGGCTCCGCCGTGGCCGTAGTTGTGGGCGATGGTCGCTCCGCTGGAGTGATGTTGGAGGTCGACCCGTACGCATCGGCGGGTCGGTCGCAGGCCGACGAGGTGGTTGATGACTGTCGTATTCGTGAGGCGGGGTTCGAGGCGGGTGCAGCGCTCGAGGATGGCTTGACCGGTGGCGGGATCGGGGTCGCGGTCCCACTTGCCGGGTTCGGCGGTGCCGCCGAGGATCACGTGGCCGGAGTGGGGATAGATCGCGATGAGGTCGGCG
>DASYIL010000303.1:0-3655 GCA_035997545.1 Pseudonocardiaceae bacterium
AACCGATCCGAGATCAACAATCCCGTGTCTCCGGCGGGCCTCGCTCCGGGATGGCCCCGGGGGGCCCCGGGGCTGGGCGTGGACAGTGGGGGTAACCCGGGGGCGCAGGATATCCGCTTCCGTCCCTCCCGTTCTACGGCAGGCAACAACCCGCGTACCCGTGACCTTGACTCGTGCCCCTTGCGTGCCCGTTCATGCGGGACTCACAGGGAATCACCGGCGGTGACGGGCATGATCTCACTGACTGTGCATGAGAACGTTTCCCGGAGGCGCCTTGCCGCACCACCTTGCTGACAGGTCACCCGTGTAGCAGCTGGCCACCCTCGCCGGTCACCAGCAGCCGGAGTGACCTGGCAGATAGGCAGATAGTGAGCAGCTGACGCAGACCGCGGTAGCCCGAAACCCGCGTACTTTACTCCGCCGACCAGCGACTCTGCCGTGCCGGTCTGCTCGTCAACTCCGCTATCCGAGCGTCCGCGACGGCGAGATCAGTTTGGTATCTCGCGAGATCCGTGGCAAGACGCGCCACTTGGCGCCGTTCGTTGTGCAAGGCATCGGTCAGCGCAGCCCGCTCGCTGTCCCACTGCTTCTGCATCGATTCGATGCGGGCGCGCGTCTTATCCAGTTCGTTGCGCATCGCGTTCTCGCCCGTTTGAAGTGTGGCGATGTAGCTATTCGCGCTGGTCAGAGCAGCTGAGCCCGATGTGGCGTCGAGGTTGCGCAGCTCGCTGCGGCGCTTGAGGATGAAGATGAGCAGCTGAATGAATCCACCACCAGTGGCGATGGCGGCGACTTGGAGGATGAATCGCAGCGTTTCATCAGACACCATTGCCTGCCTTTGGCGCGACAGCGGTCAGGGTCACAACACGCCGAACGGTGGCCAGGGCTACCGCAAGGAACCCGCTACCTGCCACCGCTCCAGCGAAACCGAGACCGAGGATCACGCCGAGGCCGTAGATGCCGCAGCCCACGGCGAGCAGGGAGAGACCTATGACCTCCGCCAGCGTGCTTCCGCGGGCAATACCGACGATGGTGGTGACCCCGCCGGCGAGCAGCGCAGCGCCCATGCCACGGCTAACGGTGTCGGCTGCAATGGTCGCCAGCGCCCGGGACACTTCGTCACCGTAGATGACAGCGAGCGCACCGGGGATCGCCAGCACGGCCGCGAGTACAACGGTGTACGGGCGGTCCACCCACGCCAATTGAAGCCGCTGGATCATTGGTCTCATCCCCTGAGCACCTGCGCCGCGATGAGGGGCCTCGCGGCTCGCGGTGGCCAGTGCTTGTTGGGTGCGCTCCGACCCGTTACGGGTGGAGGGCTTGCGCGTGGGAGGCAGGTCGTCGTCGGGGGTGGGTGGGCGGGCCGGGTCGGAAATCGAGTCATCGGTGGCCATGACACTCCATTCGTCGAAATTGGAGCCCTCACTCTATGGCACGTTCCGTGACGCGAAGTGACCGGTGCGCGCTGCCCGGCGCGCCCGCGCCTCCATCGTTTTCGGTACGTCCTCATCGCATGGCATCTCACCGGCCCTACCGAGAGCAATGCTTGAAACCTGTGGATGACGAGGAGGGTCGTATCCTCACGATCGTCCTGAGTCGCTCAAGCAAGGCCGGCGCGCAATGCCGGGAAGGTACGATCCGTGCTCACCGTAGTCCCCGAGTCTCCCGCTCAAGACGATCGCGCCGCCGGCGGATCGCCGATGTCGGCGTCGCTGGTCGATGAATTCATGCGTGAGGGCGCCCGGTGGATGCTGGCCGAGGCCCTGCAGCGCGAGGTCGACGAACCAGTCCAAACCCGTGCGCATGAGGTCGGTGGCGATCCGGATGTCGCGCATGCGATGGACATGCCTTGACCGATGATTGGGTCGTCCAGCCGGCGGCGTCGCCGATCAGCACGTCCCCGGGCACGTAGGGGGCCACCTGAACCAGCACCCCGGCGGCGTCAGTCCGGCTCTGGGTGGGCAGATCAAGATCAGGCCGTCTCCAGGCATCTACGAGAAGGCGCCAACCAGGCCCAGCGCATGGTAATGGCCCACGCCCTGCCCGCGGAGTCAAGAATGTAGGGCAGACATCGCTTGCCACGCTTCCCACGAGACGGTCCAGTCCCAGATGTCGCCGTCGGCCGCGTTGAGCGGGGTGGGGCTGTTGGTGACCTCGACCGGGTCCCCGAAGATCGCGGTGGCGAAGTATTGCTGGGCGTTCGCGGTGGACAGGTTGATGCAGCCATGGGTCACGTTGGATGAGCCCTGCGCGCCGGTGGACTCCGGGTTGGCGTGGATGAACTCGCCGTTGTTGGAGACCCGCACCGCCCAGTACATGGGTACGTTGACATAGCCGTAGGCGGGGTTGGACATCAGAACTCTCTGAGACTTGTTCATCACCACGTGGATGCCGTTGGTGGTGTGGCGGTTCGGGTCCGAGGCCAGCCCGTAGCTGGCCGGGAAGTTCATTACCTCCTGGCCATCCCGGATGACGATCAGGCGGTGGCTGTTGACGTCGGCCTTGACGATCTGGGCGCGACCGATGGTGAAAGACGTGGTCAGGTCTTCCTCGCCGTAGGAGCCGTCGCCGTAGGCCACGCCGTAGAGCTTGGCGGCGACATCGACCTTGGCGCCGGGCTGCCAGTAGTCCTTGGGCCGGTAATGCACTCGGGAATCGCCGTTGTCGTCGGGCAGCCAGGCCCACGAACCTTGCGTGGGCACCGAACTCTGCACCTGCAGCGCTCGCTCCACGGCGGCCTTGTCGGACACATGGTGACTGAACTGCAGGATGACCGGGGCGGCGATGCCGACGGTGTCGCCGTCGCCGATGTTTGCGGTGGCGTGGACTTGCTGCCGGGGCTTAACGGTGGTGAACGAGCCGGTGACGGGCACTGGTATGGCATCAGCGCCGGCCGCGGTGCCGCTCCAGGTGTAGGTCCTGCCGTAGCCCAACAGCTCAGTGCTGGTCCAGCTGCGTTGGTCAGGGCTGAGCGTGCCGACCACGACCTTGCCGTCCGGGTTGGTCAGCATCACCTGGCGCAGGATGCCCCCGGTAACCTGCACCGAGACGGGCTGCGTCGGGTTGATGTTCGCGGCCCCGTCCCCCGGCAGGGTTCTGACCTGGGCCTGCGGACGCGGGGGTGAACTGGACGTTCCAGGGAATCCTCCTGTGCCGGTGCACCCGACCAGCAGCACTGCCGCAAACATCAACGCCAGCGCCCCGACGATCCGTCTCATCTGACGCTTGTCCCGCACGCCCCGCATGGTTCCCCGCCGAATCTCCCGACCGCTGCCCATGCAGAGGGTATCGCGGGTCGATCACGAGCTGATGCAGTCGCTGTCCTGCTTTTGCCGAAATGTAAGTCGCTGTCCACGCTGGCCCAGCTGCGTCGTCGACCAGCCAGCGGCTGCCATCGCGCAGTGCGTTAACCCGACACGCCAACCGCCCGGACCCGCCGCCGGCTCCGTTGGTGGTCGGCCCGTACAGGCTGCTGCAGACGACCGAGGTGGTGGGCCGGCAGCGGGAACTCGACGTGCTCACCGACTGGGTGTCGGACCCGGGTAAGGACGTGCATCGAGCCCGGGTGCTCGTCCTCCTGGCGATCGGCGGGATGGGCAAGAGCGCGGTCGCCTGGAAATGGTTCCACGACATCGCGCCCCAGGAGCTGCCGGCG
>DASYIL010000304.1:0-14385 GCA_035997545.1 Pseudonocardiaceae bacterium
GAGATCTTCCCGCTCGCCATCCGGGGATCGGCGATGGCCATCGCCACCCTGTTCAACTGGCTGGCGGCCTTCGTCGTGTCGCTGACATTCCCCAGCTTCACCGCACTCGCCGGTATGGGCACCGTCTTCATCGCCTACGCCGCGGTCGGTGTGGTGATCTTCCCGATCGTGTGGCGGATGGTGCCCGAAACCAAAGAACGCAGCCTGGAATCACTGGAAGCGGCGTTTCGCAACACATCCGAATCCCGATGAACCCGGCGGTACTGATCTCGCGTTGCCCGTTGACCACCAGCGGCCGTCGTCGAGAAGCGGTGTTCGAACTGGAAGAGGTTGAGCGTGCCGAACGTGATAATAATGGCGTGCACCCGCTCCCAGGCGATCAGGACACTGTTCACCACTTCCAGCAGTGCACCGACGACGATCGCGACCAGCGCAGCCACCACCAGGGATACCAGCGCCTGCACGAGCAGCCGAGCGGTGATCACCCCGCAGACCATTATCGCGCTGCCGCCCGACACGTCGATGCCGGCGGAGACGATGACCAGCGTCATCCCCACGCCGATCAGCGCGATCGGGGCGACCTCGATGAGCAGCGGACGAAGCGAGTCCGCCGACAGGAACAGGAACGCCGGGGTCGCCCACCACAGCACCAGCCACAGCGCCCCGATTACCGACCGAACTCAGCGATGGTGGTCCCGTTGCGCACACCAGCGGCCGGTCCGCGATCCGCAGAGCCTCCGGCAGATCGGACGTGACGACGAGAACGGTGGTGCCTTCGTCGGCGAGCGCGATGATGATGCGGTGGATCTCCTTTTTCGCGCCGACGTCCACGCCCTAAGTCGGCTCGGCGAGTTGGCGCGCCAGCACGACCTTCTGCGAATTGCCGTCGGACAACGTGCCGGCCCGTACCCGGGCACTCCCGTCCGTGTATCGCCGTAGCGTGTCGTCATGAGCCGGACCCGGGAGCTCGCCGCCGGTGGGCGGGCGGTGGAGGTGGAGCCTGAGCGGCTGGCTGGGTTTCTGGACCGGTTCGCTGCTGGGCACGGCGGGGCAGTGGCCACCGCGGTCACGCCGCAGCAGGTGGACGTCACGGCCGTTGACGGTTGGACGGCGTCGGTCCCGGTGCCCTTCGGCTTGCTGCCGGCGCAATCCGGGCAGCGGGACGGCATCGCCGTGGACGACCTACTGGTGCACCTCATGGTGCCCCGCACCATCGGACTGCTGCTGGTGCGCCTGGGTGGGTACAGCGTTGGGATTGCCCGCGCCGGAGTCGTGCTCACCTCCAGCACCGGCAGCAGACTGGTGCACGGTCGCACCGCGGCTGGCGGGCAGTCCCAGCAGCGCTTCGCCCGGCGCCGGGAGGGCCAAGCCCGGGTTGCGCTGCAGGCCGCCGCAAACACCGCGGTGCGGGTGCTGCTACCCCGCGCTACGGAGCTGGACGCCATCGTCGTCGGCGGAGACACCACGGCGCTGCGCACCTTGGCCGCCGACCCGCGGCTGTCGGCGCTGCTGGAGCGGGCCGAGCCCCGCGTGCTCGACATCCCCGAGCCCCGCCGCACGGTGCTCGACGAGGCCGCCCGCCGAGCCCGCTGCGTGGAAGTCCAGTTGCGACCGTAACCGACGTCGCCAGTCGACTGGTTGATGAATGATTCATCCAACGACACAGCAAAGCATGCCTCGTGACCAGCACTAACACCGCGCTCGCTGAGGCCCTGGCGGCCGCGAGCACGGGTGTTGACCAACAGCCGCCAGATTTACCCGCCCGAGCGCGAGGCTCTCGGCGTGGTGGCCATCGGCATTGAGTTGGTCGACCCCCCAGGCAAGCAGTTCATGGCCACCGCTGCCGAGAGCGCACAGTGTGGCGTTTGGCGTCAGCGCATGGCGCCGGTGGCGAGTAAGCCGCCGTCCACCCGAATCGTCTCGCCGGTGATCCATGAGGCGGCGTCGGACACCAGGAACGCGACGAGCTGGGCGACGTCCTCGGGCAAGCCGAGCCGGGCCATCGGGTAGGACTTCGCGACCTCGTCCTCTCCGTGGGAGTACAGGGCGGTCGCAAACTTCGTCTTCACCACCGCGGGGGCCACCGCGTTGACCCGGATCGACGGGCCGAGCTCCCAGGCCAGCTCCTCGGTGAGACGGATCAGTGCCGCCTTCGACATCCCATAGGCCCCGATCGTCCCGGTGGAACACAGCCCCGCGACCGAGGCCACGTTCACCACCGCGCCGCCGTTCTCACCCATCCACGCCCGATGTGCCTGCTGCACGAAGCCCAGCGCGGCTACCACGTTGACGTCGAAGATCTTGCGCACCGCGTCGAGATCGGCGTCGATCAACGGCCCATACACCAAGCTGATCCCGACGTTGTTCACCAGCACGTCCAGCGACCCGAAGTGCTCGACGGCGCAGTCCACGGCCTGCGCGCGGGCCGCTGGATCACCGGCGTTGCCGGGCAGCGCAAGCACCCGTTCCGGGCCGCCCTCGACAATGCCCGCCAGCTCATCGGCCGCGACATGCAGCTCGGTGGCCTTGCGCGCAGTGATCGCCACGGCGGCACCGCGGGCGAGCAGCGCGGCGGCGATGGCGTGCCCGATGCCCCGGCTGGCGCCGGTCACCAGAGCGGCGCGACCGGTGAGGTCGACAGTGGTGTCAGTCATGTCGGCACCGTAATCCGGATACCGTCGCCGGTAGTATGGGTTCGTGGTCGCGACAAGCTGACGTGCTGCCGGCCCCGCGCGCCGCGGCGTGTGGGGAAATGACCCCTGCCGGCGACCACCTTTGGAGCTACCGCATCGTGATCACAGCCACTGACCTCGAGCTGCGTGCCGGGTCCCGCATCCTGCTGTCCGGAGCCACCCTGCGGGTGCAGCCTGGCGACCGGATCGGCCTCGTCGGACGCAACGGTGCGGGCAAGACCAGCACGCTGCGGGTGCTGGCCGGCCAGGGTCAACCCTATGGGGGCCAGGTCCGTGGCGCAGGGGAGCTGGGCTACCTGCCGCAGGATCCTCGCGAGGGCGACCTGTCAGTCCCAGCCAGGGACCGGGTGCTTTCTGCCCGTGGGCTCGACCAACTGCTGCACGAGATGGAGAAGTCGCAGTCGGAGATGGCAGAGCTGGTCGACGGCGACGAGCAGTGCCGGGCAGTGCGCCGCTACAGCCACCTCGAGGACCGGTTCTCCGCGTTGGGTGGCTACGCTGCCGAGAGCGAGGCGGCGCGGATCTGCGCCAGCCTCGGGTTGCCCGACCGGGTGCTGGCCCAACCGCTGCGCACACTATCGGGCGGGCAGCGGCGCCGGGTCGAACTGGCTCGGATCCTGTTCGGCGCCTCGGACGGCTCGGGTGGCCGCTCACACACCACGCTGCTGCTCGATGAACCAACCAACCACCTCGACGCCGATTCGATCACCTGGTTGCGCGACTTCCTCACCGCCCACGATGGCGGCCTCGTCGTGATCAGCCACGACACCGATCTGCTCGCCGCCGTGGTCAACAAGGTCTGGTTCCTCGACGCGATACGCGGTGAGGTCGACATCTACAACCTCGGCTGGCAGCGCTACCTGGAGGCGCGGGCCGCCGATGAGAAGCGCCGCCGCCGGGAACGCGCCAATGCGGAGAAGAAGGCCACTTCCCTGATGGCGCAGGCCGATCGCATGCGGGCCAAGGCCACCAAGGCCGTCGCTGCGCAGAACATGCAGCGGCGGGCCGCCAGGCTGCTGGCCGGCACGGAGACCGAGCAACGTGCCGAGCGGGTCGCCCGGATCCGTTTCCCGCAGCCCGCCGGCTGCGGGCGGACCCCGCTGACCGCCAGCGGATTGGGCAAGTCCTACGGGTCGCTGGAGGTCTTCAGCGGGGTGGACCTCGCCATCGACCGGGGCAGCCGGGTGGTGATCCTCGGTCTCAACGGCGCCGGGAAGACCACCCTGCTGCGGCTGCTCGGCGGGATGGAGACCCCCGACGCCGGGCAGGTCGAGGCCGGACACGGACTGCGGGTAGGGTACTTCGCCCAGGAACACGACACGCTGGATCTCGATGCCACCGTATGGTGCAACCTCCGGCACGCCGCGCCCGACGCCCCCGAGCAGCAGCTGCGCACCCTGCTCGGCGCGTTTCTGTTCCATGGCGAGCAACTGGGCCAGCTGGCAGGCACCCTGTCCGGTGGCGAGAAGACCCGGCTGGCGCTGGCTGCACTGGTGTCCTCCGCAGCCAATGTGCTGCTGCTTGACGAGCCGACCAACAACCTCGACCCGGTGTCCCGGGAGCGGGTGCTCGAGGCGCTACACCACTATTCCGGTGCTGTGGTGCTGGTCACCCATGACCCCGGGGCGGTGCAGGCGCTGGAACCGGAGCGGGTGATCCTGCTGCCTGATGGCACCGAGGATCACTGGAGCGCGGATTACCTCGACTTGGTGCAGCTCGCCTGATCGGCCACGTCGTCATCACATAGCGTACCCGACCTGCAACCGCCGGGATCGCATCGTCGGGTGGCGCCTGGCCCAGGTACGTTACCGTTCACAGATCTACCCAGAGATCGTCTGGCGGAGATCGCTAACCTGGTCGATCATTGCCGCAAGGGCCGTGACCGGCCCTTCCAGTGTCGGAAGGAAAGGCGTTTCGTGGTGGCCGACCTCAAGAAGGGCAGCCGGATCACCGGTATCGCCCGGGACAAGCTCGCATCGGACCTGAAGAAGAAGTACGAGAAGGGCGCCAGCATCCGGGCGCTCGCCGAGTCGACCGGGCGATCGTACGGCTTCGTGCACCGGGTGCTCTCGGAGTCGGGTGTGACGCTGCGTGGCCGCGGCGGTGCCACGCGGACGAAGAAGAAGTAGCCGCGCGGTATTCGACTGCCTCCCCGGGATCACCCCGAGGGCCCCGGGGAGCAGGTCGACGCGAAGATCGCTCACCGAGAGGTCTTCGTCTGGCTGCGCAGTCCGGGACAGCTCACGGGCCGCGCTCCAGGGCCGTTGCGGCGGGTCGAGCTGTGCTGCTGTGAGTAACACAGCTCGACCTTGGCGCGGCCGTGAACGGAGTGGCCGTGCCGGGGAAGACGAGCCTACGCAGTACCGGTGCGATCGCCGACGAGGTCAGCTCCGGATTCAGCGCCCTGTGCAGCATCACCCCATTGATGGCTGCGGCCAGCACGGAAGCGGTGTCATGGGGTGCGTTCGCACCGTGCTCGCCGAGCCATCCGGCCAGCTTCCGCCGGAACTCCTCAACCAGGGCGATGAGCTCGATGCGCAAAGTCTCATCGCGGGTCGCGGCCAGATAGGTCTCGGTGAACAGCAACGGCGTAAGGTCGCGTCCGGTGTAGGCGTCGAGCGAACCGAGCATCAGGTCCACACCGGCGTCGAGGGTTCGGGCGTCCTCGAAGATGAGTTCGGTGGCGGATAGAAGATCGCTTATCATGCCCAGAGCGGCGTCACGCAGCAATGCCTGCAGCGACGGGAAATGATAATGCACTAGCCCGGGTGTCACGCCCGCGCGCTCGGCCAGAATTCGGGTACTCACCGCATTCCAGCCCAGCTCAGCGATGAGCTCGGCTGCAGCGCTCAGGAGCTGCAGCCGTACTTCCCGTCCCCGATCCGCCGCAGTCCGGGCCGGCATGGCGACATCTCCTCTGCCTGGACGTTCGCCTTGTTCGATTGACTTGGTCGTTCGACCTAATCGTAGCGGGCCGACTAGTCGCCGGCAACGCCACCTGGTCATGCGCAGCCGACTGCACAGCCCGAGTGGGACCGCGATGACCAGCATCCCCACCATCCGGGATGGCAGCAGCGGAGCCAGTTCGGCTCGCTTGCGTCGCTGGTGCCGCAGCTCTACGACATCGACACCGGGGCGGTACGGCTGAATGGAGTGGACGTCCGTGACCTATCCTTCGCAGCGCTGCGGGACACCGTGGGGGTGGTGACCCAGGACGAGCACCTGTTCCACGACACCATCGCAAGAAACCTGCGCTTCGCGGCGCCGGACGCGCGGGACGAACAGCTGTGGGAAGCGCTGCGGGGAGCCCGGCCGGAGCAGCTCGTTCGGTCCCTGCCCGATGGCCTGGACACGGTGGTGGGCGATCGCGGGTACCGGCTGTCTGGTGGCGAGCGGCAGCGGCTGACCATCGCCCGGCTGCTGCTTGCCCGACCACGAGTGGTGATCCTCGACGAGGCCACCGCACATCTGGACTCGGAGTCCGTTGTGCACGGTGTGTCGCTACATCGTGCACGGTGTGTCAGCGCCCCGTGCCCGGGCGCGCGGCCGCCCGGGCGAGCACCAAACGCCGACACACCGTGCACGGGAGCCGGACACGCCGGGAGGGGTACGTACGGATTGGCGTAAGTAACGCTGCAGGTGTCAGAGCAACTGAGTAGCGTGTCGAGGGATCGGCTCCCCAGCGAGGAGAAGGTGGGACTAATGGTAGCACCGGCACTGATCGCCCCCGCACCGCCGACCGTGCTGCGCAGTCGTGCAGACGCCGAGTTCTATGTGGCTTCCGTCTGCTTCAAGCATGGACCGCCGAAGCTGCTCGGCGCCGAGCTTGAGTGGGTGGTGCAGCACTCTGGGAACCCGCACCGCCCGCTGGAGGCCCGCCACCTAGCCGACGCGCTCGGCGTGCACGTCCCGAACTCCCTCGTCCCCGACAGCTCCCAGACCCCACTTCCATACGGCTCCACCGTCACGGTCGAACCCGGTGGCCAGCTCGAGATCTCCAGCCCGCCCTGCGCCTCGCTGACCGAGCTCATCGCCACCGTGGAGGGCGACACCGCCGCACTGACCGATCTGCTCGACCCCGCCGGCCTGGTTCTCACCGATTCAGGCTCCGATCCTCATCGCCCGTCCCGCCGGCTAATTGATATTCCCCGTTACGCCGCGATGGAGACTGCCTTCGACCGGATCGGTCCGATGGGCCGGGCCATGATGTGCTCCACCGCCGCAGTGCAGGTGTGTCTGGACGCCGGCACCGCCACCGAGGTGGCGTCACGGTGGGCCGCATTACACGATCTCGGACCAGTGCTGCTCGCCGCGTTCGCGAACTCGCCCCGGCTTGGTGGCCTGCGCACGGGCTGGGCCTCCTCCCGGATGCAGGCCTGGTTCGCGCTGGACCCGGTCCGCACCAGGCCCAGCTCAACGCACTGCGACATCGACAAGGACTGGGATCCGGCGCAGGACTGGGCCCGCCGGGCACTGGACACCCCCGTGCTGTGCCAGCGCCGCCCCGGTGGACGTTGGTTAGTGCCCAACGGGGTCACCTTTGCCGACTGGCTAGCCGGGGCGCTGCCCGGTCGCCCCAGCACCGCCGATCTCGACTACCACCTGACCACGCTGTTCCCTCCGGTCCGGCCGCAGGGGTACCTCGAGGTCCGCTACCTGGACACCCAGCCGGCCGGGCAGTGGCTCGTGCCGGTGGCGGTGGTGGCTGCCCTGCTGTCCGACCCGGCCGTCACCACCGTCGCCCGGGATGCCTGCGCTCCAGCCGCCGGACGATGGCTCCAAGCCGCCGAACGTGGCTTGCGCGACGACACACTCGCCGCTGCCGCGGTCGCGGTGTTCGAACTCGCCTGCGACGCCCTGCCGGCGCTGGACGCCTCAGCCGGGGTGCAGCTGCTCGTGGAGGACATCACCGAACACCGGGTCCGCCGTGGTCGCTGCCCGGCAGACGACCTCGCCAGTGACATGGCCGACGGTATCGCCGAAGGGGGCACCGGCCGCCGGAACGGAATCCGACCCCGAGAACTCAACGGAGGACAACCGCTGTGAGCACGCCTATCGCCGAGCTGGGCACTGCCGCCCTGCGAGAACACCTCGAAGCCGAGCTGGCGCGCACCCGTGCCCGCAGCGTGGCACTGACCGAGGCGGTGGACGATGGCGAGCTGATCCGCCAGCACTCCCAGATCATGTCCCCGCTGGTGTGGGACCTGGCCCACATCGGCAACCAGGAGGAACTCTGGCTGGTCCGGGATGTGGGCGGCCGCGATCCCGTCCGCACGGACATCGACCATCTCTACGACGCGTTCAAGCACCCTAGGTCGGACCGGCCGGCCCTGCCGCTGCTCGAACCAGCCGAGGCCAGGGGTTACCTCGGCGAGGTCCGCCGCAAGGTGCTCGACGTGCTGGAACACGCCCCGCTGGACGGCCGCAGGTTGGTGGCGCACGGGTTCGCCTTCGGGATGATCGTGCAACACGAGCAGCAGCACGACGAGACCATGCTGGCCACCCACCAGCTCCGGGTCGGCCCGGCCGCCCTGCACGCCCCCGTCCCCAGGCCGCAGCGGACCGCCAGCCTGCCCGCCGAGGTGCTGGTCCCCGCCGGCGAGTTCACCATGGGCACCTCCACAGATCCGTGGGCGCTGGACAACGAGGGCCCAGCGCATCGCGCCAGCACCGGCGCGTACTGGCTGGACACCACCCCGGTCACCAACGGCGACTACCAGCGGTTCCTCGCCGACGGTGGCTATGACAACTCGCGCTGGTGGAGCCGGCGGGGTTGGGCACAACGGTGCGACGCAGGTCTGGTGGCTCCGCAGTTCTGGCAGCGCGACGGCGAGTCGTGGTGGCGGACCCGGTTTGGCATCACCGAGCCGGTGCCACCCGACGAACCCGTCGTGCACGTCAGCTTTTTTGAGGCACAGGCCTACGCGGCGTGGGCCGACAAGCGCCTGCCCACCGAGGTGGAGTGGGAGAAGGCCGCCCGGTTCGACCCCACCACCGGTCGTTCCCGTCGCTTCCCCTGGGGTGATGAGGACCCCACCCCGGCGCATGCCAACCTGGGGCAGCGGCATCTGCAGCCTGCTCCCGCGGGCAGCTACCCGGCCGGAGCGTCCCCACTGGGCGTGCACCAGCTGATCGGTGACGTGTGGGAGTGGACGTCCTCGGGCTTCTTCGGTTACCCAGGCTTCGCGCCGTTCCCGTATCGGGAGTACTCCGAGGTGTTCCTGGGTGGGGATTACCGGATGCTGCGCGGCGGCTCGTTCGGCACCGACGCAGCGGCCTGCCGGGGGACCTTCCGCAATTGGGATCATCCGGTGCGCAGGCAGATCTTCACCGGTTTCCGCTGCGCCCGGGACGCTCACCCGGCGGACCTGACCTGACTGTGTGCCGACACCTGGCCTACGTCGGGCCGCCGCGCGACCTCGCGACGCTGCTGCTGGACCCACCGCACTCGCTGCTGCGGCAAAGCTTCGCACCGGTCGACATGCGGGGCAGCGGCACGCTGAACGGCGATGGGTTCGGCGCAGGCTGGTATGCCGACGGCGCTATTACGCCGATCCGGTACCGGCGGGCGATCCCGATGTGGCTCGACCCGTCGTTCGCCGCGCTGGCTCGCGACGTGCGCAGCGGCGCAGTGCTCGCCGCCGTGCGCTCGGCCACGCCCGGGATGCCGGTGATCGACACCGCCTGCGCCCCGTTCGGCACCGAGCGCTGGCTGTTCAGCCTCAACGGGAAGATCGCCGGCTGGCCGCACAGCGTGGCGCGGCTGGCCGCGCGACTGCCGGTGACCGACCTGCTCACCCTCGAAGCACCCACCGACTCCGCGCTGCTGTGGGCGCTGGTCCGGCACCGGCTGGCGGGCGGCGATCCGCCCGGCCGCGCGCTGTGTGCGGTCGTTGTCGAGGTGCTCGCCGCCGCCCCGGGCTCTCGGCTGAACCTCCTGATCACCGACGGCACCATGCTCGCCGCGACCACGGTTCACCATGCCCTGGCGGTGCGCGTCGGCGACCGCGCAGTGCTGGTCTGCTCCGAACCCACCGACCAGTCCGCCGACTGGGAATCGGTTCCCGACGGCCGTCTGCTTACCGCGACACCATCCACCGTGGACATCGTGCCGATCCCTGCGACCACTGCCGAGGAGCCATGACCGCGCCCGTGCTCAAGATCCACCTGTCCGACTCGGATACCGCCGACGCGCTGCACCACGACGTGCGGGTGGGGCTGTCCGCCGATCCCAAGTGGCTGCCACCCAAGTGGTTCTACGATGCCCGCGGCAGCGAGCTGTTCGAGCAGATCACCATGCTGCCGGAGTACTACCCGACCCGCACCGAGCGCGAGTTGCTGCGGCGCAGTGCGGGGGAGATCGCCGCGCGGTCGGCCGTCGACACCCTCGTGGAACTCGGTTCGGGCTCCTCCGAGAAGACCCGGCTGCTGCTCGACGCGCTCACCGCGAGCGGATCGCTGCAACGCTTCATGCCGTTGGATGTGTCACAGTCCGCGTTGCGCGGTGCGATGGCGGCGGTGGCGCGGGAGTACCCGCGGCTCGCGGTGCACGGCGTGGTTGGCGACTTCACCCAGCATCTGGAACTGCTGCCGGGCGGTGAGAGCGGGCGCAGGCTGGTGGCCTTCCTCGGCGGCACGATCGGCAATCTGCTGCCGGATGAGCGAGCCGAGTTTTTCACCGCACTGCGCGCGGCGCTGGATCCCGGTGAGCTGCTGCTGCTCGGCGTCGGGCTGGTCACTGACCCAGCGGTCATGGTGCCCGCCTACAATGACGCTGCCGGAGTGACTGCCGAGTTCAACCGCAATGTGCTGCGGGTACTCAATCGCGAGCTCGGGACCTACTTCGACGTCGCGGCCTTCGACCACGTAGCGGTGTGGGATGCCACGCACGAGTGGATCGAGATGCGGCTGCGGGCTTGCCGCGCGATGACCGTGCGGTTGTCCGCAGTGGACATGACGGTGCACTTCGCCAAAGGCGAGGAGATGCGCACCGAGGTATCGGGCAAATTCCGGCGCGACGGCGTGGTGGTGGAACTCCACGCCGCCGGGTTCGATCTCGCGCACTGGTGGACCGACCCCGACGACCGGTTCGCCCTGGTGCTCGCCGCAGCGACCTGACGGGCGCTGCCGAGCGGTGGAGGTGTCGGAGATACTTCCGGCTGTCTGGCGGCGAACGGAGTGGGCGATGCACAGCGACTTCATCCTGCGCGGCGGGTCATTCGCAGCAGCCGAGCAGCGACCGACCCTGCGGGTCCGCATCGTGCACGGCGACCTGCGTGCTGCTGGTGCGCCGGTGCTGGTCGGTACCTACGACGGGACCCCGCTGGACGGTGCGCAGGAGGTACTGGATCAGCACTTGGGCGGCGCGCTGAGCCGGCGCGTCGCGCTGGGTCAGTATCCGGGACCGGTGGGCACCTGCGCGGTGTTCGGCGCCGGCGCCGGATCCTCGGCGGTCGTCCTCGGTCTCGGTGACTCGGGTGACATCACTCCGGGCCGGCTGGCCACGTCCGTAACCCAGGGCGTGCTGCAGTTGGCGGCGACCTTGCTGGACGCGGGCGTCGAGGCCGATGGCGTCCGTCCCGTACGGATCGTGAGTGTCCTGATCGGCACCTCTGGTGTAGCGCCGCTGCCGATCCAGGCTTCGGTAACCGCACTGGTCACCGGCGTGCGGCGGGCTGACCGGAAGTTACGCGAGCTGAGGCAGCTGCTGGTGATCGAGGCGCTGGAGATCGTTGAGCTCTACGAGGAGCGCGCCATCCAGGCCGTGCGGGCCGCTGCGCGGCTATCGCGGGACCTGCGCGGGGACGGCGGCAGCGAGATCGCGGTGGACACCCAGGTGCTTGATGGCTGCGGCGGCCGGCCCGGCCTGCCCCGGCCGGACTACAACGACGGCGCCTGGCGCACGGTCCGGGTCGTTGCCGCCCCGTCACAGCCGTCGCAGCAGACCGCGGCCGAGCCGGTGGCGCAGCGGTTGGTCGAGCTGTCGTTCACCAGCGTGGGCGGCGCCGCGCGCGCCGAGCAGCGGGTCAGCACCGGGCAGCGGGCCCTGATCGACAAGCTGGTCGCCGAGGCGATCAACAGCCCGTTCACCGATCGCCAACTGTGGAACACCCTCTACGAGCTGCTCGTGCCGAACGCCATGAAGGGGCAACGCGGCGAGTGCGAGCACCTGATGTACGTCGTCGACGAGGACGCCGCGGCGCTGCCGCTGGAGATGCTCGCGACCCGCGCACATGGCGAGGATGTCACCCCATTGGCGGTCGAGGTCGGAATCGTGCGACGGCTGGAAACGCGCACCTTCCGCGAACAGGTGCGCACCGCCACCGGCCGTCGCGCACTGGTCATCGCTGATCCGCCGGATACCGGCCTGGCGCCGCTGGACGGCGCCGTGCACGAAGCCAACGCCGTCGCCGACGTGCTCGCGAGCCGCGGCTGGGAGGTCACCAGACTGATCAGGGGCGGCACCGATCCGGTCAACGTCGTCACTATCCTCAACGCCTTGTTCGCCCACGAGCACCGGATCGTGCACGTGGCCGGGCACGGCAACGTCTCCACAGACCCCGCCCGCAGCGGTGTCGCCATCGGCCCCGGCATCTACCTCGGCGCGCTGGAAATCGAGAAAATGGCGACCACGCCGGACCTGGTCTTCCTCAACTGCTGCCATCTCGCCAAGCTCGGTGAGCCGCTCCCGCACCGCCCGGACCAGCTCGCCTCCAGCATCTCCCGCCAGCTCATCAACAACGGCGTACGTGCTGTGGTCGCTGCAGGCTGGGCAGTGGATGACGGCGCTGCCGCCGCGTTCGCCACGGACTTCTACGCCCAGCTGCTGGGCGGTGAGGACCTCGGAACGGCCGCTCTGTCGGCCCGTAAGAGCATCTTCGACTATGGGGACGCGCCGCAGCGGATCAACACCTGGGGCGCGTACCAGGTGTACGGACCGCCGGCGTTCCGGCTGGCCGAGGCCGGCGCCCAACGCTCAGCCGGAACAGACCCAG
The DNA here is from genome assembly GCA_035997545.1 of Pseudonocardiaceae bacterium. GTDB lineage: Bacteria > Actinomycetota > Actinomycetes > Mycobacteriales > Pseudonocardiaceae. The sequence goes on from DASYIL010000304.1 coordinate 12,689, forward strand.
TGGCCCGCCGAGAGCTAGCTGATGCGCTCGTCGCGTTGCGCTGGCGGGCACATGACGCCGTACCGGTAGCCGTCGCCCCGATCCAGGGGGAGCTCGACCAGCTGCGCACCGCCGTCCCGGCACGCTGGCTAGGCGCGGCGGAGCAGGCCACCATCGGCGACATCCAGGCAGCGCTCGGCAACTACGGCGAGGCTGTGGACACCTACCAGCGGGCGCTAGCCGAATGGGGTGCGGGTGCGTCGTTGCGCACGCTGGAGCAGCTGGTCAACATCCAAGCCAAGTGGGCCGCCGAGCTGACCTTGGACGCCGAGCGGGCCCTGGGCACCCCGCTGACCCTAGACACCCAGGGCACGCAGGCCGACGGACCGGCGGCGCAGCTGTTCGAGGACGCTGAGCAGCGGGCGCGAGCGTTGCTCGCGCTCGGCGAGACACCGGAGCGGTGGAGCCTGCTCGGCAGCATTTGGCGACGCCGGGCGCAGTGCGCGCCACCGCAGGTCATGGCCGAAGCCCTCACGGCCGCCGTGGACGCCTACACCACAGCGGACAAGCTGCACCGTGAGCGCACTGGTCAGGTCGGCTTCTACCCGGCGCTGAACCGCGTCGCACTGGAGTGGCTGGTCACGCAGCACACCGCTGCCCCGTTCGACGCCGAGGATGCACTGCGAGTCGTGAGGGAATGCCGCGAATGCGCGGCCAGCCACCCATGTCCGGACTTTTGGTGCCGGGTCACCCCTGCCGACGCCGACCTGGTCGTAGCGTTGGTGCAAGGCAGCCTCCCAGCCGTCGCCGATGCGGTGGTCGGGCGATACACCGCCGAGTTCGCCGCTGGATCGAGTCGCCGCGAGCGGATTGCCGTCGTCGAACATCTCGACATCCTCGCCCGCGGCCTACCGGCCCGAAACGAGCTGGCCGCCACCCGAGCCACCCTGCTCGAGCTGCGTACCGTCCTTGAGACGTGGGTGCCGAGACCGTGACGGACACCCGTGAGGGCGGACCGGTCCTGGTCCGAGTCACGGATCCAGAGACCGACGACTCGGCGCTGGCCGCTTTGCTGACTGCGGCGGGGCTTAGACCGGGTCGTTGGCCGGTCGTCGTGCTGATCGGCGGAGCCGCTGGCCTCGGTGCGCCACCGGGGGGGTTGATCTGGCAGGCGCTGTTCCGCGAAGGGCTGCTGGCCGGCATCGAGCAGGCTGGTGCCTGCCTGGTGGACGGCGGCACCAACTCCGGTGTGATGGCGCTCGCCGGTGCGGCGCACGCGGCCGCTGGAGCAACCTTCCCGCTGGTCGGGGTGGTCGCCGAAGGAACCGTCCGATGGCCGGGGCACACCCCGGCGCTGCCCGACGCCGCAGACCTGGAGCCCCACCACACGCACGTCGTGGCGGTGCCCGGGACGCAATGGGGCGCCGAGTCTCCATGGCTCGCACGAGTGGCAACAGTGCTCGCCGGCACCGCGCCCTCGGTCAGCGTCCTGATCAACGGTGGCGGGATCGCATTAGACGATGCAACGCACTCCGTGGCTGCCGGCCGACCAACGGTGGTCGTCGCCGGTACCGGACGGACCGCCGATGAGCTCGTAGCTGCCCGGCATGGACCGCCCCCCAACGATGTCGGCGACGAATCGATCGAACAGTTGCCCGGCGACCAGTTACAGAGCCTGGCTGCCTCTCCGCTGCTGGAGGTAATCGAGGGAGGCACAC
>DASYIL010000305.1:0-12526 GCA_035997545.1 Pseudonocardiaceae bacterium
GATCACGGTTCGAAACCGGTTCAAGATACGTTTCGCCTCCGCCCCACCGGTAGCCGACTCGGCAAGGCGCAGCTTGCTGCCGGTTGCCGGGGGTCCACGCCCGCGTACATGAGCACCTGGAAGGAGTTCCCGCGCCGCCGAATGTGCTTGCGTTCCCGGCCTCTCGCCAGCTTCTTGACCATGACTTTCGTTTGACATTAATCAAAAAGATCCATGGTTCGGGGCCGCAGCAGGTGATAGTGGAGCCGACGCGGGGACTCGAACCCCGAACCTTCCACTTGGAAGGCGCCCCATCGGCGTTGACACCGTCCTCTACCAGCGACTCTATTCGTCTTGACGATCACACGGGTATGTCATGGCTACACCAGTTCACAGCGTTTCGTGTCACGAGTGGTGTCATGACCGACGACGGGACGGGTCGCGAACCGGACGTGACTGATCAAGGAAACACCAGCACGCAACCGGGAGGGGAACCGTGACGTCGGGTACTGACCGCCCCTGTGCCGCTGCCCGCCTGACAGGTCTCCTGAGCCGTAGTGGCGAGGCTGCCGTGCTCATGGCTGGTAACCGGACGTTTCCGGGCATCACACTCACCAAACTGAGCGTTTCCGGGACGGGTGCCGCCGAGGCCGTGCTGCGCGGCCGGGGTGATCCCCCACGGGAGAGGGGACCACCCAGGCGGCCGGGTCAGAACGGCGGCGCGTCGTTATCGGCGGGCCGGTCTGCGTCACCGTTGGTGCGCTTGGCGTGGTCGACCTTGACGGTGGCGAACTTTAGCGAAGCGCCGATGTCGTCGACGTCGAGCTCCAGCATGGTGCGCTTGTCACCGTCGCGGGTCTCGTAGTTGTTGGGCCGCAGTCGACCGGTGACCACCACGCGGGCACCTCGGGTGAGGCTCTCCGCGACGTTCTCCGCGGTCGTACGCCAGACGGTGCACCGCATGAAGATGGCCTCACCGTCAACCCAGCCACCACTGGACTTGTCGAACCTGCGGGGAGTCGCCGCCACGGTGAAGTTGGCCACCGCGGTACCGGTAGGAGTGAACCGAAGATCGGGGTCGCTGGTCAGGTTGCCGGTGATAGGGAGGGTCGTCTCGTTCATGATCGGGTCTCCTGGTGCTCGGTGGTCTGGGGAACGCGGCTTGCCTCAGTGGGACGGGAGGGGGTCCGGTAAGGACGGCGGGTTCTGACTCGGCCACCCGGGTGTGATCGCGCAGCGACCCCGTCAGGGCCTTGTCTCACCCGGGTGGCCGGGTCAGGTTCATCGGCGCTTGCCCACTCGCGTTCTGCTGACCTTCGGGCGATGAGCCGTCTCGCCCCGGTTCGGCGCCCCCCATATCTCAGCCTCGGCCGCGGCGTCCGCAAGTAGCTTCCGGCCTGGAGTGACTCATACGCTCGGCCTCTGCAGTGGGTTCCGCTGCGACGGCGGTGTTGTCCTTCCAGGGGCGCACATCGGCGGCCAGCTGGACTGTCGTGAAACCATCCTTACCGCCAACGGCTGTGTGTTGAGCGCCGAGCGGTTAGCCGTCGGCGGCAGCATGTTCTTGTCGAAGGCTGAGTTCATCGGTGACGTGCGGCTGTAGCGCGCCCACATCGGCGGGCGCTGGTCTGCAAGGAGGCCAAATTTCTCTCACGACCACGGCCGCGCAGTGACCGCTGACTAGCTGGTCGTCAACACAGGCCTGTTCCTGCGGAAGGCGGAGTTCACCGGTGAGGCGCGACTACACAGCGCCCACATCGCCGGCGAACTGAACCGCATCGAGGCCAAATTCACCGACCAGCACGGTGATGCCTGGTCCTCCGACGGCCTGGGCGTCGACTCCGACATGGTCCTGGAAAAGGCCGCCCAGTCACGCCGTAGACGTTCTGCCACATGCCCGCAGTTCGGAAGCCCTCGTCCCCGGCCTCGGGAACTGTCGGCTCGACGGGACGCAGCGGTCCCGGCTGGGGTGAAGGTCGCAACGCCAGTGTTCACTGCAGCGGCCGGCGGTTCACTTCCCGGCCGATTACCCGCGGCGAGTCTCGACGATGCTTGGACCGACGTGGCGCACGGTCGCTGCGGTTCAGGCCACCGCTTCGTCCGGACTAGCCTCCCTGCATGGACACGATCGAACCGGGCGCAACACTGAACTGGCGCACCCAGGGCGTGCGGGTTGTCCCCGGCGACGCGCTGGACACCAACACCCCGCAGACACCGGGGATGACCCGCGCCGCCGCGGTCACTCATGACCGGACGGGCTCGGAGAAGCTGTGGGCCGGGACCGTCACGATCCACCCCGGCGCGAAGACCGGGGCGCACCATCACGGCGAGCTGGAGACCGTGATCTATGTGATCCGCGGCCGGGCCCGGATGCGGTGGGGCGAGCACCTCGAATTCACCGCCGAAGCCGGCCCGGGCGGGTTCATCTTCGTGCCGCCGTTCGTGCCGCACCAAGAGATCAACGCACTCGACGACGAGCCGCTGGAATGCGTGGTGACCCGCAGCGGACAGGAGCCGATCGTGGTCAACCTGGACATCGACGGGGTGGCCGAGCCCAACACGTGCCCTGGGTCGATCCAGCCCACCCGGTGGTCCACTGAACACCGTCAGACGTCCGGCAGAGGTGGTTTATCTGTGGCGCCCGAAAAGAATCAAATTCAACCTTCAGATCCGTAGTTGTCCCGACCACGGCCGGACACGCAATCTCGCGTTCGAAAGAGATCGTGCTGCGGGACACCACGGATGTCGCTCGGCATCCTGCCGCCGACAAATGCACACGGCTAACGTCGAGGAGGAGGCTCGGTGCACGGTGCGGCACGTCCTCATCGCGTGTCACTAGCCCGGGCCCCGGATTATCTGGCCATAGGGAGGAACGGGCGGAGTGCGCTGGTAGGACTCATGGGCGCGCAGCGGCGCGTCTCTGGCCAGCTCCTCGTGCGTGAAAAGCGCGTTGAAACCGGCCTCCTGCTCCTTGCGGTCTCGGCGGCGGGCGCGCGCCTCCTGTCGCATCTTCGGGAACCGCTCGGCAGCCCTAAAGTAAACCGACTTCATGATCTTGTCGCCGACCTCGTGGTCAGTCGCGAAGATCATATCGTAGAGCGGGACGCCGTTGACGTTGGTCAAGCGCAGAGTGTGGGTGAAGCCGTAGCCCAGCGTCTTCTCCAGCCGCCAGCGCATGATATTGGTTAGCTCGTCGCGCGTACGCTCCGCGTCGAGGGCACCCGACCGGCGCCCGTCGAGGACGGGTCGCTACGCGGTCGATCCAAACAGACGGGTGACTTGCTGCTCGGCGTGCTTTTGGTCGTGTGGGTTGAGGCTGTCGTTGACGACTCGCACGATCTGCGGGGAGGCGGGGAGCAGGAACGGTTCCACCTTCGTCTGTCTGGGCGCCTTATGCGCGGCCAGCGCCTCCAGCAGCTCCCAACGGGCCTCGACGCCCTCGGGGTCTATGAACGCGAACGTCGGTGACCACCGGTACGGCACGAGGGCGGCCAGCGCAGACTGCAGGGCGTCGTGGACCTCCCCGGCGTGCACGACCACGTCACGGTGTGGGAATTCGGCCCGGAAGGCCCCCTGGAGGCTTTGCGCCCGCTCTTGCCGAAGCTCGAAGCCGCGCACCACGGTGAACGGCGGCTTAGTCTGCACAGCGCGCAGCAGACTCCCCTCAATTGGCCTGCCGGTGTCTCGGCTGATGTTCGTGGCCTGGCCGGCAAACAGGTCCAGGTAAACTGTGCTTTGCGCTTTCTTGCTCGCGGTGGTGAAAGCCGGCAGATACGCCGACAGCATGTCGAGCTTCCTCTCGGTCCAGAAGCCCCACGGCCGTTCCGCCACCGTCCCTCACAGCCACCCGTCAACTGCAGCCGGATGCTGCGGTTGCTCGACCCGGTTGTCTAGCCCCCAGCGGGGACGTGCCAGCGGCAAGGCGTCCCACGTCCGGCCCTCCAGGTCCCGGCCGCCCGCCTTCGGCGTACGCCCGCCCCACTGCTTGAAGAAGAACGCGACTTCCGCTGCTGCGCATGCGTCACGCAGGTCCGCCACCCACGAGGCATCTACCGGGCGAGCTCGGTGCCCGCTCTCCCCGCCCGCGATCAGCCAGTCCACACCCTCCAGGTCCAGGCTCGGCAGCGAGCCAAGCGAGCCAGCTGACCGCTGTCTGTCAACAGCACCGGCCTTGTTCGTGGCGTATTTTTGGAAGGCAAATTCCATGCCCTGGGAGAGGCACTGTCAAATAATCCACTTGACACAGAAAGACCCCGTTGAGGTTAGAGAGAGTTCCGTGATTCAGGTCTGGCCGTTGGTGTGGTTCTGGTGGCGTGGTTCGGCGGTCATCGTCAGGTTGGCGGGGAAGTAGGTGGCGTGGGCCGCGGGCTGCGGGGGGCGGTTAGGGATGGGCCGCAGTCGCCAGTGGCTGGTGAGGGTTGCTAGGGCGAGGGTGGTCTCCGCGGTGGCGAAGGATTCGCCGATGCATTTCCGGGCGCCGGATCCGAAGGGTATGCACGTGCCGCGTCTGATGTCGTTGGCTTGTGTGGGTAGCCATCGGTCGGGGTCGATGGTGTCTGGTTCGGTGAACAGTCTCGGATCGTGGTGGAGGGCGTAGGGGCTGAAGAAGACATCGGCGCCGGCTGGGAGGTGGTGGCCGCCGAGGTCGACGTCGGTGACGGTCCGCCGGGTGAGTATCCACGCGGGCGGGTAGACGCGCAGGACCTCTTGGATGACCCGGCCGAGGTAGTGCAGCCGGGGAATGTCGTCCAGCCCCGCTGTCCGGCCGTCGAGGATGTCGTCGACCTCGGCGTGGATCCGTTTCTCGATGTCGGGGCGGGCACCGAGAACATAGAAGGCCCAGGAGAGCGTGCTCATGGTGGTATCGACACCCGCTGCCATGATGGTCAGGACTTCATCATGGATCTGCTGGTCGCTCATCGACTCGCCGGTCTCCTCGTCGTGGGCGAGGAACAGCATCGAGAGGAGGTCACCGCGGTCGGTGTCCTGGGCACGGTAGTCGGTGATGACCTGGTCGATGGTGTCGTGCAGGTGTCGTAACGCGGCCTGGTAGCGCCGGTTCTCGGGGGTGGGGATCCGGTGGGGCCACGTGATCGGGAGAGCTACACGTTTGAAGATTCCCTTGAGTACCGTCGGCAGGGACTCTTGGAACGTGGCCACCACGTCGAGACCGGGGGTCTTGGAGAACAGGCACTTGCTCAGGACCGCGATGGTGAGCGCGGTCATCTCATGGTTCACGTCGAGAATCTGGCCCGGGCGCCACGAGGTAGACAGTGTCGCGACGACATCGGCCATGGTCGTGGCGTACGAGGCGAGGTGAGCGTGATGGAACGCCGGTTGCATCAGGCGCCGCTGACGGCGGTGGAAGGTTCCCTTGGAAGAAAGGAGCCCATTGCCGAGAAGGGGGGCAGCTGCTTCGAAGAGCGAACCGCCCTTGGCGAGTGCGTGGTACTGGGTGACCAGGACCTCTCGGGCGAGCTCGGGGGTGTTGACCAGGTAGGCGGGTTTGGTGCCGAGCCGGAAGACAACGACGTCGCCGCGGTCACGCGCGGACTCCAAGAACTTCAGCGGACGCAACGCGAACATGACGGCGTGACCGAGTAGGGGAACTCCACCAGACATGGTCGGGGTTGGCATAGTCGATTCCTCAGCAGTCAAGAACATAAGCGGGCGGTGGCGTCAGCCAGCGGAACCGTCGTTATTGTTTCACCCTGCCATCGCCGTGTGACCAGTCTCTGTGGAGGACTTCGTTGAGGAGGGTGTGGACGATCTGGTGTTCGGGGACGGTTTTGATGATTTTGCCGCGGATGAAGATTTGGCCTTTGCCGTTGCCGGCGGAGACGCCGAGGTCGGCTTCGCGGGCTTCGCCGGGGCCATTGACCACACAGCCCATGACGGCGATGCGGAGTGGGACGGGGAAGCCGTCGAATGCGGCGGTGACTTGCTCGGTGAGGGTGTAGACGTCAACCTGGGCGCGCCCGCAGGAGGGGCAGGACACGATCTCGAGGTGGCGGGGTCGCAGGCCGAGGGATTCGAGGATCTGGTGGCCGACCTTCACTTCCTCGACGGGCGGGGCGGGCAGCGAGACCCGGAGGGTGTCACCGATCCCCTCGGCGAGCAGAACTCCGAACGCGACGGCGGACTTGATGGTGCCCTGGAAATGTGGTCCGGCTTCGGTGACGCCGAGGTGCATCTGCTGCAGTGTGGCGTCGATGTCGCAGGTGCGGGTGGTGGTCATGGACTGGACCGAGACCGGCGCGTCGCCCCCGACGGGTACACCGCCGACCATGACCTGGCGGGATACGCGCCGCCGCGGGGCCGGCAGGTTGGGCACAGCCGGCGGTGCGGGCATGCCCAGTTGCACAGTTGTCATCACATCTCCTTGAAAGTGACCTTCCCCCGATGCGTGCTGGCGAGTCGTCGGATCTGCCCGCCCGGGGTGGGCGCGGTCAGGTGGTGTGGCGGGGTTGGGGGACCATGGGGAGGCGGTTGGGCATGAGGAGCATCCTGGCCGCTGGCTTGATGGCTGCCCCCGGCGCAGGGCGGAGGGTCCACTGCTGGGCGATGGTGGCCAGGGTGATGGTGGCCTGGGCCCAGGCGATGGGCTCGCCGATGCAGCCGCGGTTGCCTGCGCTGAACGGGATGTAGGAGGTACGGGGCGGGGTGTCGCTGCGGTCGGGTAGCCACCGGTCAGGGTAGAAGCGGTCGGGGTCGGGGTAGGAGGCTGGATCCCGGTGGACGGCGTAGGCGGAGAAGCAGACGGCAGAGCCCGCAGGGATGCGGTAGTGGCCCAGCTCGACGTCGGTGGTGGCGCGTCGGGTGAGCAGCCACACCGGCGGGTACACGCGCAGCGTCTCGGTGATCACGCGGCGGGTATGGACGAGCTGGTCGAGGTCGTTTGCCCCGGGGGTCCGCCCGGCCAGGACGCGGTCGACCTCGGCTTGCAGGTCGCGCTGGACGCCCGGGTGCTGGCTGAGCAGGTGACAGGCCCAGCTCAACGTCGTGCTGGTGGTCTCCGACCCGACCATCATGATGGTGATGGCCTCATCGTGGACCTGCTGGCGGGACATGGTCTGCCCGGTGTCGGGGTCGCGGGCGGTCTGCAGCATCGACAGCAGGTCGGCGCTGTCGGCCTGGTGGTTATCGATGATGCTGTCGACGGTGGTGTGCATGGCCCTCAGCGCGCGGCGGAAACGCCGGTTGGCCGGCACCGGCAGCTTCCCCAGCAGGTCGGTGGTGTCTAGGCAGAGCCATCCGACCCAGTCCAGGATGACCGGCAGAGCGGACTGGAGGGCCGCGATGGCCTTCTCGTCGATCCTGGTGGAGAACAGGTTCTGCGTGATCATGGTGACCAGCAGCGCGTAGATCTCCTTGTCGAGCTGGATCACCTGGCCGGCCGGCCAGGAGCCGACGCGCCGCTGGGCGGCCTGCTGCATATCCTGCACGTAGCGGGCGACCTGCTGGCGGTGGAACGCTGGCTGCATCAGGCGCCGCTGGCGCAGGTGGCACGCCCCTTCCGAGGTCGACAGGCCGTCGCCCCACCACAGGCGCAGTTTCTCGAACTGGCGGCCTTTGTCGAATGCGTGTGCCTTGTCGACGAGCATCTGCCGGACTAGGCGTAGGTCAATGACCACGAAAACCGTGAGGGCCCCGATCCGGATGGCCACCACCCCGCCGTGGGCGCGCAGGGAGCAGATGAACCGGAGGGGGTCGCGCAGCAGCCGGGTGGCGCTGCCCAGCACGGGCAGCCCCCTCACGCTGGGGACAGCAGTGGTGTGGACGGTCATCTCGCCTGCCCTGCTGTGACGTTGGTGGCGCTGGTGAGGGGGCCGGGCGTTCTGTCCACGCCCGCGTCGGCGGGGTGCCGGTATCGGCCGGTGCTGTGGGACCACTGCACATTCCCGGACATCCAGAAGCGCAGGTCGTCGAGGTACCTGTGCAGTGCGGGGCAGGCCCAGACGCGGACGCGCTGCTCGGAGTCCAGGTAGCGCGCTACCTCCCGGTCGTGCATCTGGGCTGTCATGTCGAGGGATTGCGCCGCGTCCAGGTTCCGCTCGTGTCGCAGGACAGCGGGCAGGCTGTGCACCGCGCGGCTGCGTAGGGCCTCCTTGGGGTAGGAGAGGATGTCGTTGGCCCAGCACGCGACGTTGACCGCCATGTCGGTGAGCGCGGCGACCTCGGGGTGGTCGTAGTCGGCGGCGGGCAGCTCGTAGCCGCACGCGACGTCGGCCAGCGCGGTGCAGGTCCGTACGGCGCCGCTGTGGCGGCGCATGCGGGTGTACTCGTCCAGCTGGGGCGGGGCACCGGCCGCGCGGTTGACCGCCTCCCAGCACTGGGCCAGGAAGTACCCTCGGACGGCGCTGGCGAAGCGCGACCGCTGGTATCCCCGCGCGCACCCGGCCAGCCGGGCCGACAGGTCGCCCAGCGCCACACTGAACGGATCGCTGGCCGAGGGCTGGGCTTCGCCCTCCAGGACGCCGAGGAGGCCGACGACCCGCTGGACCATCGCGTCGGATCGGGCTCCGTGGTCGGACTCATCGCAGTAGCCGTCGTCGAAGGCGAACAGCCACATCTGCCAGTCCGCGAGCAGTTGCATGCCTTCCCGTGTGCCCAGCGGGCAGGTATAGGCGGCCAACCAGCCCACCTGGGTGCGGCGGTACTCCCGCGCGTCGCCCAGGCAGAAGATCCCCATGCTTTCCCCCCACAAATAGCACGCCTCGTCCACCTCGGTGGCGAACGGGCTGACTTGCGAGGCGAACGGATAGCCCAAAGCTGGAAGAGCCAGTAGCGGCATCACGACGCCCCTTCCATCTGCTTGATGAGATAGGGGTCATTCAGCAGAATCGGACCATTGATGCCGACGGTGAGCGAGTGCTCATCACTCGCGACCGGGATGCCGGCATCTGTGGTCGTCGGCCTGGACCGCGGGTTCGTCACGGTCGTACCTCCTGGTACGTGAGTGGCGCCAGTGGGAGCACACCCACGATCGACGACGGCGCTCGCGCCGTCGTCATGGCTAGTGGCCAATTCGGCTACCCGCCAGCGGGAATCCGAGAACTCCGGCCAACACGAAAGCACCTTGGCCGCTGGCGGCAATGCCGCAGAAGGGTGCGCGCGGCAAGACTCTGCGGATCTCAAGGAACCTCGGAAAAGTCGGTCCCGAACGAACCCGTGGGTTGGAGTGGACACGGTGGAACAGCAGAAGCGGCTAACTCCCTACATGGGGTGTCGTAAAGGTAGCTATTACCAGCCGCAAACGACGGCGTTCTCCCTGGTCAGCGGAGTGTCTAGATCCGGGGCAACGCCCATCGCTGACAGCTTACATAGATCAACTTTCGGTACCGCTGCGGCTGGGGTCGGCTCATGACCGCCGTGGAAGTAACCGCTGCCCGGTCGGTGGATGAAGTGCTGGCCTGGACCTGCACCCTGGTCGATCCCGCGCTGCGGACTGCCGTCGATGCGTTGCCTGCCTCGATGCGCCACATCACCGGCTACCACTTCGGCTGGTGGGACAGCCACGGTGTCCCGAGCGGAGGTGGGGGTGGTGGTAAAGGGGTGCGCCCGGCGCTGGTTCTGCTCGCCGCTGCGGCCATCGGCGGTCACCCGGAGGCGGCGGTATCGGCGGCGACGGCGGTGGAGTTGGTACACAACTTCTCCCTGCTGCACGACGATGTGATGGACGGCGACCGGACCCGTCGCGGGCGTCCGACCGCCTGGACCGTCTTCGGCTCCGCTGCGGCGATCCTGGCCGGAGACGCTCTGGTGACCGCAGCGTTCCGGGTGCTTGCCGTCAGCGGGCACCCAGCCGCCGAATCGGGCGCGGAGCTGCTGTCGGCCGCGGTGCTGGAGATGATCGGCGGCCAGCAGGCGGACATGGCTTTGGAACAGCGCTCGGCGGTCACCCTGGCCGAGTGCCTGGCCATGGTCGCGGGCAAGACCGGTGCCTTGCTGGGAGCCGCCACCGCCCTGGGGGCCTGCTGCGCTGGGGGGCGCCCGAACCAGGTCGGGCACTTGCGTCGGTTCGGTGTGCACCTGGGGGTGGCGTTTCAGCACATCGATGATCTGCTGGGCATCTGGGGTGATCCGCGGGTCACCGGCAAGCCGGCCTATGCCGACCTGCAGCGGCGGAAGAAATCCCTCCCCGTGGTAGCTGCGCTGCATTCCGGCACCGCGGCCGGGGAGCGGCTGGCCGCCCTCTACCGGCGACACCAGCCACTGTCCGCCACCGACCTGGCGCAGGCCGCGGAGTTGGTGGAACGCGCGGGCGGGCGGGTCTGGAGCCAGAGCCAAGCCACCGAGCTGCTGGATGCGGCCCTGGCCGAGCTGGACGCGGCCGAGCTGGACGCTGGCGAGCCGGCGTTCCAGGCCGCCGCGGAACTCGCCGCGCTGGCCCGCCGGGCAGTTCACCGCGATCGCTAGCCAGTCCGGTTGAGGACCGCCCCGCGTAAGGAGACATCACGTATGTGCCATCCTCATCCCCCTGCCTTGGTCGCCGCGAGGGCCCCCACTCGGCTGGTGCCGGGGACGGTCCTGGTCGCCGACGAATTGCACGGCGCCGACCGGGTGGTCCTCGGCTGCCCCGCCGCCGCGCTGCTCACTGCGGAACTGCGCCGCCGCGGGCTGGCCACCACCCATGGCCCGCTGCACCTGATCGACACCATCGAGGAGTCGGCGCACGCCGCAACCGGGGCGGCCGTGGTCGTGCCCGCCGCTGGCGGGTGGGTCGGCTTGGGAGTGGCCACCGCAGGCGGCACCGACTGGCATACCGCGCGCAGCGTGCTGGCCGACTGGGCCTCGGTCCTCGGGGACCGCAGCGTGCTGCTCGCTGCCCCCCGATCGTTTTGTGCCGGGGTGGACCGCGCCATCGAGATCGTCGAGCGCGCGCTGGAGCAGCGGGATGGCCCGGTCTACGTGCGAAAGCAAATTGTGCACAACGCCCATGTGGTGGCCGCTCTCAGCGCCCGAGGCGCGATGTTCGTCGACGAGCTGGAGGCCGTCCCGGCGGGGGCCACCGTGGTGTTCTCTGCCCATGGGGTGTCCCCGGTGGTGCGCGAGGAGGCCAGCCGCCGGGAGCTGGAGGTCATCGATGCGACCTGCCCCCTGGTGACCAAGGTGCACACCGAGGCACGGCGGTTCGCCGCCCGCGGCGACACCGTGATCCTGGTCGGCCACCGGGAACACGAGGAGATCGAGGGCGTTCTGGGTGAGGCACCGGCCCGGACGACCGTGGTCGCTACCGTCGCCGACGTCGAGGCCCTGCAGGTGGACGACCCGGAGCGGGTGTCGTATCTGACCCAGACCACCCTGGGCGTCGAGGAGACCGCCGAGGTGATCGCCGACCTGCACACCCGGTTCCCAGCCTTGCGCGGGCCGGCTTCGGCGGACATCTGCTACGCCACCACCAACCGGCAGAACGCGTTGAGCGCTATCGCCGAGGACTGCGACCTGGTGCTGGTGGTCGGGTCGGAGAACTCCTCGAACTCCCAACGGCTGGTCGAGCTCGCCCGCCTCCGCGGTGCTCCCGGCTACCTCATCGACGCCCCCGGCGACATTCGCCCCAGCTGGCTGGCGGGGGTGCGGGTGCTCGGGCTGACCGCGGGTGCCTCTGCCCCCACCCACCTCGTCGATGACGTCGTGACCGCGCTGGGTGGGCTGGGTGGGCTCACCGTGACCGAACGTGAGGTCGCTCGTGAGGACATCTCCTTCACTCTGCCGTCCGCGCTGCGGTCACCGGCCAGACTCAGCTCAAGGGGAGAGGGATGACTGTGCTGGAGACCATCCACAGCCCACCTGACCTGCGGTGTCTTACTCATGACCAGCTCGTAGTGCTGGCCTGGGAAATCTGCCAGTTCTTGGTGGACCAGGTGTGTCACATCTCGGGCTATCCCAGCCGCGCCGAGTCGGTCCATGACCTCGTCGAGAACTCCCATGCCTCCACCGCGCTGTCCTACGCCGACGGGTTGGCCAAGGCCTACACGCTGCGTGGGGAGACCAGCCGGGCGGTGGTGGCCGTGGTCGGGGACGGGGCGCTGACCGGGGGGATGTGCTGGGAGGCGTTGAACAACATCGCCGCCGCCAAGGACCGCGCACTGGTGATCGTGGTCAACGACAAATGGAATGCCCGATTTGCCCACTATCGGTGATCTTGCGGAAAGTGGCCTGTCACCTGCAGCGATCCTGTAATCGGGATCTTCGTTTCCCCAGGTCGCGAGAGCGGATACCGCGCCCGCACAGGGCATCGCTGGCAGAGGGCAGCGGCAGCCGTGCGCCGCTGCTGGAGGATCTCGGCGACCCCGCGTCGGGTCGGCTGGCCGGGGATCTCGTCGTACAGCTCGTACCGGCCGCGGCAGGCGGCGCCGGGCAAGCTCGGGGTACCGCGCAGGATCGCGCCGACCAGCCTGATCACGCCGTCGGGATCCACGGTACGCAGTGTCCACCACCAGGCGCCGCGATAGCCTGACGTCACCTCCTCACCGATGTCCCGGGGCGACGGCCCCGGGGCATCGGTGAGGGGTCCCGGTGAGGAGAGGTCCTGATGGACGCTGAG
>DASYIL010000306.1:0-1557 GCA_035997545.1 Pseudonocardiaceae bacterium
GACCCGGTCGGAGGACATCACGGTGAGGGCCTGGTCATCACCGAGCCGCCAGCCCCGCCACAGCAGGCCACCGCCGGTGCCGATCACCAGGACCCGCTCGTGCTGCGGCGTGACCACCAAAGCACCGTCCGCGTCCTGCCGCACGGTCACCAGGTGCAGCCGGTAGGTGCGCGCGTTGCTTCCGTTGAGCAGCCGCAACCGGTAGACCATCGGCCGCAGCGCCAACCTCGGCCACAACCTGCCATCGACGAGCGTCAACGGGCCGAAGGACTCCGCGGTGTCAGTGGTGATCTTGTGCAGCAATCGCAGCTTGCCGTCGACGACGTCGAGGTTGCGGTCCTGCAAGAGGAGCAGGATCTCGCCATCCTGCGCGCGACTCGGCAGACCGAGCTCCCGCTCGCGCGGGTCCCGCATGAAGTATCCACCAGCCAGCCCGGAGTACACCTGGTAGCGGGTGCCGTTCATGGCGTGGTCGTGGTACCACAGGAACTCGCCGACCTTCCCCAGCCCGAGGTCGAGATTGTCGTAGCTATTGGGGTAGCCGGAGAGCTGGTCGGAGCCGGTGGCAGCCATATTGTCCGGCCATCCGTCGGCGTCGGAGGGCGAATGCGCCCCGTGCAGGTGCACCGTGGTCCATCCAATCGGTGCACCAGAGGTGTCCTCGGGCACACCGCCCTGCCCGCCGAGGTAGTTCTGCACCGAGTCGGTGGCCCCGTTGGGGTCTTGCAGCACCGCGGTGGCGATGGGGAGCCGGGCCGGCGGCACATCCCCTGGACGGACCGACGCCGGCAAGCAGTTGCGCCAGCGCACCCACGTCTCCTGACCGGCCGCCACCTCCAGCAGCGGTCCCGGCGAAACGACGCGGCCCTCGGTACCAAAGCCCCAGACCGGAACGGGTGGAAGATCGGGGTGGATCGCCATCGTCGTCTCGGCGATGTCAACCTCGTGCACGACCCCCGGGCGCAGGTGATGCGCCTGCGGTGGGCTCAGCGACGCCTGGAACGGAGAAAGCGTCTGACCAGGACTCATCGGGTTCGGCGGCCCCGTGATGCCCGTCTCGGTCGGTGACGCCGTGCCCCCACCATCCACCGTCGACGCCGTCGAGTCCTGGTCAGCCACGACCCCCACCCCTCTCGATCTCACAGCGCTCACGTCCGGAGCTGAATATATATGGCGCAGACCCGGCCTCGTATCGGTAAGGGGGTGGCCTGGCGATCGGGCCACCTCACCCCTGGTCCGTCCAGGTCAGCACAGACGCGAGGAGTTCGTGATGAGCAAGGACCCAAATCCCTACCATGGCGCGCACCACCGGTTGCGGATGAACGCTCAGCTGCTGATGCTGCCAAGAGCCGGCACAGTTGGCGGACCAACTTACGCCGCTGGAAGTGGTCCCGAACGCTGATCCGCACCAGATCGATCAGCTCGGCGTCACACTCAGCGCGTTCCCGCCTCCCACCCAACCACGCGCGCACCGCGTGTGGTGACCACCAGCTTGCCGATCCCGGTGGCGGCTGCGGTCAGGGGAATTTGGTCTCCTTCGGAGACTCGTGAGTGGCG
>DASYIL010000307.1:0-5933 GCA_035997545.1 Pseudonocardiaceae bacterium
CCGCAGATGCGCCGCGACCTCAACTGGATCGTCCGCGACGGCGAGCGCGCCAAGAACCACCTGCTCGAGGCCAACCTTCGCCTCGTCGTCTCGCTGGCCAAGCGCTACACCGGCCGCGGCATGGCTTTCCTGGATCTGATCCAGGAAGGCAATCTGGGCCTGATCCGCGCGGTGGAGAAGTTCGACTACACCAAGGGATACAAGTTCTCCACCTACGCCACCTGGTGGATCCGCCAAGCGATCACCCGGGCAATGGCTGACCAGGCCCGCACCATCCGGATCCCGGTGCACATGGTCGAGGTGATCAACAAACTGGGCCGCATCCAGCGCGAGCTGCTCCAGGACCTGGGCCGCGAGCCCACCCCCGAGGAGCTGGCCAAGGAGATGGACATCTCTCCGGAGAAGGTGCTGGAAATCCAGCAATACGCCCGGGAGCCCATCTCGCTGGACCAGACCATCGGCGACGAAGGTGACTCCCAGCTCGGCGACTTCATCGAGGACTCCGAGGCCGTGGTCGCGGTGGACGCGGTCTCGTTCACGCTGCTGCAGGACCAGCTGCAGTCCGTGCTCGCGACGCTGTCTGAGCGCGAGGCCGGAGTGGTGCGGCTGCGATTCGGGCTCACCGACGGTCAGCCACGCACTCTCGATGAGATCGGCCAGGTCTACGGGGTGACCCGGGAGCGCATCCGGCAGATCGAGTCCAAGACAATGTCCAAACTGCGCCACCCCTCCCGTTCCCAGGTCCTGCGCGACTACCTGGACTGACCGGTTGGGGGCTCTTCAAGGACCGCCAACCCCGGTTGTGCCGGTCTTCAACAGTCGCCCAACCCAACGTATTCACCACCGCAAAACGAGCCCCACTCTGGGGATCCTGACTCAAGTCCACGTCGGGCTACCAGGAGGAACTCCACCGCGGTGAGGCGTCCGGCGCCCGCTGGCAGGGCACCAAGCAGCGCCAGGCCAGCGACGGCAGGCAGATCAACAAGGTTGCACCGGGCGGCGAGGTCAGGCTCGGCGGGCCAA
Organism: Pseudonocardiaceae bacterium; assembly: GCA_035997545.1. Lineage (GTDB taxonomy): Bacteria > Actinomycetota > Actinomycetes > Mycobacteriales > Pseudonocardiaceae. The sequence goes on from DASYIL010000307.1 coordinate 1,024, forward strand.
GCACCGATCACCATTCCCACCCCGCACAGACCGCGGCTGCGCAGCGCTTCGACGGTGAGCGCGGTGTGGTTGAGCGTGCCGAGTCCGGCCGCGACGACGACGAGCACCGGTGCGGCCAAGGCGGCGGCGACGTCGGCGAGCGTTGCACCACGGTCGTCCAGGTGTACCAGCAATCCCCCAGCACCTTCGATCAACACCAGGTCATGCTCTGCGGCGAGTTCCCGGGCCGCCGTGATGGTGGTTGCCGCCGTCACCGGGGGCAGGCCGGCGCAGCGGGCCGCAGTCGCCGGTGCGAGCGGATCGGGGAATCGGGCCAGCTCCCGGCACGTGACCGAAGGGCCCGCGAGACGTCGCACCTCGTCGACGTCACCCGGTTGTCCCGGCTCGACGCCGGTCTGTGCGGGTTTGAGTACCGCCACCCGGCGGCCCGCGGCAACGGCCAGCGCAGCGATCGCCGATGTCACCACGGTCTTGCCAACGCCGGTGCCCGTTCCGGTCACCACGAGCATGGTCACAACGCCGCCCTGGCGATTACCGCAGCGAGCGCCTGCGCGACCTGCTCCAGGTCTGCGTCGGTCAGCGCGGCATGGGCTGTCAGGCGCAACCTGCTGGTCCCGGCGGGCACCGTCGGTGGACGGAAGCATCCCACTCGCACGCCGTGGCGCAGGCACTCCGCGGCCGCATCGACGGCCCCCGCAGGCTCGCCGAGGATCACCGAGACCACCCCGGACGTTGGCGGGGGTGCACCCGCTGCGGTGGCGATGGCTGCCGCAGCGTCGAGTACCCGGCCGGGCAGCGCAGGTTCGGCACGGAGCGCCCGTAGTGCGGCCAGTGCCCCGCCTGCGGCCGGCGGCGCCAGGCCGGTGTCGAAGATGAAGCTGCGCGCCGCGTCGACCAGGTGGTTGACCATCGCGCGGGTACCCAGTACGGCACCGCCCTGGCTGCCCAATGATTTCGACAGTGAGACCGTCGCCACCACGTCGGGCTCACCGGCGAGACCGCATTCGGCGAGCAGTCCCCGCCCGCCGGGCCCGCGCACCCCGAAACCGTGCGCCTCATCGGCCAGCAGCACCGCCGCGCGCTCCCGGCACACCCGGTGCAGCTCGGCGAGCGGCGCGAGGTCACCGTTCACGCTGCACACCGAATCGGTGATGACCAGCGCGCGCGGCTCGGACCGGGCAGCCAGCGCAGTGTTCACCGCCGCGACATCAGCGTGCTGGGTGACCACGACCCGAGCCCGGGACAATCGGCAGGCATCGACCAGCGAGGCGTGGCTGCCGGCGTCGGACACCACCAGACTGCCCGGCCCGGACAACGCCGTCACCGCACCGAGGTTGGCGGTGTAGCCCGAGGAGAACACCAGCGCGGCCGCCGCGCCACAGAACGCGGCGAGCTCGTCCTCCAGCTGGGTGTGCAGCTCGGTGGAGCCGGTGACCAGCCGGGATCCCGTCGACCCCGCGCCCCAGGTACGCGCCGCATGCACCGCACCCTCGACGACCCGGGGGTCCCTGGCCAGGCCCAGGTAGTCGTTGGAAGCCAGGTCGATCACCGGCTCGAACGCCGACCGAGGCCGCAGTATGCGCCGCAATCCGGCGGCCCGACGCGCGATCGCCACATCATCCAACCAGTCCAGGGCCCCGGTCACGACCAGCGAGCGTACGACCCGCCGGCCAAGGACCGTCAGGGTGGCTGCACCGCGAGCAACTGGTCGTCGGGCACCGGCACGAAGCGCGCGGCTTCGGGGTCCAGGAGCAGCAGCCGGGCTGTGCGGATGTCCAGGAACAGGCCCGTTACCTGCACCCGGCCGGCCGCGACGGCGTCCCGCACCGCCGAGTGCCTGCCGAGCACCTCGACCTGGAGGGCCACGTTGACCATCGAGAGCTGGTCGACCTCGTCACGCCCCTCCTCGGCAGCTGCAACACCAACCGGGTGGCCGTCGCGCAGTGCGTACAGGCTTGGTAGGCCCCAGCGCAGCCACCGGCCTAGCGAGCTGTCGAGGGTCGCGCCGTCGAGCAGCCCGTGCATCGCTGCGCAGCCGGAATGCCCACATACCAGGATCGACGGCACTTCGAGGTGGTTCACCGCGTACTCCAGCGACGCGGCGACCGACGACCCGGACTCGTGTCCGGGTGGCGGTACCAGGTTGCCGAGATTGCGTACCGTGAATAGGTCGCCTGGGCCGCTGCTGGTGAGCACGTTGGGCACCACCCGCGAGTCGGCGCAGGTCAGGAACAGGGCCCGGGGTCGTTGCCCGTCCACCAACTGTTCCAGGTGCGGCAGCACCTCGGCCGCCGAACGCCGGTGGTACTCACGCACCCCGACGAACAGCGGCTGCAACGCACCGTGGTCGTGGTCCTCGTGCTGGACCTGCCACACCCACCACGGCGAGAAGGCGCGCGGCAGAGCAGGCATGCCCACCCGCCGGGCGGGACGGTTGCTGCCATCGCCGTTGCACCGCGCCGGCCCCACCTCGTCCACGACGACGGTGCCGCCGTTGGCCTCATGCTGTCGCTGCCACGTGGCAAGGTGCTCATAGGCGGCGTGGTCCAGGAAGTCGACCACCATCTCCACGACGACATGACTGCCGCTTGGCACCTGCGACAGCACCCGGGACAGCCGGGGGATGGACAGAAAGCTCAGGGTGCCCTCGACCACCACCCGCCAGCCGGCCGGCTCGTCGTCGGATCCCGGCCGCACCTTGTCAGCGTGCACTCCTGACCAGACAACCTGCCGCAACAGCATCAGCAGCGAGAGCCCCAACCCGATGAGCACGCCCTCCAACAGATTCAGGAACACCACGCCGGTCAACGTGACCAGGTAGATCACCAGCTCGCCCTGCCGGCGGGCCGAACGCAGGTGCGCAAACCTGACCAGGCGCAGGCCGATCACCACCAACAGCCCGGCAAGCACGGCCAGCGGAATCATCTGGATCAGCCCGACGAGCAGTACCGTGAACACGATCACCCAGACACCGTGCGCAACGGTCGAGGCCCTGGTACGCGCTCCGGCGGCGACGTTGGTGGAGCTCCGGACGATCACGCCGGTCACCGGCAGGCCACCCAACATCCCAGACACGATGTTCGCCGAGCCCTGGCCAACCAGCTCCTGGTCGAGGTTGGTCTTCCCGCCCTGGCCCATCTTGTCCTGGCCCATCTTGTCCACCGCCACCGCTGAGAGCAGACTCTCTACGCTGGCGATCAACGCCACGGTGAGCACACCGGTGAGCACACCGCCCCACATGCCACCCGGCACGTCCGGCAAGCTCAACGAGTCCAGCAACGAACCGGGCAGTACCACCCGCTCGGCGTCGGACGCGAACACGGTGGACAGCGCGGTCACCCCGGCTACAGCCACCAGCGGCGCCGGGATGTGCGGCAGCGGACGGGGCAGCCGCGGCCAGATCAGCAGCACGGCGATCACCGCGAGTCCCCCCAGCGCCGCGTGATCGTGGATATCGACGAGCTGGGCGGGCAGGTCGACGATGTTCGTGATCGCGTCGGTGCCGGGTGTGCCACCGAGCAGCACATGCAGCTGGCCCAATGTGATCGTGATCCCGATGCCGGCGAGCATCGCGTGCACCACCGCCGGGGAGATCGCCAGCGCCGCGCTGGCCACTCGGCTGACCCCGAACAGCACCTGCAGCAGCCCGGCGGCCGCTGTGATGGCACACGTGACGCCCCAGCCGAACCGCGCGATCAGGTCCGCTACCACCACGGTGAGCCCGGCAGCGGGACCGCTCACCTGCAGGGGTGACCCGCCGAGCAGCCCGGCCACGATCCCGCCGACAGCCGCGGCGATGAGCCCGGCCATCACCGGTGCGCCCGAGGCAACCGCGATTCCCAGGGACAACGGCACTGCGACGAGCAACACCACCAGGGAAGCCGGCAGGTCGTGGCGCAGCACAGGCGATACCCTCCACGATTGCTGGGCCTTCCAGGGGCGACGGACGTCGACGGACGTCGACGGACGTCATTGACCGTGACGACCTGATTCCTCCCCGTCGCCACCCATCGTCCTGGCCGGGCTTGAAGTCCAGGTAAGGCTGAGATGAACTACCGTCGGCATTCACTCTTTCGACGTGAGTAGCACTCCACCGTCATCACGCGCCCGCCCCGTCGAATAGTGGCAACCCGCAGCAGGCGCGACCCGCCACGGGCGATCAGGCGGCGGACGTCAGCAGGCGGCAGCTGCGGCGAGCACCCCGTGGGTGATCCGCGCAAGGTCCTCGTCGCCCGTGACGTAGGGCGGCATGGTGTAAATGAGATCGCGAAAAGGGCGCAGCCACACGCCCTGCGCGACCGCGGCCGCGGTGGCGGCAGGGAGGTCGACGTCATGGTCGAGCTGTACGACCCCGATCGCGCCCAGCACCCGGACGTCGACCACACCGGGCAACTCCCGCGCCGGCGCCAACCCGGCCCGCAACCCCGCCTCCAGGCGCCACACTTCGGCACGCCAATCCTGACCGAGCAGCAGGTCGATCGACGCGGACGCCACCGCCGCCGCCAGTGGGTTACCCATGAATGTCGGCCCGTGGGCGAGCAGCGGGACCTCGCCACCCGAGATGCCCTCGGCCACCCGCGGGGTGCACAGCGTCGCCGCCATCGTGAGGTAGCCGCCGGTGAGCGCCTTGCCCACGCACATCACATCGGGACTGATCCCGGCGTGGTCGGCAGCGAACAGCGCCCCGGTACGGCCGAACCCGGTGGCGATCTCGTCGAAGACCAGCAGCACGTCGTGGGCCAGGGTAATCTCCCGCAGTACGTGCAGGTAACTCGGGTCGTGGAAACGCATCCCCCCGGCGTTCTGCACCACGGGTTCCACGATCACCGCAGCCAGCTCGTCGGCGTGGCGGGCCACGGTGTCGGCCAGCAGCTGCACGTACGCCGCGTCCAGGCCGACCGGCGGCGGCG
>DASYIL010000308.1:0-4130 GCA_035997545.1 Pseudonocardiaceae bacterium
TCGCGGTCGGGGGTGGGGACCTGGTGGTCGGCGACGAGCACCAGGCCGCCTCGGTGCCCTTCCAGCCCCCGCTGCCGAGCCAGCCACACGTTGAGCTCGCTCGCGGCCGGCAGGTGATAGGCCAAAGCCTGCGCCCACTTCTCCACGAACAGCGTGCGGTTGATCTCCTGGTAGCGCTTGACGCCGGTGCCGACGTCGGTGCCATGTGAGACACCTTCGTGGTGCATCACTACCGCGGTCGGCTCGACGATCGTGCGGTGCCCCGTCGCCCGGATGGCGAAGGCCAGGTCGGTGTCTTCGTAATAGGCGGGCGCGTAGCGCTGGTCGAACCCGCCGACGGAGTCAAACAGGTCCCGGCGCACCAGGATCGCCGCTCCGGAGCAGTAGTCGACGTCGCGCCGCACCTGGAACTCAGCCGCGCCGGCGTCCCGGTCGCGTCCGTAGTTCCAGCCACAGCCGTCGGCCCAGATGATGCCGCCGCTTTCCTGTAGCCGCCCGTCCGGGTAGACCAACTGAGCGCCGACCAGGCCGATCCGGTTGTCCGAGTCGGCCGCACCGACCAGCGCGTCCAGGGCGCCGGGCCGCACCTCGGTGTCGTTGTTGAGGAACAGCAGGTAGGCCCCGCGGGCGTGGCTCGCGCCGAGATTGCACGCCCCCACGAACCCGAGATTGCGCTGGGTGCGCACCAGCCGCAGGCCGGGGCTGGCCGCCACCAGTTCGGCGGTGCGATCCGGTGAGGCGTCGTCGACGACCAGCACCTCGAACGGGACCGTCGGGCGGTGCTGCTCGATGCTGGCGAGGCACGCCCGGGTGTACTCCCACTTGCCGTGCACCGGCACGACCACGCTGACCAGCGGCGACGTGCTGGTGCGCAGCTCGACCGGGCCGGGCTCAGGGGTCTGCGCCGCCGGTGTCGGCTGGCGCCCCAGGGCGCGCTCGTAGAGATCGCGGCGTAGCGTCCCGCGGGGTGCCGTCCGCTCGACGGCACCCCGGTATCGAGAGATCAGCCGCTGGGCAGTGGCCGACTGCTCGGCCCGCAACGCCACCGCTTCCCGTTCCAGCTCAGCCGCGCGGCGTTCGGCGGCGCTGCCGAGCTCGTGGCGCCAGGACGCCAGCGACTCCGCCCGTTGCGCCCGGCGCTGTGCGGCGGCAAGTTCGGTACCCAGCCGGTGCACGTCGCCCTCCAGCCGTTGCAGTCGTCGCGCGCCGGTGGCTCGGTCGGCAGCGGCCCGCTGCCGACCGTCGGCCAGCTCCGTGGCGAGCTCGGCGGCCCGGTTCCGCTCGTGAGCCAGCTCAGCGGTGAGCTCGGCGACCTGGTTCCGCTCATGGGCCAGTGCGCGATGCGCGTCGCGCACCAGCGCCAGGTCGGGATCGACCAGCGCACTGAGCCCGGGCAGGTCCGGCAACGGCGCATCCGAGGCGATACCGAGCAGGTAGGTGTGCGGCAGCTCCTGCTCCACCTGCCAGCTGCCGTCCGGTGCCCTCCGCACGGACTGTGCAATTCCTGAGTGGGCGATTCCCAAACCAGATGCCGCCTTGCTGGTGATGAGCGATCCGACGGCGACGTTCTGGCGCAGGATGGCGACGTGGTCGAACGAGCCACTCAGCAGCGCCTGGAACTGCGGCTCGGTGAGCTCCCGGACGTGGAACGGGTTGTCGTTGCCATGCTCGTGGCTGTACACGGTCACGTCAGGCGTGCTGGTCAGAAACAGCCCACCCGGCGCTAGCAGCCTGCGCACCACCGCGACCAGGGTGTCCTGTTCCTCGACGTGTTCGAGGGCCTCGAAGCAGGTGATCACGTTGAACGGTTCCGCTCCGGCGAGCAGCTCGGAGTCGATCATCGACCCGACCGCGAAGTGCAGGTTGTCGCTCGGGTAGTGGGCGGTGGCGTGCTCGATGGTCCGTGGGTCGATGTCGACGCCTACCACGTCGCACGCCTCGGCGGCGAGCAGCGCGGGCCCGAAGCCCTCACCGCAGGCGAGATCGAGCACCCGCGCGCCGCTGGCGAAGCGGGCCGCCAGCGTGTACCGGTGGTAGTGCTCGTAGACGACCTGCAGGTCGTCGGTCCATGGCACGCAGCGTTCGCCGGTCCACTCGATGCGGCGGTCGGCCGGGGCCAACGGCCTCGTGACGGTTTCGTCCATATCCCGTTCTCCCCACGGTCGGCCGGTGCAGGTTACCGAGCGAGTCCGGTTACGGTGCACGCCATGTCGGTGACCCACCGCAGCCACCTCGACGTCCGCGAGGCGATGCTGCCCCAGGAGCACCCGCTGCACCGCTCGATGCAGGGCCCGCGTCATGGTGGCCGCCAACTCATCGCGCTGATCTGCGCGGGGCTGTTCTTTCTCGGTCCGACCATCGCACTGAGCCTCGGCGCCCACCCCGCCCGGTTCGAGAACCGGGCGCTGGCCGCCTTCGGCGATCCCCGGGACGGCTGGGCGTGGTTGGCTGGGCTGCCCGCCTGGGCGGGCGATCATCTGCCGTTCCGTGATGGTGCGGTCCGCGCGACCGAGAACCTGAGCAGGGAGGTCTTCAGCGAGCCGGCTGTCCTTGGGCCGCGATGGGGGCGCCCGTCGGCGGGCCCTGCCGTCGCGCCTGTCCCGCAGCCCACGGCCGCCGAGTTTCCTTCGGTGATCGAGGGTCGCGACGGCTGGCTGTACCTCGGCGCGGACGTCAGTGGCGCGTGCGTGCCGTCCCGCTCGCTGGACGACACGCTGCGCTCGTTGCGCCGGCTGCGCATCGCGGTGGAGCGCTCCGGTCGGCAGTTCGTGCTGGTCGTGGCTCCGGACAAAACGACCATGGCGCCCGAGCACCTGCCCGCTGACTACCTGGGACGGGACTGCGCGGCGCGGGCCAGGGATGAGTTCTGGCGCCGGGTGGCGGCCGAAACGGGCGCGATCGACCTTCGGCCGGCGCTTGCCGAGATAACCCGGCGCAAGGGCTCACCGGTCTATTACCCGGCCGACACCCACTGGAGCCAGGAAGCTGGTCTGGCGATGACCTACGCGGTGGCGGATCGGGTGCACTCCGGTATCACCCGGACCTGGCAGGTGGCCCCGGCCGGTGCGATCCCGTGGCCGGACGACATCAGCCCGCTGATTGGACGTGGCGGCGAGCATGTGATCCCGACCTATTCCCTGGCACCGGTCGGACAGCAGGATCGCGCCCGTTCGATCGCGAGCGACTTCCGAGCACCGCTGAGACTGACGTCGGAGCCCGCCGTCGGTACCGTCGACCATCCCGTTCGCATGATCGCCGACTCGTTCACCCAGTTCGCCAGCCGTTACCTCGCGGCGACCTTCACTGACATCACCGTCGTGCATCCCGAGACCGTCGCCGCTGCCCCGCGGCCGGCCGGCGAACTTCTCGCCGGCGGAAAGGTTGTCGTGCTGCAGGTGGCCGAACGCAACCTGCTCAGCGGCACCTCACCGATCCTGCTCCACTCAGTGATCACCGAACTCAGCAACCAGCTAGCCCAGCACCCGCTGCACTGATTACTGCAGTCTGGGGACAGATTGCAGTAATTCCGGGCCCGTTTGGTGCAGTCTGACCCCAGAACGTGCTAGCTGAGCAGTCAGTCGGGGAGGCGGCGGCGACCGGCGATGCCGAGGTCGGAGCGGTGGTACCAGTCCAGAGCCGGCTCACCCTCCAGCCAGCACAGCCGCACCGACACCCCGTCCAGCTCGGCGGGGAAGTCGATGAGGACCGGCGCGAGCCCTTTGAGTTCGATGCCCTGGCCGCGGAACCACTCGAGCATGTCGTCAAACCGGGCCTGCAGTGCCTTCATCTCCGCGATACCGCCGAGCGCGGATGAGCCTGCGCGGTGCAGGTCGAACGTCAACTCGGTGAGGTCTGCCCGGGTCTCGATCAGAGCCTCGACGCGCCGACGAACCTCGGGCAGCAGCGCGCGGGCCTCCTGCAATCTGAACAGTCGGTGCTCACCCACACTGACAACGGTAGTGGGTCAGCCGTTGGTCGGGGGCCGCTCCACGAGCTGGCTGAGATAGAGCTGCTCGCCGAGCTTGCCGATCAACTCCAGGTTGGTCTCGAGGTAGTCGATGTGGTCCTCCTCGTTGGCGAGGATGCGCTCGAAGAGGTTGGCGGTGGTGACGTCCCCCTTTTCTCGGCAC
>DASYIL010000309.1:0-27622 GCA_035997545.1 Pseudonocardiaceae bacterium
GTACTCGTACCTCTTGGTCACGCGGTCAGTGGTGCTGGTGCCCGGCGAGATGATCTCAACGGCGACCAGGACATCGGCCGCCTCCAGCCGGGAGGGATTCGCGGCCACGCGGGATTCGCGGGTGATGATGATGTCCGGAGCCCGCACGGTCGGTCCTGCGGGAGAGAGTCCCATTCGGCGAGGGTGAGCAGTGATCGGGCCAGGATGCGGCGGTCATCGGGCTCCCTCCATGGGTTTGTCAGCAGGACTGCCCCAGCCTACGGCTCACGGGGATAGGCCAAGAGGTGGCGCCAGAGGAACTCGTAGGCCAGCGCGGACATGAAGGCCGCCTGCTCGTTGTCCGCCGCGCCGCCGTGGCCGCCCTCGATGTTCTCGTAGTAGGTGACCGGCAGGCCGTACTCGCGCATCCGGGCCACCAGCTTGCGGGCATGGCCAGGATGCACCCGGTCGTCGCGGGTGGAGGTGGTGAGCAGGGTAGGCGGGTAGTGGCGCCCGGCGCGCAGCTGATGGTACGGGGAGAAGCGCAGCAGGTGCTCGCGTTCGGCGGGGTCGTCGGGATCGCCGTACTCGGCGATCCAGGAGGCGCCGGCCAGCAGGGTGTGGTAGCGCAGCATGTCGAGCAGCGGGACCGCAGCGACTAAGGCGCCGAACAGTTCCGGGTACTGGGTGAGCATCACGCCTACGAGCAGCCCACCGTTGCTGCCGCCCTGGGCACCGAGGCGGGGCGGCGTGGTGAGGCCACGGGTGACCAGATCCCGGGCCACGGCGGCAAAGTCCTCGTAGACCAGGTGGCGGTGGTGCTTGAGCGCGGCGGAATGCCAGCGCGGGCCGTACTCGCCGCCGCCCCGGATGTTGGCGACGACGTAGCAGCCGCCGCGGGCCAGCCAGGCCCGGCCCAGGGCACCGCGGTAGCCGGGTTGCAGGGATATCTCGAAGCCGCCGTAACCGTAGAGCAGGGTAGGCCAGCCGCCGGGCGGCACGGCCGAGTCGGGCGCCACCACGAAGTACGGGATCCGGGTGCCGTCGTCGGAGACCGCGAAGTGCTGATACACGGCGAGGCCGGCGACGTCGAAGAAGGACGGTGCCCGCTTGAGCACGACGGTCGGACCGGCGTCGATGGTCCCGATGGCCAACGTGGCCGGTGTCAGGAAACCGTCGACGTCGAACAAGTACTCGTCGTCGGTGTCCGGGTCGGTGCCGTACGCGCTCGCGCTGCACAGCGGCGGCGCACCGGTCAGCGGCATGGCACGCCAGTCCTGCGCCGGTGTCAGCACCGAGAGGTGGCTGACCACGTCGTGCATCACATCAAGGATCAGGTGGTGGCGGGTCCAGCTGTAGCCGGCCAGCGAGGCGCGCTCGTCGGGGGTGAACAGCACCCGCAGGCCCCGGCCGGCGGCGGCGTCCCGGCCACGAGCCATGAACTCGTCGAAGTCGGCTGCCAGCAGGCAGCCCGCCGGGTACGTCTCGCCGACCGTCCACTCACTGCGCAGCTCGATCAGCAGCCACCGCCGGTACACGCCGACGATCGCGTCCTCGGGCACCTCGACGCGGCGCAGCCGGTCACCGCAACGCTGGTACAGTTCGGAGCGGTAGAAGTCCAGCGCCCGCCCGACGAAGTCGCGCTCGAAACCCTCGGTGTCGTCGTGGGAAGCGGACACGCTGATGTCATCGGGCTTGCCCTCGTACACCAGCTCGGCCTCGGCCAGTGGCGTGCCGCGCCGCCATTGCCGGACGGTACGCGGGTACCCACAGGTGGTGAGCGTTCCCGGGCCGAAGTCAGTGGCGACGTAGATATGGTTGGCATCGATCCAATCCACGAGGGACTTCGCCTCGGGCAGCTGGAAACCGTCGGTGACGAACTCGCGACGCTCGAGGTCGAACTCCCGCACTACCGCCGCGTCCGCGCCACCCCGCGACAGCGAGACCAGCGCCCGCCGGTAGTCCGGCCGCAGGCACTGCGCGCCGCCGAAGACCCAGTTCTCGTCCTCGTCGCGGGCCAGCATGTCCAGGTCGAGCAGGATCTCCCAGTCGGGCCGCTCCTTGCGGTACTCGGCGAGCGTGGTGCGCCGCCACAGGCCGCGCGGGTGCTCGCGGTCCCGCCAGAAGTTGTACCGGTACCCGCCGCACCGGGTGATGTACGGGATGCGGTCCGTAGAGTCGAGCACCTCGCGGACCTCGGCGAGCAGCGCCTCGAACCGGGAGCCGCCGGTCAGCTCCGCAACGGTCTCGCCGTTGCGCTCCCGCACCCAGGACAGCGCCCGCTCGCCGGTCACGTCTTCCAGCCACAGGTACGGGTCGTCCGCGCTCATGCCGCCAGTCTGCTGCAGCGGCACGCTGTCACGCCCGTGAGTGGCGATACGAGCAATAACTCGCATCGCCACTCACGGGTTGTCCACAGCCGCCTGGTAAAGGTCGCGTTTGGGGACACCGTGCGCGGTCGCCACGGCGGCGACGGCTTCCTTGAGGCGCTCCCCCGCGGCCACCCGCTCGGTCACCTCGCCAACAAGGTCGGCTACATCAGGCGGACCAGCGGGCGGCGCACCCGACAGCACGACGGTGATTTCGCCACGTACCCCGTCGGCGGCCCACTGGGCAAGCGCGCCCAGTCCACCACGGCGAACCTCCTCATAGGGCTTGGTGAGCTCCCGGCACACCGCCGCCGCCCGGTCGGGCCCGAGCACCTCCGCCGCCTCCGCGAGCGTCGCAGCCAGCCGGTGCGGTGACTCGAAGAACACACAGGTGCGTCCTTCGCCGGCAAGGCTGGCCAGCCACCGCCGACGGGGGCCAGCCCGGCGTGGCGGGAATCCCTCGAAGCAAAACCGTTCGCAGGGCAGCCCGGAGACGGCCAGCGCGGTGGTCACCGCGCAGGGGCCGGGCACGCAGGTGACCGGCAGACCCTCCTGCACGCATGCCGCCACCAGCCGGAACCCGGGATCGGACACCAAGGGCATCCCAGCGTCGGTCACCATCAGCACCGTCGCGCCGCCACGGATCGCCGCGAGCAACGCAGGGATACGGGCCGCCTCCACCGCGTCGTAGTGCGAGACGACCCGGCCGGTCACGGTCACTCCCAGTGCCGCGGCCAGCGCCCGCAGCCGGCGGGTGTCCTCGGCGGCCACCACGTCCGCGCGACCCAGCGCCTCGATCAGGCGGGCCGAGGCGTCTCGGGAGTCACCGAGCGGGGTAGCTGCTAGCACCAGGGCGCCGACATTCGAGCCCGGAACGCCTTGCACGCAGCCAAGCTTACGATCGGCCCGTGACGATGATCCGGGAGGCGAGCTCCGACACCCCGATGGTCGGTGTCGCGTCGATACCTCCGGCGCCGACCAGGCCAGCCGGTCCGTTGCAGTGGCTGGTGCCGCGCCCGCTCACCGACCGGTGGCGGAGCTGGGCAGTGACGTTGGGCCTGACCTTGGTCGCCGGTCTGGTGCGGCTGTGGAATCTCGATCTGCCCACCGACCGCGGCACCCCAGTGTTCGACGAAAAGCACTACGCGCCGCAGGCGTGGCAGATGCTGCACAACGGTGGGGTGGAGGACAACGCAGGTTACGAGCTCGTCGTGCACCCGCCGCTGGGCAAGCAGCTCATCGCGCTGGGTGAGCTGCTGATGGGCTACAACGCCTGGGGGTGGCGGCTGTCCGCCGCGTTGGCCGGCACAGTATGTGTGCTGCTCATCGTGCGGATCGTGCGCCGGATGACCCGATCGACGCTGCTGGGTGGGATCGCCGGGGTGCTGCTCATCGCCGACGGCGTCAGCCACGTGCAGTCGCGCATCGGCATGCTCGACGTCTTCCTCGCGACGTTCGTCCTCGCGGCGTTCGGCTGCCTGGTCATCGACCGGGAACAGATGCACGCCCGGCTGGCCGCGGTGGTCCGGGAAGGTCGCGTCACCGACACCGACTTCGGCCCGCGGTTCGGGGTGCGCTGGTGGCGCTTCGGGGCCGGGGTGCTGCTCGGGCTGGCCTGCGCGACGAAATGGTCCGGGGTGTACTTCATCGTCGCGTTCGCCACGATGAACCTGGTGTGGGATGCCTGCGCGCGGCGCGGCGCGGGGGTCCGCAGGCCCTGGGCCGGCGCGGTCGCCCGGGACCTCGGTCCGGCGTCGTGGGCGATGGCGTTGGTGCCGGTCGGGGCCTATCTGGCGGCGTGGTGGGCATGGTTGCGCAGCGAGACCGGCATCGACCGGCACGCGGTGGGCGACCAGATCGGTGCGGACAACCTGTTCTCCTTCGTGCCCGGGGCGCTGCGGGCGCTGTGGCACTACAGCGCCGTAGTGCTGCACTACCACGAGGGACTGTCCACCCCGGTCAAGCCCCACCCGTGGGAGTCCAAACCGTGGAGCTGGCCGATGGGGCTTCGGCCGATGCTCTACTACTACGACTCAGGTGCCGCTGCCCCTGGCTGCGGACGCGAAGACTGCGTGGCCACCGTGATGCTCATCGGCACACCTGCACTGTGGTGGGTCGCACTACCGGTGCTGGGCTGGGCGCTGTGGCGGGCGTCCAGCGGACCGGACTGGCGTTACGCGGCAGCGCTGACCGGCTACGCGGCCGGCTGGCTGCCCTGGTTGTTCAACATTCACCGGCAGATGTACTTCTTCTACATGACGCCGGCGGCGCCGTTTCTGGTCATCGCGGTGACACTGGCGTTGGGCGAGGTACTCGGCCGGGCTCGAGACGGCGCCGAGCGACGGGGTACGGGGCTGCTGGTGGTCTCGCTGTACATCGGTCTTGTGGTGGCCAACTTCATCTGGCTCTGGCCGATCCTCACCGGCGCCTCGATCACTCCGGAGCACTGGAAGGCCGAACTCTGGCTACCCTCCTGGCGCTGAACCGTCCTCTGCTGGTCAGGCCAGCTGGATCGTGTTGCCCGAGACCATGATCTGGCGTTCGGCGAGCGGCTTTTTCGCGGGGCCGTTGACGACCGATCCATCCGCGATGGCGTACTTGCTCCCGTGGCAGGGGCAGTTGATCGTCCCGGACGCCACCTTGTTCACCGTGCAGCCCGCGTGAGTGCAGATCGCCGAGAACGCCTTGAAGTTTCCCGGCGTCGGTTGGGTCACTACGACCTTCTGGCTTTCGAACACCGCCCCGCCGCCCACCGGGATGTCGCTGGTGCTCCCCAACGCCTGACCGCCCAGGGCTGCGGGCTGATCAGCCGAGGCTTCCGGCGCCGACCCAGCCGACCGCCCGTAGCTGCTGCACGCGGCAAGCGTGGCAGAGACAGCCAGGACGCCAGCGCCCGCCACAACAGCGCGCCGGGTCACCTCAGATCCTTGTGGGGTGTGGTGGGGCATAGTCACTCCTTTGCCTTAGGGGGCCAGTAGGACCAGTAGAAACTGAGGCGGGTCACCCAGTAGGGGGGTCACTGTAAGTATCACAGTATGGTTAAAGAGTTACGCCGACGGTGGTGAAGAACCACAACGACGAGGTCAGCCAGATGCCGACGAGGGCGGAGAACACCACGCCACCGATGATGGGGATCACCCAGCTGGGCAGCCCGCGGCGGGTGAGCAGGAGCATTTTAGTGGTGAACGCTCCGAAGAAGAAGCAGCCGAGCAACGAGTGGATCAGGACCCGCGGCGAACCCGGCTGAAAGCCGAGCGCGTACAGGCAGTGCACCACGACCGGCACGGTAAGCAGCACCGCGAATCGGCCCGACCAACGATGCAGCGTGGGAACCCAGGGTGCGCCGGGTAGCTTGTCCCACATCGCCAGGGCGGAAACAAGCTGAATGCCGGCGAGTAGGAACGCGCCGGTGGTCAGCCAGCTCTTGACCGCTTGCGTCCCGGAGAAGCCGGCGATATTGATGGCGGTACCGGTTGGTTCGTGCAGCCGGCCGTACACCCCGAGCACAACGGCCACCGCGGCGCCCACGACGATGGGCATCAGGATCATCGTGGCGGCTGTGACCGGCGGCCGGTGGGTCGCCACGGTGGGCTGACGTGGGAAGGCCATCGGTGATGCTCCTCCTCAGGCCGGTGGTCGGCCGACGACCAGGGTGCCACCGACAACCCGCTGGGGCTCGATCTGGACACCGTCGACAGTGACGTCGCTGAGCGCCTTGGGATCAAGGCGCGGAGCCGGCTTCGGGATTCCGTTGCGATTCAAGACGCCCACCTGGGTGCCGTCGGGCAGCACGATCCAGCCGACCCGGTTGGCCGTCCGGTTCGCCGTCGCACTGCCCTGGTAGAGGCCCGCCGGCGGGCTCGCCAGCTGCGCAGCGTACGGCCATTGCTTACCGTTCACCCACACCGTCCCGAATATCGCGT
This sequence comes from Pseudonocardiaceae bacterium, assembly GCA_035997545.1. Lineage (GTDB taxonomy): Bacteria > Actinomycetota > Actinomycetes > Mycobacteriales > Pseudonocardiaceae. The sequence continues at coordinate 6,272 of DASYIL010000309.1, forward strand.
TGCCCTCGACCGTGCCGGTCGCCCTGGCGTCGCTGGCACCCTGGACGGTCAGGCGCCCGTCCACGATCGTGCCCTGCAGCCACGACTCAACACGGCGGCCGTCGCAGACGTAGGCGGCAACCTGACCGTCTTGCACCGCAATGGCGATGGTTGCCTTGTTGTCGGCGGTGCGTCCCGCGTAGGTGCCTTGCTGGGCCGCTGCCGGGGGCTGGTCGGCTGCCGGGGGCTGGTCGGCTGCCGGGGGCTGATCCGCTGCCGGGGGCTGGGCCGGCACCTGCGCGGCTGCGGGTGGGGAGGCCGCGGTCTGTCTTGTCGTCGTCACGTTGAATCCGTAGAGCACGACAGCCAATGCGGTGACCGCGAGCAGTGTGAGGACTGGACCGCGGTTGCTCATATTCGCTCCTGGGTTGCGACCCCCCAAGGATGGACGCCGCTCAGGATAGTCACTCACGTAACGTCCCCGCTTGTCCCCCAAGGGGAACAAGCGGGGAACGAGGATACGATCATGTCGCGTAACTACACGTATACGAGCGCCTACGTTTAGTAGCACCAACTGCCGGGTATCCCATTGCTTCCGAACCGCTTCCACCCCGGATGCGAACTTCCTTGTATAAGGAGGTATCCAATGATCAACAGTGCCGAGCACGTCTCCGCCCGCACCAACGTCGTTCAGCGGCAGCAGCGGTACGGCGACATCGCTGTAGAACAGCTCCGTTGTGCGGATTCAGCTCGCACCAAACCCGTCCGGCGCAGCGTGGACCTATCCCCTGCCCACCACACCAGGCTCACTCAGTGGTGCGCCGAGACCGCCGACATGATCGGCACCGCTCGCGTCACCGGTCAGGACGTCATCCGGGCCCTGGTTGCTCGGCTGCTCATGGACGAGGCCCTCGCTCAGAGAATCCGAGCCGATCTCAGCGTCAATCTCTGATACCGGCTCGCACCAAGCCACAGCTTCTAGCCGTGCTGGGGAACCGTTAACCGCTCGCGCAGGAATTTCACCGTGGCGTCCCATGCCGCGGCAGCCTGCTCCGGGTCGTAGGTGCCGATCAGGTTCTCATTGTTGACGAAGGCGTGCCCTGCCGGGTAGAAGCGGAAGTCTGGCGTGCGGCCGGACTGGCGTTCGATGGTAGCCGCGAGTTCCCGGACCTGATCGGTGCTCTGCCACTCGTCCTGTTCGCCGAAGTGGCCCAACAGCGGGGCGGAGAGATTCTCAAAGCTGGGGTACTCCTCGCCGAGGAGCCCGTAAAACGACACTGCGGCGCCGATCTTGTCGCCCTGCTGGGCCGCGAGCACCAGCACGAAGCCGCCGCCCATGCAGAATCCGACTGCGCCAATCGTCGAGCTGGTGACCGCGTCGTGACCCATCAGGTAGTCCACCGCGCCCCCCAAGTCGCGGGCTGCCTGATCCACCGGTAGGTCCTGCATGAGCTTGGTCGCCTCGCCGGCGTCGTGGGTGGTGGCGCCACCGTAGAGGTCGGGGGCCAGGGCGACGAAGCCCTCGGCGGCCAGCCGGTTCGCTACGTCGGCGATGTGGCTGGTCAACCCCCACCACTCCTGGATCACCACCACGCCGGGCCCGCTGCCACCGTCGGGCAGCGCAAGGTAACCGTGCGCAGTAGAACCGTTCGACTCAAAGGTAACGTTCTGTAACGGATTCTCCATACCGATGATCTCACCACAGCCACCCCGCCACCACGTTCTGGGGACAGACTGCAGTTATCTGGCCGCGGATTAGTGCGGTCTGCCCCCAAGAACGCGGCAGCTGGAGTGGGTCAGTGCACGCGGCGCCCGGTTTCGGTGGTGGAGTAGCCGGCTAGGGCTTCCACCGACGCGTGGAACGTCTGGTCGGCCAGCAGCGTCCACAGGGGGGCGAGCACGTCGGAGTCGTAGGCATCCCGGGTGACAACCAGGTCGTAGGGCTCCTGCGCGACGGGTACGAAGTCCAGGCCGAACGGCCTGGCGGCAGCGAGGATGCCCAGCCCGGCGTCTGCTCGCCCCGCGGCCACTGCAGCCGCCACAGCGAGATGAGTGTTCTCCTCACGCTGGTAGCCGGTGACGTCGCCCGGCGCGATGCCGCGACGCCGCAGCTCGTGGTCAAGCAGTACCCGGGTGCCGGCACCGCGCTGCCGGTTGACGTAGCGCAGTCCCGGACGGCCCAGGTCCTCGATACCGGCGAGCCCCAGCGGGTTGCCGGCGGCGACGATCAGCCCCTGGTCACGGTGCACCAGCCGGACCACGACGAGATCGGCGACGGCACCGGCGTCACCGAACACCCGCGGCAAGGAGGGAAGGGTGTACTCGCCGGTCTCCGGGTCGAGCAGATGTGAACCGGCAAGGTGGCACAGCCCGTCGCGCAGCGCCACCAGCCCGCCCAGCGAACCGACGTTGGACAACGCGAGCGTCACGCCCGGGTCGGCGCCGCGGAGCGCCGAGGCCGCCAGGTCGAGCACCAGGTCGTGCGAGCCGATCGCCACGATGGTGCGATCGATCTCAGCTAACCCACGCAGCAACTGCACCTCGACGTCCGTACCGGCGTGGTGGCCCCCCAGCCCGGCGGGCACGACCAGCAACCCATCGGCCCGCACCAGCGAGGTCAGCACCCCCGCACCGCGAGGTAGCGGGGTGGCCATGATGCGCCCGCCGACCCGTCCCAGCCGGACCCGCACCCAGTCGTCCTTCCCCAGCGGCGAGGCGAGCTTGCGGGCCAGCCGCGCTCGGGCTGTCGGCCGGGTCACCGGTGTGGTGCCTTGAAGAGCAGCCAACAACGGCGCGGCGAAGATGTCGAAGGTCAGCGCCGCTGCTACCGGATACCCGGGCGCTCCGAGCACCGGGGTGGTACCCGCGGCGCCGAGCACTACTGGGTGCCCCGGGCGCACCGCCACACCGTGCACTGCCAGCATCCCCACTTGGGCCACCACCGCCGCGGTGTGATCAGCTCGGCCGGCACTCGCTCCGGCAATGATCACCACCAGGTCGGCACGCTCGGCCGCTGTGCGCACCGCCGCCGCGATGCGCCCCGGGTCGTCCGGCTCGATGGGTAGCGACAACACGTCGCAGCCGTGTTCAGTGGCCTGGCCGGCGAGCATCAGAGAGTTGGTATCGAGGATCTCCCCGATACCGGGCTCGGTGCCCAGCGGCCGGATCTCGTCGCCTGTGGGCAGCACCGCGACCACCGGCCGGCGGTGCACCAGAACCTGGGTGACACCCGCTGCAGCGACGGCTGCGATGTCGACCGCGCGCAACCGGTGTCCCTGTGGCAGCAGCAGCTCCCCGGCCGCGACATCCTCACCGATGGAACGGACGTGCTGGTAGGGCACCGCGGCCGCGACCAGCGCAGCGCGCTGGCCGCCGAGGTGGAGGTGCTCCCTCATCACCACCGCATCCCGGCCCTCGGGCAGTGGGTCACCGGTGTCGACGACCTCGAAGTCGGTCAGCGTGACCGGGACGGTCTCGCTGGCGCCCACGGTGTTCACCGCACACACCGCGATGCCATCCATCGCGGCGGAGTCGAATGCCGGGGAAGACCGCCGCGCCCACACCGGTTCGGCGGTGACCCGGCCAATCGCATCGGCCAGGCCCAGCCGTTCGGTGCTCACCCGGTCCGGGCACCCCGAGGCGGCACATGCTTCGCGCCACGCATCTAGCGCCCGGACTACCGGGACGTTGCGGACGAATGGGCTGCTCAGCACAGCTGGGACGCTACCCCCGGCTGAGGCCACGACACCTCCAGTAGCTACCTGCATCACCTGTCGCGCTGCCGAAGCTCGCCGCGCGACGGGGGGATGCATCCCTGTGGCTACTGGTGCGAGGCGAGTGTGGGGGGGTGGTGAAGACGGTAGAGGTGGGCGTAGTGGTTGTTGTTGGCCAGGAGTTGGGTGTGGGTGCCGGCTTCGGTGATGCGGCCGTGTTCGAGGTAGATGATGTGGTCGGCGTCGGTGACGGTGAGCAGGTTGTGGGAGATGACGATGGTGGTGCGTCCGGTGATGAGTCGGCGTAGGGGGGTGAGGATGCGTCGGCTGGCTTCGGCGTCGAGGCTGGTGGTGGGTTCGTCGAGGAGCAGGATGGGGGCGTCGCGGATCATGGCGCGGGCGATGGCGATGCGTTGGCGTTGTCCGCCGGACAGTAGTCGGCCGCGTTGGCCGACTCTGGTGTCATAGCCCTGGGGTAGCGCGGTGATGAATTCGTGGGCGTCGGCGGCGTCGGCGGCGGTGACGAGTTGGTCGTGGGTGGCGTCGGGGCGGCCGGCGAGGATGTTGTCGGCGATGGTGCCGTCCAGTAGCAGGGTCTCCTGCAGCACGATGGCGATGTTGGCGCGCAGTGCTTGGGGGTCGAGGTCGCGTAGGTCGATCCCGTCAAGGGTGATCCGCCCGGCGGTGGGGTCATAGAACCGCAGCAGGAGTTTGAGCAGGGTCGTTTTGCCGGCGCCCGACGCGCCGACGATGGCGATGGTCTGTCCAGGTTGGGCGGTGACGCTGACGTCGGACAGCACGGTGGTGGTGGTCTCGGGGTAGGTGAAGCTGACCCGTTCTAGGTGTAGTTGCCCGCGAGTCCGGCCTAGCGGGGTGGGGTGTGGGGGGGCAGTCACGCTAGGTTGTTGGTCGAGCAGTTCGATGATCCGTTCGGCGGCCGCGGCGGCGGCGAACAGCGATGTTGACAGCGAACCCAGGCTTTGGACGGGTTGGTACAGCTGGGACAAGAACACCAAGAATGCCAGCAGCCCACCCAGGGTCAGTCGTCCGGCGGTCAGCTCGTAGATCCCCACTCCGACGATGGTCAGCACTCCGATGACCTGGACCAGGTCCACCAGTGGGGAGAACAACGCGCCGAGTCGGGTGGCGGCCAGCTCGGCGCGCACACTGCCCATGCTCTGGGTCGCGAAGCGGTCGATCTCGGCGGGTTCGCGGCCGTAGGCCTGGATCAGGGTGGCGTTGCCCAGGCTCTCCTCGGCGACCACGGAGATCGACCCGGCGCGGGCCCGGACCTCCCGGGAGACGATCCTGATCCGGCGCGCGAAAACGCGGGCCGCACTCCAGAACACCGGCACCGCGACCAGCGACGCCAACGCCAGGCGCCAGTCCAGATAGAACAGCACCCCGGCGAACACGACGATCTTCATGAGGTTCGCGATGATCCCGATGACGCCCGACAGCACCACGGACTCGATCGCGGTCACATCACCGGTTAACCGGCTCAGCGTGTCCCCTAGGCGGCGGCGGTCGAAAAAACTCACCGACAAGGTGTGCACATGCGCAAACACCCGGGTCCGCAGCCGGTGCAGAAAATTCTCTCCGATCCACGCCCCCAGATACGCCCCCACGAAACCCAACACACCCACCAGCAGCGTGATCCCCACAAAAGCCGCCGCCACCCGCGGGAACGCCCCGAAATCCCGCGGAGCCAACACATCATCGACCAGCACCTGGAACAACAAGATCGCCGCGGCGTCCACCAGCGGCGTCACAATGATCAACACGAGGGACAGCCACAACCAACGCCAAAACGGCCGCGCATCAGGCCAGAACCGGCGAAAAACCTCTCGCAGACTCGCCGCCGGAGCCGCCTCCACCAAACCCTGGGCACCATCGGATGCCGGGCGCAACAGCGACCGCAACACCTCCCGCACAGTCACCCCTCTCATCAGCGGCAACGGCGGTGGCCTTCCCCCACTGACGGGAGTTGCGGCCACCGCCGATGAACCAGTGGGCTTAGTGGTACCTACTTCGCCCCAGGATCCCTAGGAGTCCGCGGTGGTAGTAGTTGCGGTAGTAGCCATGTACTTGTAGTCGGAGTAGCCGTAGTGGTGATCCTCATACTACATTCGCCTCTTTCGTCTCTCCCCTCTGCCTCGCTGGTGTCTGCCTCCGCTCGTGACAGGCGACGGAGGAGCCATGCCCCAAAAGCATCGCGTGTAGTACACGAAAGTGTGGTTCGATGCTGAAGTTGACACCGTCAGTCGTACTAGGAACTACCCATTTATGCAACATGAGTTACGTATGACTACTCTGGGTACTGGTTCTATAGCGTCGAGTGAGCACACCGCGGCGATCACCGACGGCTCGGACGGAGGCCTCGCCGAGCCCCGAGGCGCCATACCGGCGGGGCACCGAGCAAGTGGGAACACCCACCAGTATGGACTGCGGCCATCCGACAAGCCGATCACCCGGCACGCCGTCGTGCTCCACCACAGGGTTGGGCAAGCAGGGTGGGTCTGCCACGGGCTTGATCGCGAGCCCGTGGCAGTAGATGCCGGCATTCCCGAGACGGCATCGGCGGTGGCATCGCGCGCCTCCACTGACGGGGGCTTGCGGCCACCGCCGATGAACCAGTGGTACTAGTAACTACTTCCGCAAAGATGCGCTGGGTATTCACGATAATAATGGAGCGTGCCGTAGTAGTAGGGCGGGCCATTGTAACCACTGTAATGGCCCGTGTACCCGCCCCCGTAGTAGCCACCGTAATGGTAGTAATCCTTGTAGTCACCGTTGTGGGAGTCATAACACCCGTAGTCATAGCCACCACCAAGCGCAAAGATCCCCGAGATCCTCATACATCCCCTCCTTCATCTCGGCCTCCGCTCGTGACAGTCGGCGCAGGAGCAATGCCCCCAGAAGGCCTCGCGTGCCGTGCTCAAGAGTGCGGTCGGTCGCGAAGCCGACACGCTCAGTAGTACTTGAACTACCGTCGGCGCGCAATATGAGTTACTCACCATTACTTTGGGTATGAATTCTGTGGCCTTGAGTGAGCGGACAGGAAAGCGACGGTGTCCCCGCTGGCGAGCGGGACGTCGCCGTCGCGGCTGATCTGGTCGCCGTTGAGCGCGGCGACGACGTGGCGATCCAGAGCGAGGCCCACGGCGGCGGCCGCACCGGACAGGGTGGCGGCGCGGACGGTGCATTGGCCGCCGTGCCCGTTGCGGGCCAGCTCGCCGTAGCGCTGCACGGTGACCTGCGGAGCGGGGTGGCACCGGGCCGTGCGGTAGTCGTCCGGGGAGTTGACGTTGATCACCGAGTCCAGCGCTGGGTCGGCCGCTGCCAGCGCCGGGTCGGTGAGCAGCGCGGCATCATCCAAGCGCAGCGTGGCGCACCGCCGGAGCAAAAAAGCCGGGCGCAGATCGCCGGTTGCCACCAATTCGGCGACCAGCGGCGCCAGGGTGACCCGGTAGGCAGCGGCAAGCGGCTGCGGGAAGCTGCGAGCGACCGGGAGCACCACGTCGGTGCCCTCGATCAGCGCGCTCAGCACCCGTCGGACGAACACCGGGTGCAAAAACGGCAGGTCGGTGGAGCAGATGAAGGCGATCTGAGCTCGACCGGTCAGGGCAGCCAGCCCAGCGGCGACGCCCTGCAGCGGCCCGAGCCCCTCCTCGGGATCCTCCACAACGTCGGCCTGCGGCGGGATCTCGGGTAGCAACTGACCCGGGGCGCGGACCACCAGCAGCGGCCCGTCGACCGCGCGGGCAAGCACGCCCAAAGTGCGACGCAGCAGGGTGGAACCATGCCACTCCAGAGCGGCCTTCGGAGTGCCCATCCGCGACGAGCGCCCCCCCGCGAGCACCACGCCGGCCGCTACGTTCCCCACCCGCGCAGCCATGCACCCGATCGTAGCCCCGCACACCGGGCTGCGTTTCTGGAGACAAACTGCGCTATCCGAAATACCATCCCATCGTAACAGCGTGTCGCCTGGGTAGCGGCTGATCATGGCGGCGACTGGCCGACCCGACCAGACAGACACCCCAGAAATCCCAGCGACCGGAGCACACCCACTGTGACAGTTTGTATAAGGGCGCTGGCCGACTCCACATCTGCGCAGATCATGGCCCAATGAGGATTATCCGAGTTCCGAGGCGAAGCCGCCGCGGATGACCCTCGGCTCCCAGGTGGTCAAGGACCTGCCGTAGTGGGGTTCGCGAGCACGGAGGAACGACTGGAGGTGTTTGTCTCGCCAGAGCTGCTCGCAGGCGGCGTAACCGCCAGGCGTGCAGCTGAACGGAGGGCCGGTCCAGCCGCACTCACAGCGGGGCACATACGCCACAAAACAACCATCCAGGTACGCTCGCACGCCCCAAAGGTCGGTGAGCCCTCCATCGGGCTGCAGGCCAGCGACAAGGCACTGGTGTTCATTGGTGGATTCGTCAACCTCACCAGCGCTATGGAGGAACATCATAGAAGAATCCTGCGCCTGGCTTAACGGAAGATGAACGCAACGCACTCGAACGGGTGGACTTGAGGACGAGCCCGCCGCGCGACTTCCCAGCTCCGACGTCTCCGGAAGTTCAGTCAAGGTCGACCCCTGCAGTCGTGCAATGAGGAGAGCGCCCGTGGAGGACGAAACCCGAAGGGTCGCAAACTCATGATCGAAATGTCCGCCGACAAGGCCGGCGCGGTCACCCGGTTCGCGGCACGCCGAGCAGCGGGTTACCACGCATAGGCCTCCGGGGCGGGCTTGGCGCCGTTGGGTGCAGGCGAGGGAAACAGCTCGTCGAGCCGGGTCAGCACCTCGGCGGCCAGCATGATCGAGACGGTCCGCAGCGAGCTGTCCAGTTGCGCGACCGTCCGCGGGCCGATGATCGGCGCGGTGACGCCCTGCTGATGCAGCAACCAGGCCAGCCCGACGTTAGCGGGATCCTCGCCAAGGTCGGCGCACAGCTTCTCGTAGGACTCGATGCGCTCCCGGTGTGCCTCCAGCGCCTCGGCCGAGCGCCCCGCGGTGCTCCGCGAACCACTACCCTCGCGTTGCTTGCGCAGCACACCGGCGAGTAGGCCACGGTGTAGCGGCGACCACGGGATCAGTCCGATGCCATAGTGCCGCGCGGCAGGCAGTACCTCCAGCTCGACCCAGCGGGTGAGCAGATTGTAGATCGACTGTTCGCTGACCAGCCCGGTGAGGTGCTGGCGGCGGGCCGTCTCCTGCGCGGCTGCCAGGTGCCAGCCGGCGAAGTTTGACGAGCCAATATAGATGATCTTGCCCTGTTGCCGGAGCACCGACATGGCCTCCCAGATCTCCTCCCACGGGGTGGCTCGGTCCACGTGGTGCATCTGGTAGAGGTCTATGCGGTCGGTCTGCAGCCGGCGCAGCGACGCGTCGCAGGCCCGCCGGATGTTCAGCGCGGAGAGCATAGTTTCGTTGGGCCAGTCCCCCATCGAGCCATAGAGTTTGGTCGCCAGCACGGTGCGCTCGCGGCGCCCACCGCCGGTGGCGAACCACCGGCCGATGATCTGCTCGGTGATCCCTTCGCCCTTCTGCCAGCCGTAGACGTTCGCTGTATCGAAGAAGTTGATGCCCTGCTCGTGGGCCCGATCCATGATCGCGTGACTGTCGGTTTCAGAAGTCTCCGGGCCGAAGTTCATCGTCCCCAGGCACAGTCGGGACACCGAAAGGCCGCTGCGGCCAAGCTGCGTGTACTCCATGTCCGCCAGTGTGGCCTAACGGCTTCGTGAGTGGCGTTGCGTGCCAGAACGCTGTTACGCACTCACGAGACGAAGTCCTTGGCAGGGCGGCGTGCGGTGGCCGCAGCCACCACGGGTCCGAACACCGCCTCCAGCGCGTCGACCACCGGCCGCACCAACAGCGCAAACGTAAACAGCGCCAGCGCCACCACCACGTGCGTGCCGGAGGTGTGGACACGCAGGTCAGGCCGGGCGAAGCGGCCCAAGCTGAAGCAAGGCGCGGAACTCAGGCCCCCCGACCGCGCGCGAGAACAACCAACCCTGGTAGGCGTCCACCCCGAGCCCTCGCAGCACCTGGAACTGGGTCTCGGTCTCCACACCCTCGGCCACACAGGTGCGGCCCATCGCGCGGGCCATGTCGACCACCGCACGGGCCACCGCGAGGTCGGACGGGTCCACGCTCACCCCTGAGACGAACCGGCGGTCCAGCTTGACGATCTGGGCGGGCAGCTCCTTGAGCCGGGCCAGCGAGGAATGACCGGTGCCGAAGTCATCTATCGCAAAGCGCACTCCACGCTCGACCAGCTCGTCCATCGCCCGTCGAATCTCGCTGGGCGGGCCCACCAGTTCGGTCTCCACCACTTCCAGCACCAAGCACTCCCAGGGCAGCCCACTCTCGGCCACCGCAGTCGCCACCGTGGCGACGAAATCGGGTTCCCCGAGGGCCAGGCCGGACAGGTTGACCGCTACGGCTACCGAGCGCCCATCGCCGGTCACCCAGCCCCGCGCCTCACGCAACGCGGTACGGAGTACCCAGCGGTCAACCTCGCGTACCAGATCGCCCTGCTCAGCCACCGGCAGGAATACGTCCGGGCTGAGCATCCCACGCTCCGGGTGCGGCCAGCGGATCAGTGCCTCCGCCGAAACGACCACGCCGTCAGGATTGACCACCGGCTGGTAGTGCAACTGCAGTTCGTCGCGCACCAGCGCCTCGCGAAGCTCGCACTCCAGCTCTACCTGCCGATCAGCCGACGCCATCAAGGCCGCATTGGCCATCGCGACATGCCCGGTGCTCCCCCGCTTGGCTTCGAACATGGCCGCGTCGGCGAAGCGCAGCAGATCCTCCGGGCCACTGGTGGAAGCATCTGGCACGGCCACTCCGATGGCTGCCGACACCTGGATCAGCCGGCCGCGCAACGAGATCGCGGTGCGCAGCACCGCAGAGACCTTGGCAACGAGCGAGCTGATGCCGCCCTGGGCCGCGACCTCGGAGCAGAGCACCACGAAGACGTCACCAGAGAGCCGGCCGGCCGTACAGCCGGTGGGCAACCCGTCGTGCAGCCGCCGCGCCACCGCGACCAGCAGGTCATCCCCAGTGTCGTGGCCCAGGGCATCGTTGACACGCTTGAAGTTGTCGATATCGCAGAACAGCACCGCGAGGTCGCGATCTGGCGACGCAAGCAGTTCGGCCACGGTGTCTTTGATCGCGGCTCGATTGAGCAAGCCGGTCAGCTCGTCGTGGGTCGCCCGGTACGTGAGCGCCTCGGCCGCTCGGCGCTGCTCGGTGACGTCGGTGAAAACCACCAGCATGAAGCGTTGCCCGTCGTCCTGTACCGACGCCGACACGTGCAGCTCGCAGTACACCGGCTCGCCGTCGGCCCGCAGCAGCATCCGCTGCGGCACGGTGTAGCTCTCACAGCCCGCTGCCTGGTGAGTGCGCATGGTGCGCAGCCGCTCGGCCCGCTCATCGGGATGGGTGAGCGCAGTGGAGCTCATCCCCCGAAGTGTCTCCAGGTCGTAACCCAGCAGCTTGCACAGCGCTTCATTGGCGTCGACCAGCCGGTCGGCGTCGTCGAAGATCCCGATGCCCACCGGGGCGATCGCCACCAGGTCGGCGAAGCGCTGGCTGGAGCGCATCATCCGGATCTCAGCGGCCCGTTGCTCGGTGACGTCCTGCGTGGTGCCGACCAGGCGCAGGCTCCCGGACGTATCGGTGATGGCCGCGCCATGGCAGCGGACGGTGCGCACCGTGCCGTCCGGCCGAAGCAGCCGGTGTTCGCATTCCATCGGCACGTGGTCGATGACGAGCTGACGCCACAGCTCATCCACCCAGTCCCGGTCATCAGGGTGCACCAGGGACAGATAAGTCTGGTAGGTAGCCTGCCAGGGAGTCCGTTGGGTCGCCGAGGCGGCGGGGCGCTCCCCGTAGAGGGCTTGCATCATGTCCGACCAGACGAGCCGGTCGGAGCCCGGCGCCCACTCCCACGTACCGATCCGGGCCACCCGCTGCGCCTCGGCCAACCGACGCTGCTCCTCACGCAGTTCATGCTCCAGTGCCCGGGCCTGCGTGACGTCCTGCACGGTGCCCATCAGGCGCAGGATCTCCCCGCCGTCGGATCGCTGCGCCTGCAGGCGACACACGTAGCGGGTCTCGCCGTACTCAGGCAACCCGCGGAACTCCGCCTCCAGGGTGCCCGCACCGGAGTCAGCGACCATCTCGTGCACCCGCCGCAACAGATTCGACAGATCTTCGGGGTGGACGTGCCGTAACGGATCAGCGGGGTCGACGCAACGCCCGGCGAACAGCTCCACCAACGCGGGGCTGTAGCTGAGCTTGTTGGTGCCCCACTCCCAGGTGAAAGTGCCGATCCGGGCAATCCGCTGCGCCTCCAGCAGTCGCGCCCGCTCCTCGGCAAGCTCGTTGTTCATCCCAGCTTCGCTGAGGATCTCGTCGTGCCTCCGCGTCCACCGGGTCGCACCGTTCACCCGGCGGGGCCGCCAAGACCCGATGCCGGCTACCGGCTCGACCTCAACCCGCTCGACCTCAACCCGCTCGACCTCGGCCCGCTCGATCTCGGCAAGTCCGCGCTCGGTACGCAGCGAATGGCCCGCCGAGCACAGGTCGGAAACGTCGACCAGGAACACCACAAGAAGGTCGGTGCCCGGCACAGTCCAGCGCGTCACCCGCACTGGCACCGTGTGCCCTTCCGGGCCGATTAGCTCGGCGTCGGTGCCGGAGCCCATCAGCAGGCGTTGCAGCGGAACCCCGGCCAGTGAACCAGGAAGCCACCGGCCTGCGAGCCGGGCCGCCGCCAGGTTGGCCTGGACAACGACGCCTCCGTCGCACACCAGCGCGGGCGAGTCCGGCAGAGGGATCTCCTCGCTAACCCGGACCGCCACGAGTGGGCGACGGGGCGCGGCCCGACCCACCTGCCCGACGTGCGGTGACACGGGCACGAAATCGACCCGCCCAGCCCGCTCGGCCACGGCACCACCCTTCCGCTGCGCCAACCAGTCACCGCCACTCGCCCTCGTGACAGTCACTGGTGGCAAGCGCTTCAACCCTGGCAACGGCTGTCACATCCTGTCGAGTGGCACAACGCGCGAACTGACAGTTGGTTATGCGACTTGCGCAACCGCGTGTGACAACTCCAGGCGCGACCACCGTAGTGGCAGAGACAGAGTGTCACTGGATCAGGTGGGCCCGTCGCTCCCCGCCGCCGCAGCCAACCAGCTATCGAAAGTGGGGACTAGCTAGGGTGGGGCCTCGTGCAGTTTCGTGGGCTAGCGTTGCCGGGAGTGATCGAATTCACTCCGGAGGTCTATCCCGACGCGCGTGGCCGGTTCGTTGCGCCGTTCCAGGAGCCTGCGTTCCTCGACGCCACCGGGCGCCGGCTGCAGGTCGCGCAGTCCAATCACAGTGTTTCCCAGCGCGGCGTGATCCGCGGGGTGCACTTCTGCGATGTGCCGCCCGGCCAGGCCAAGTACGTGTACTGCACCCGGGGCGCGCTACTCGACATTGCTATCGACATCCGGGTGGGCTCGCCCACGTTCGGCCGCTGGGAGGCAGTGCGGTTGGACGCCGAGACCTACCGCGCGGTGTACCTCCCCGAAGGGATCGGGCACGCGTTCGTCGCGCTGGCCGACGACACCGCCCTGACCTACCTGTGCTCGACCGGTTACGACCCCGCTGCGCAACGCTCGGTGTACCCGCTGGATCCCGCGCTGCAGCTGCCGTGGCCGGCCGGCCTAGAGCCGGTGCTGTCGGACAAGGACCGCACGGCACCCACCCTTGCCGAGGCCGCGCAAGCCGGCATCCTCCCCCACTGGCAGACCTGCCAAACCCGCTACGCTGAGCTCCACTCCGCGAGGTGACCCCGCCCCCGGCGCATTCAGTCCGCTGAATGCGGGGGCAGCAAAGTGGGGACGGGGTACAGGCGGGCTAGGACAACCGCGACGGGCTCTGCGGTGCCGAGGTGGCGGGAGTCGGTGGAGGCGTCGGGGTTATCACCTAGCACCCACCAGCCATCTCCGTGCCGGCCTATCACGCGCTTGATCGACAACTGGCCGGGCCGCTGCGCCCACCGAACCAGCACCACCGCCCCGGGACGCGGCCGAGCTCGCAGGCTGACCAACACAACGTCGCCGTCGGACAGGGTCGGAGACATCGAAGGACCGCGCACCACCGCACGCCGCCACGGCCATCCAGCCGGGCCCAATCCCACCACTGGTCACCGTCCGGGATGCCCGCTGCGCTGTGCGCAGGTAAGGTCACGTGACGTCAGAGCAGCACATGTCAGGGAGGCACGATGCGACTGCTGTCGCGCATTCTGCACTGTCCCCGCCTGGAGGTCACAGCGCACTGCGACCTCCCGTGCGGTGTCTACGACCCGGCGCAGGCCCGAATCGAAGCCGAGTCGGTCAAGGCGATTCAGGAGAAGTACCAGTCCAACCACGACCCGGAGTTCCGCTCCCGCGCGATTGAGATCAAGGAGCAGCGTAGCGACCTGGTCAAGCACCACCTCTGGGTGCTGTGGACCGACTACTTCAAGCCGCCGCACTTCGAGAAGTACCCGCAGCTGCACGAGCTGTTCAACAAGGCTACCAAGGCCGCGGGAGCAAGCGGCACCAAGGGTTCGAGTGACCCCAAGACCGGGCAGCAATTGCTGGACTACATCGCGGAGATCGACAAGATTTTCTGGGAGACCAAGCAAAGCTGAGACTGAGACCGCTTGCGGCGGCACTGACCAGGGGAGATACCATCCGTTGGTCAGTGCCGCTACTCGCTTGCTCAGCGTCGTTGTGGCCGCTGGGATGGTCCATAGACGGGTCCCGATGACAAGGTCTGGGTGCCGTGCCCGTGCCGTCATCGCGTAAGGCTCGGATCCCACCACCTGCTCGGTGCAGAACTGGCCGCGTCCCTTGACACTGACCGGATGACCGGTCTGCCGATCAGCACGCAGGTAGAGCGCGTGGGCGCAAAGACACTCCGAGCCTGTGCCGACCCCGGGAGAGGTAGCCGTGCCCGAAGGCGACACCGTGTACTTGGCAGCCAAGCGTATGGCAGTCGCGTTGAACGGGAACCACCTCACCGGCGGGGAACTGCGCCATCCACGGCTGGCCGAGCATGATCTCTTGGGGCTCACTGTGCTGGGCGTACACAGCGTCGGTAAGCACCTGTTCATCCGTTTCGACGACGGACGAAGCCTGCATACACATTTCCGGATGGACGGCTCCTGGCACCTTTACCGACCCGGACAGCGTTGGCAACGGCCAAGTCACCAAGCCCGCGCAGTGTTGACTTCGCAGGAACGAGTAGCAGTGGGTTTCCTCCTGCACGACATGGCCCTCGTGGCCTCCAAGGACGAACACCGGCTCGTGGGGCACCTGGGTCCCGACCTGCTCGACCCCGACTGGAACGAAAATGACGCCGCGACTGCGGCGCAACGGCTACGCGGTCACCCCGACGTAGAGCTTGGCCTCGCCCTGCACGATCAGCGGATCATGGCCGGGGTCAACGTATAATTAGTGACCCCATGGCGAGAGGAGCCACGGTGGCACTAGTTCTCGACATCTATGCGCGTGTGTCGCGGCTTGGTGACGATCGGCAACGCTCGACCGGGGGTCAGGTCGAGGACTGCCAGGCCAGGATCGAGGAACGTGGAGCGCAGGTCGGTGAGGTGCACATCGATAGCGGGCGCTCGGCGTGGAATCCGCGGGTGAAGCGTCCCGACTGGGAGCGGCTCATGTCTCGGCTGGAAGCCGGTGCGACGGGCGGCGTGGTCGTGTTCGACATGGCGCGGTTCTCTCGTCGGCCTATCGAGGGTGAGCGCCTGATCCTCGCCGCTGAGCGGGGTCTTGTCGTGCTCGACAGCGAGGGTGAGTACGACCTGACGACGGCCAATGGTCGCAAGACGTTCCGTGATCAACTCAATGCCGCCGCGTATGAGTCCGATCGGCTGTCCACGCGGGTCAAGCGGGGTAAGCGCGTCAAGGCACTACGTGGGGAGCCCAACCACTCGCGGCGGCCGTTCGGATTCGAGCAGGATGGTGTCACGGTTCGAGAGTCGGAATCTGTCGTGCTTCGTGAGTTGGTCTCGCGCGTGTTGGCTGGAGAGAGCCAAGATCACCTCGTGCGCGATCTCAACCTGCGAGGTCTTACCACGTCCACCGGTGCCCAGTGGTCGCGTACGACGTTCAGACAACTACTTTTGAGGGCGCGCAACGTGGGGCAGGTCGTCCACAACGGCGTGGTAGTGGGTCATCTACCCGGCGAGCCGCTTCTCGACAACGAGACGTGGGAGCGGCTGAATACGTTGTACGCCACGGCTCCAATCCGAGCTGGCCAAGGCCACCACGCCGTCGGTCTGCAGCACCCGGCCGAACTCGGCGAGCGCCGCCGAGGCAAGGCGAGGTGCTCAAACACCGCGTGGGCGAACAGGAGATCGACGCTGCGATCCTCAAGGGGCAATTCGTAGGCCAAGCCCTGCTCGAACTGCGCGTTGGTAACGCCTGCTGCTTGTGCTGCGTCCCGCGCCATCGCGACCTGGGAGCCTTCGCGGTCAACACCAACTACCGCAACGGCGGGCGCGGCCTGCGCCGGGCCCAACGTCTCGGTTGCTAGCGCTTGTTGATGCTTGCGACTGCTGTTGGTCGATTCGACGTTGGAAGTGCCACACGGCTAAACAGAGACGTGGCTGTGAGGTTCACGGACCGAGTTCTCGTTGTGACAGCTAGCCGGTCTGGGATTGGCGAAGCGACCGTGCGAAAGTTGGCCGAAGACGGCGGCAATGTCGTCATCGTCGATCTCGACGATGCCGTGGCAATCGCGCGTCCGCAGAGGTCACAGACGGTGAACGCTGCGGGTGCCGCGCTTACGGTGCTCGTCAGCCCGCTGGTCGCGGGGGGTCTCGGCGGGCAGCACTAGATCGTCAGTGTGCCGCTTACCGGCAACTCCCGACGATGCTGTTAACGGTCATTGCGGCTACTTCGAGCATGGCGCAGATATTTTTGATGAATTCCACGTAGCTGGTGCACGAGTTGACCAGCGCTGCGCACGCCGCCGCGTCGTGCGCAGCCCGGGCGGCAATGAAACGGCCGGCCCAGCGCACCGCGGGCGGCACATCGTCGGCGTTGCCCACAGCCCCGGTGCTGTCGACCCACACGGGCATCACCAGCTCTCCGAGCATCCCGGGACCGCCCTGGTGAACCAGGACCTCGTCGGCCAATCCAAGCAGAAACACCTGGATGCCCTCATCGCCGTACCGGGCGCGCATCGCCTGCACCTCGACCCCGGCCTGCGTCCAATCGCCTACCCGCGCATGGCCTAGCGCGGTGGCGGTTAGCCTGACCACGTCAGTGTGGTGATCCAGGTTCACCGCTGACTCCCGATCGCGTCTTGGCCTGCGGCAGTCACGGCGAGCCTGCTCATGACGATGCGCCCTGTCCGTGCTCGACGACGCCCTGTGCCGCGATCCTCAGCGGGTATGAGCTCGCCGTGCAAGACGGTCATCTTGTCAACCAGTTCCCGTGCCGAGCGGCTCTGGGAAAGCAACTGATCGAAATGGCGGATGTGGATCTTTCTCCTCGATGTCATGATCTTCCCATCTGGTCAGCGAGGCTAATCGGGGAGGGTCAACCGATACGAGCGAAACGGAGGACTCTCCGCAACAGTCACTCTAAGCGGATTACTCTCCGGTTAGCAACTTTCCTCCCGTAGTCGGACGGTGCGCCACGACACTCGACCCCAGTGACGCCAGTCCAGGGACGTCCAGTATCAGCGCCACCACTCCACGGCGCAGTCGGCCTGCGACGCCGCGCCGTCGGATCATTGCCCATGCCAGTCAGTCGGAGCTGGGCGTCGACGTCGAGGCAGACACGGTGCCCGGCCGATGTTCGCCGCTTAAGTGCTCGCCGAGCAGCGGATCGCCCGCGCGCAGCGGGGCTTTGTGGTAGCGGCCCTCATGGGCCAGAATCGGCCGGGAGTCGCCGGCTAGCTCCGGGTGCTTGGCCTCTAACTGCTGTCGGTGGTCCCAGTGCCGCTGCATCCGGGTGACGTATTCTGGGTCGCCGTGGTAAAGCCCGCGCCAGGTCTGCGGCATCTGGTCGCGGGATAGGCCTGCGTTGACCTGCCCGCCCAAGCTGAAACCCGCATGCATCTTGTGCACGTCGTCTCCACACTCTGGGCATTCCGGCGCCGGGGTGTCCATTCTTGCTAGTAGCTCGAAACGCACTCCGCATTTGCACCTGTAGACGTAGATTGGCATACATTCCTCCGCCGCTTCGGCCATCGTCATGGGCGGATGGCGTTGAATATCCGACCAATCCGATACCCTCATGATGTAACAAAGATCGGCCCCTTGGACAGGTTTCGCGTTGATCACGTATAGGAACCCTCCGGAGCCCTCCGCAACTGGTGAATCTGGTTCGCGTCATGCCCGAACACCACTGTTGCGCTCGTCTTTTCCTGGACACCCCGCAGCTTCTCTACGGAAGTGTAGAATTGCTCCAAATTGTTGACCAACGTGGCCGGGAACACCGGCGGACCGTAACTGGCGCCCATGTTTACCGCGTCGGAAGTGAAAACCATGGTTCCGCTGTCAACCATGTCAACTCGCATGGACATGCTTCCGGGGGTATGCCCCGGGGTCTGAATAAGGGTGACACCCGGGTGGGTTTCGGTGTCGCCGGCGATGGTCTCCCACGACAAATCCTCGTGGTCAGCCTTAAGGTGACCGCCGTTGAATGGACCCTCGAAGCCGAACGCGAACTTCTTTTCCGCGTCACTGCATAGCAGTCGAGCGTGCGTATTCTTGAGCCCGGCGTTGCCAGCGTGGTCGAGGTGCAGGTGCGACAGCACCACATAGTCGATCCCATCGAGGCCGACACCCATCGCATTGAGTCGTGAATCGAGGTACTCATCCTCACCGACCATGCCATAGGGAAAGAAGTCCTGAATCCCGGTCGGCGCCCAGCGCTGCTCCCAGTCCCGCGGGCAGCTGGTATCCCACAGCAGGTTACCCTCGGGTGTCTCGACGAGGACCACGTGCATGGGCACCTCAGACCACACGACCGAAGCGTTCTTGCTCTGCACTCCATGGAGGGTCACGCCGGGCTTGAGCAGCAGCCAGGCGAGGTCAGCATGCATCGCCCCACACGGGATGATACTGAGCCTGGTTGCCGTCGCCCGTCCTCTCGCCGCATGCGCCCGCGCGCTGCCGGGCTGTTTCGCCGGCTGAGTCACCTCGATCTCCTTGGTGTCGCTCCATCCGTCCGGCAGCCGGGTTGCTGACGGTTAACGGTGCTGGTAGCAGCCTCTGGCCTGGCAGAAAGGAGCTGGATCCTGGGGGTCATGCGCGGACTCCGATGGAGCTGCTGACGGGCAATGTCCGGATGCGCCGCCCAGTCAGGGTGGCGATCGAATTGACCACGGGCGACGCCTAGCGCACTCAGCCCGGCCGCATGCACCGCACCAGCTGATCCGCCACTGATGACCACCGCGTCATGATCCTTACCTGGCATGAGCTAGTTCCTCCCTAACGGTCCGTGATGGCATTTAGCTCGGTAAGGCCACATACGGAAAACGATGCCCTCGATGAGGCGCGACGTCATTGCAGGCAGCGGGTAACCCACTGACCCGGCTACCTCAACTGCAACGTCCCTGCTAACTGCAAGACGCCGCTGCCCCCTTAATCTCAGAACAGGGGCCAGCGGACCAGCGTCACGAGGCGGCACCGAGCGCCTCAAGAGTAGCTATTCAGCAGGGTTCGGCCGTGGGTGGTGAGCCAGGCTCCGGTGGTGAAGAGCTGGTAGAGGACGTCGTAGTGATCTAGCCCCCATTTGGTGGCGGTGGACAGGTAGGACTGCACGATGGCGAAGTCAGCCAGTCCTTGCAGGGTGTGCCAGGCGCCGCCGGAGGTCCGTTGCTGGACTTTGACGGGTCGGACATCCCTTTCCGCTTGGTTGTTGGTGAAGGGCACGGCAAGGTCGACCACGAAGCGCAGGATCATGTCTTCGTGGGTGCGGAAGCGCTTGGCCAGCGTCAGCGCGTCGGGGGCCAGTGTCCCGGCGCGGGCGCTGTTGGTGGTGATGCCCAGGGCGAGTGCGCCGCGGTAGTGGTTGCGGATGGTGGCCAGCACCTGCGGGTCCAGGGCGTTGTGCCCGGCGGCGCGGGCGGCCGCCGCGGTGGTGTTCGCGTCGGTCAGCGTGGTGGCCATCGCGGCCGCCCAGATCTGAGCTTCGGGATCAGCTGTGTGGATTGCGCGAAGATCACGAAGCAGGTGAGCTTTATGCCGATATCCGGATTATGCCGATATTGAGGTGATCGGCGCTGGTGGGTGGGGGTGGCCGGGGTCCTGTTATCGGCATAATCAGAGGGCTTCGAGGAACGCGAGGAGTCGGTCGGGTGGCTGGTAGCGGCCGGGGAGGCTGGTCGGTGGTGTTGTTCTGTCCAGGGCTTGTTGTTTGAGCGCGAGGTCGGCCTTTAGGTAGATTTGAGTTGTTTCGACCGATTCGTGGCCGAGCCAGAGTGCGATGACGGTGGTGTCGACGCCGGCGTGCAGCAGGCGCATGGCGGTCGTTATCTGCACTCGATCTTGAAAAGTGCCTTGTAGTGGGCGGTTTCGACGGTTGAGTCATGTGGGGCACGTGGGGCACGTCGGTGACCGTGGGCTTAAGTGGCGCGCTAGCGGTCATGAGCGGTTTTGGTTCTTGATTACTCGTCGCAGGCTGTCCCTCGCGGCGACGAGATCGTCTTCGAGTTCGTGGACACGTCGTTGGGCGAGGTCGGCTTCGGTGGTGCGGGCGTCGCGTTCGGCGACGAGCTGGCGGGCGACGGCTTCGAGGTTGGCGACTCGTGTGATCAGCTCTGCTCGGTCTGGGCCCTCGATCTCGGCGCCGAGTTGCAGGCGTAGCCGGTCGCGGAGTTTGTCGCGTTCGGTCCGTAGCCGGCGAATCTCGTCTCGGGCGACGGCGAGGTCGGTGCGCAGGCTGGCCGGTGTGACTGGCGCATGGTTGACCGGCGGGAGGGTGGAAACAGGCGCGCTGCCGCGTTCGGCCTGGCGACGCTGTGCGTTGTGGAGGTGTTCTCGGACGCCGTCGGCGTAGACGAGCCAGCTGGACACCCCGGCGGTGGTGGCGACAGCGGCCGCGGTGACCGGTGTGCCGGCGGTCTCCAATGCCTGCACGGCCGCGAGGGCGCGGCGCCGTTTGTCTTGGCTGTCTTTCGCCCGGGCCGCCCGCAGCCCAGCCGTGCGATCCGGTGTCGCGGTCATCGGGTCGCGGTCGGGGATGAGGTCACAGCGATCACCGGCAGCTGTCGGGCGGCCCGGGCTCGGCGCAGGATCCGGCTGGCCTGTTCAACCTCGGCGCGTTCGTCGGCCGGGAGCGCGGAGAGTCTTTGGCGCATCTTTGCGGCCACCTGGGCGAAGGCGTCGATCTCGGCGGTGAGGTTGGCCAGCACGTAGTCGGCGGCTCCGATCGCCCGGGCGGTTTCCCGGTCGGCGCGCAGACTGGCGACGTGCTGCTCGAGGGCCGGCAGGTAGGACGAGACCGACCAAAACCGTGGGAGATCAACTATTCGGGCGCCCGGGGGCACCGGTCTACGCCCCGAGCTCGACGGGCCCGTTTTGATGGGTGAAGCCGGGATGCCAGCGGGCGAAGTCGGCGGCCAGGTCGTCGTTGAGGA
>DASYIL010000310.1:0-6782 GCA_035997545.1 Pseudonocardiaceae bacterium
CCGCGAGGACACCGATCCATCATACGATCCCGATCCGACCACCGCTTGAAGTTCAGTGCGGTCCTGTGCTGAAAGTGCCATGGACAGAGTATCCCACATTGTTCTATCAAAGTAAAGCTAAACATATCTATGTACACTAGCACGGTGTGGTTCGTATGCTGATGCGTTAGGTCCACCCCGTTTACCATTGATGATATTCTTTTCAAGAGGTAAATAGTGGTCTTGTCCATGAGGTTGTCTTTGAACTGCTGTTCGGGTGGCCTCATGGCCCAGTTAGAGGAGCCCGGACGTCGGCGGGGGAGCGTTCTGCGTGCGGCCGAGGAGTAGCGCTTGTTCCCAGCAGCCGGTCGGTTTGGGTGCGGGGTCGGCTCGGGCCGCGCTGGAGCACGCGGATTTCGGTGAGCGCCGGGCCGAGCATGATGGTGTTGTTGACGTTGCTGCTGGTCAACCCGATCGACAACGGCAGGCCCCAGTCGTCACAGATCAGGTGCAGCTTACTGGTGAAGCTACCGCGGAACGGCCCAGGGCATGGTGGGGCAAGTTTCCGCGGAACCCTGCCCCACCCATGGCGGAGATAGCGCGCCAGGCGATCCGTGTCATTCGATGCGGCCCCCTTGTGTCCTCGTCGGACTTGGCGCTGACTAGCCAGGGGACCCGGCGGCGTGCTGGTGCCCGCTGGGTTGATCGAGGAGTCTGCCGCGACAACCCAGTTCAGCTCACCGGCTGCGTCGGCATCGACACTTAGCTGGGTCACCAGCCGATCCCAGGTCCCGTCCGCAGCCCGCCGGTCGTGGTGTTGCCACACGTTGCCAGGGCCGGAAACACTTCGGCACATCCCGCCCCGGCGACCCGGTCCGATACCGTCACACAATGTCCTCGATCACCATCCGGTGATCGCTTCAGCGCCCACCCCGCAACCCCACTGAACTGGGCAGCAGCGGCTCGAGTCGAGCTCACATCTCATCTGACCCGAATCCGTGAGTAACTGCGCGACACGGTCCGCAGATGACGATAGGTGCCCACCTGACTTGGGATGATGGCAGTTACGAGGCCACAACCATCCCGGTCGAGAGGACACCTATCAGGTGGGCAGAATACGCGAGGTCTGTCGGTTGCGGCGGCGGGTGCGGGTCGGCGCGCCGGATCGGTCGTTGACCCCGGTGTCGGGGATGGTGGCGGTGACCGAGTTGGTCGAGGGCCTGGACGTGATCAGGTTGTTGGATGCGGTGATCGGGTCGATCAAGGCCCGCGGCCGTGGGTTGACCGGCGGACAGCTGCTGGTCGGGGTGGCGGCGGCGCAGCTGGCCGGGGAGGACTTCCTGGTCGGTCTGGATCGCCAGCGCGCCGACGTGGCCGGGCAGGTGCTCGCACCGGTGGCGGGGTTGAGCTCGACGACCGCGGCCGGGTTGGCGTGGCGGTTCACCGACGCGCAGTGGCACGCGGTGGAGACCGGGGTCGGTGACATCCACACCGCGATGCTCGCCGCATCGTCACCGAAGCGGGTCGCGGCCTTGTGTGAGACGGTGACGGTCGACCTGGACACCACCGACGTGGAGGTTTACGGCCGCAAGAAACGGGGGGTGGCCTACAATTACCAGGGGCAACGCTGCGGGCGCCCGCATGTGGCGACCTGGGCGGAGACCGCGACCGTGCTGGCCGCGGATCTGATGGCTGGCAACGAGGATCCTCGCGGTCACGCCGCGGAGCTGCTGCGCCGTGCACTGGCGGCGCTGCCCGCGGCGGCGCGGGCCGGGCGGGTACTGCTGCGCGCCGACGCCGGCTACTTCGCTGGTGCGTTGGCCCGGGCCGCGTTGGTGGCCGGTGTCGAGTTCGCCATCGGCGCCAAGCGCATCGCCCCGCTGTGGCGGATCCTCGATGGCGTCGCCGAGTCCGAGTGGATCGACGCGATCGACATGGACGGCGCCCAAGTCGCGGTGGCCCAGTACTGCCCGGACTGGTGGCCCGCGGCCACCCGGTTGCTGATCCGCCGGGTCCGCCTGGCCCCCGAGCAGGTCAGCGCCGACCCGCGGTCGCGGCGGCGGCGTACCCTGCACCCCGAGCAACGCGCGCTGCCGATCGCCGAGCTCGCCGACCTCGACGCCGTGTACGGGTACTCGTTCATCGTGACCTTATGCCGAGCGCGTGATTATGCCGAGCCAATGCCATCGCGGGACGTGTTTGCCCAGCTCACATGGCATCGATCCGGCTGAGCAACTCGGCATAATCACAGGCCTTCGAGGAAGGCGAGTAACGCATCGGGCGGGTGATAGCGGCCAGGTTTGGTGTTCGGTGGAGCGGTCCGGGCGAGGGCTCGTTCCTTGAGGGCGAGGTCGGCATGTAGGTAGTGCTGTGTTGACCGCGGGCTCTCATGTCCCATCCAGAGGGCGATCACTGAAGTATCGACACCAGCTTGGAGTAACTGCATTGCGTTGGAGTGGCGCAGCGAGTGCGGCGTGATTGCCTTGCCGCGCAGCGATGGGCAGTGCTGCGCTGCTGTCTTGACGTGCTTGGCGACGAGCCAAGCGATGGCGTCGGTGCTGAGCTGGCCGCCCCGGCGTGAAGGGAAGAGTGGGTCTTTTGGATTGCCGGGTTGCTCACGCAGCCATACGGGTAGCACCGCAGCAGTCCGAGACGTCAGGGGTGTGACGCGTTCCTTGCGTCCTTTGCCGTGTTATGCCGAGTACCGGGTTATGCCGAGTTGCGGCTGCTGGTGATCGCGTTCTCGCTGTTCATCGCTGTTTAGGGTCCTGACGGGCTCGGCATAAATCGAGGCTTGCTGGGCGTCGTTTGCTTCTGCCGGAATTTCGGGTCTGGCGAAGGAGGCGTTGATGGGTAGACCGACGGGGGCTCACGTGTGTGGGCCGTTGCAGCCGCTGGTGGGCGGTTTTCTGTTCGGGTTGATCGAGCTGGGTTATAGCTGGACGGCGCAGAGATCGCGGTTGCGGTTGATGGCTGAGCTGAGTTCTTGGATGGCCGCTCGGGAGATGGGGCCGGCAGACCTGACTGAGTCGTTGCTGGAGGGGTTTTTGCAGCGGGCGCGCGTCTCGCGTCCCGGGGTGCGATGGTGCTCGCCTTCCTCGGTGTGTCAGCTTCTGGGGTATTTGCGTGGGCTGGGCTTGGTGCCAGGGCCCGAAGCGCCGGTGCTGGCCGACCCGGTCGACCGTGTGGTGGCTGAGTTCGGCGAGTACTTGGTGCGTGAGCGCGGTCTGGCGGCGGGGTCGAGCACCGTCGGGGACTACCGGCGGGTAGCGGGGCGGTTCCTGTCCGGTCGCGTCGATCCCGACGGTGGTGCTGACTTGCTCACGGCTGGTGATGTGAGCGGCTTTGTGTTGGCCGAGTGCCGTCGGCTGGGCAGCGCACGTTCGGGGAAGCTGATCGTGACCGCGCTGAGGGGGCTGTTGCGGTTTTTGTATCGGGAAGGGTTCACGGCGAGTGATCTGACGGGGGCGGTGCCGCTGGTCGCTGGTTGGCGTGGTGCCTTGCTGCCGCGAGCGCTGGACCCGGAGTCGGTGAGGCGCCTGTTGGGGAGCTGCGATCGCGACGCTCCGGCTGGCCTGCGCGATTTCGCGATCTTGCTCGTGTTGGCGCGTCTGGGGTTGCGCTGTGGTGAGGTCGCGGCGATGCGGCTCGGTGACGTGGACTGGCGTGCGGGCGAGATCGTGATTCGGGGCAAAGACGATCGCCACGAGCGGCTGCCGTTGCCCGTCGATGTCGGCGATGCGCTGGTCGACTTCCTGCGCCACGGCCGTCCCCGTCGGGAGGATCCGCACCTGTTCCTGAAGGCGCGCGCCCCGTTCGGGCCGCCCAGCGGGGGCACGGTCAGGATGGTTGTGCGCTACGCGTGCGAACGCGCCGGGATCGTGCCAGTGGGTGCGCATCGGCTGCGGCACACCATCGCGACCGAGGTGCTCAGGGCGGGGGCGCCGCTTGAGGAGGTCGCCTCGCTTCTGCGCCATCGCCGGCACGCCACAACCGTGCTTTACGCGAAGGTCGACTGGGAGCGGCTGGGTGAGCTCGCGCGCCCGTGGCCCGGGAGCGCGAGATGATCGCCTTCCGTGACGCGATCGCCGACTACCTGACGATCCGGCGGACGCTCGGTTTCAAGCTCGTCGAACACGAGCGGCTGCTCAAAGACTTGGCTGCGTTTCTCGAGCGGGCCGGCGCGAGCACGATCACCACCGAGCTGGCGCTGGCATGGGCGTCACGGACGCGCGGAACCCAGGGCTGGAAGGCGGCGAGGCTGTCGGTGGTCCGCAGCTTCGCCGGCTATCTGCACACGATCGACCCGGCGACCGAGGTCCCGCCGACCGGGCTGTTGCTGCACCGCAAGCGCTACGCGATCCCGTATGTGTACTCCGATCAGGAGATCGGTCGGCTGCTAGCTGCGGTGGCGGCGCTCAGACCGCCGCTGGGAGCGGCCAGCCACTTCACGCTGATCGGCTTGCTCGTGGTCACCGGGATGCGGATCGGCGAAGCACTGCGGCTCGATCGCGCCGACGTCGACCTCGACGCCGGCGTGCTCACGATCCGCCTGACCAAGTTCGGCACATCACGCCAGCTGCCGTTGCACGCCTGCACTGTGGACGCGCTCGCCCGCTACGACCGCCAACGCGACGAGCTGTGCCCGAAGCCGAACGCGCCAAGCTTTTTCGTCTCCACCCGCGGCAACCGGATGGACAAAAGCGCGGTGCAAAAGGCGTTCCGCGACTCGTGCCGCCGGGTCGGCATCCAGCGCCCGCGCGGATCGCCCCAGCCGAGGCTGCACGACCTGAGACACACCTTCGCTGTGCGCACGCTGCTCGACTGGCACCACGCGGGCGTCGACGTGCAAGCCCGAATGCTGTGGCTGTCCACCTACCTGGGCCACGTCGAGCCCTCCGACACCTACCGGTACCTCACGGCCGCCCCCGAGCTGCTCGCGCTGGCCGCCAGGCGCCTCGAATCCACCCTGGGAGACCTGCCATGACCCTGCTCGCCCCGACACTGGAAGGGTTTTTCACCGAGCGGCTGATGACCCAACGCCAAGCCAGCCCGCACACGATCAGCGGCTACCGCGACACGATGCGACTGCTGCTCTGCTTCGCCACCGAGCAGACCGGCAAGCAACCATCCAGGCTCGAGATCTCCGACCTCGACGTCCGGCTGATCAGCGCGTTCCTCGATCACCTCGAACACGAACGCCACAACACCGCCAGCACCCGCAACATCCGCCTCGCCGCGATCCGGTCGCTGTTTCGCTACGCCGCGCTTCGCCATCCTGAGCACGCCGAGGTGATCGGGCGGGTGCTCGCCTTACCCGCCAAGCGCTTCGACCGCGCGCTGATCTCGTTCCTCACCAACGACGAGGTCAAAGCGCTGCTCGCCGCGCCCGACCGCACAACGTGGACCGGCCGGCGCGACCACGCGCTGCTGCTCACAGCGATCCAGACCGGCCTGCGCGTCTCCGAACTGACCGGACTCAGATGCCAAGACGTGCACCTCAGCAGCATCAGCTACCTGTTCACACAAGGCAAAAACCGCAAGCAACGCACGGTCCCTCTCACCAGCCAGACCGTCAAGGTCCTGACCACCTGGCTCAAGCAGCGCCAAGGCCAGCCGCAGGACCCGCTGTTCCCCTCAAACCACCGTGGACAGCTCAGCCGCGACGCGGTCGAGTGGCTGATCGCCAAACACACCGCGGTCGCCGCCGAGCACTCCCCGACGCTTCGCACCAAGAAGGTCACCGCTCACGTCTTGCGGCACACCACCGCGATGACGCTGCTGCAATCCGAGATCAGCACCTCGGTAATCGCGCTCTGGCTCGGCCACGAGCAAGAAAGCACCACCCGCGGCTACCTACACGGTGACCTGCGCCTCAAACAACGGGCACTCGACCGCACCACACCCCCGGCCACCAGACCCGGTCGATACCAAGCCAACGACAGCCTCCTCACCTTCCTCGACAGCCTCACAGGCCTCGATTTATGCCGAGCCCGTCAGGACCCTAAACAGCGATGAACAGCGAGAACGCGATCACCAGCAGCCGCAACTCGGCATAACCCGGTACTCGGCATAACACGGCTTATGCCGAATTCGGCATAAGCCGTGACAGCGCACGTGGGCACCGGTGCCCAGCTGCACGTCCATGCGCGTGAGCCCGGTGGTTTCCGAGACGCGTAATCCTGTTTGGACAGCAAGAACGAGCAGGGCGTGGTCACGTTTGCCATGCCAACTCGACCGGTCAGGAGCGTCCAGGACAGCGTTGGTCTCTGCTGGGGTGAGGAAAGTGACGATGCCGCGCTCATACCGCTTGGCCGGGATGGCAAGTACCCGCTGGATCAGCCCGGCATGCTCTGGGTGACGGAGCGCGGCGAAACGGAACAGCGAGCGGATGGCCGCAAGCCGGGCATTGCGGGTGCGGACACTGTTGTGACGCTGCTGTTCCAGATGCGTCAAAAACGCGCTCACAAGCTCGGCATCCAGATCGGCCAGATCGAGCTGGGCCGGTGTCTTGCCCATGCGGTCGCGCGTGAAGACCAGCAGTAACCGCAGCGTATCTCGGTAGGCGGCGATGGTGCGGGGGCTGGCATGGCGCTGGTTGAGCAGCCGTTCGGTGAAGAATGCTTCGATGGTGGGGGCCAGGGCGCTCATCGCAGGACCTCCGCGGGATGCTCCAGGCGCGAAGCGGCCAGCGCCAATAGTTCGGGGGCGGCCTGTAGGTACCAGTAAGTTGAGCTCGGGTGAGAATGACCCAGGTATGCCGACAGCAGGGGCAGCCGGGCTTGAACATCACCGCCGTCGTG
>DASYIL010000311.1:0-17495 GCA_035997545.1 Pseudonocardiaceae bacterium
CAAGGTCCGCGAGACCCGCCTCGACGACCACCCGCAGGAGTTCCCACGAATCGATGACCGGCTCGTCGGCCGGCCGCACCGCTACGGGTACGCGATGCAGACGTCCAGCACTGGGGGCACCACTGGTGACTCGGTGCTCAAGCACGACCTACGCCGCGGCCAGACCACCGCGCGGCGGTTGGGCACCCACAAGCGCGTCGGCGAGTTCGTCTTCGTCCCGAATGCACCGCAGGCCCCCGAGGACGACGGGGTGCTCATGGGATTCGTCTACGACGCCAGCACCGACCGCAGCGACTTGGCCATCCTCGACGCCGCCAGCCTCGAGACGATCGCTACCATCCACTTGCCCGACCGCGTCCCCCACGGATTCCACGGCAACTGGGCACCCACCACACCCTGACCGGACGCGCCGGGTGGTCGGAGGGTGTCTCCCGTTGGCTACGGGATCTTCGTTCCCGCCGACGCGCTGGCGATTCGGTGATCAAGCACGACCTGCGCCACTGCCGGATCACCGTGTGTCGGCTGGATAACCACCGTTCCCGGCACCCTGACCCCCGCTGCCTCTGTCGCCACCAGCGAGCGCTATCCCAAGCAGCTGGGCGAGCAGCAGCATTTCCTTTTCGTGTTGCGGTAGTAGTTGTCCCGGATAAAGTGCGTCAAGGGTCAAGAGACCGAAGATCTCTGCGCTAGTAGCGACCGGGACGGAGATGTAGGTTTTGTAATTAAAATCTCTGCCAGACGGAAACCTTGCAGATTTTTCTAGGTCAACATTCTCTTGCAATTCCGATTGGCGACTTTCTAGCAGTGCGAAGATTTCTTCATGGCTGGGATCGGTGCTGGAGAACTCCGTTCGCGGCTTTGAGTCCCGCCCGGCATATATTCTGCAGACCAACCTCCTCTCTTGGCTACTATACTCGTAATCAAAGTAGCACGAACGCGCCCGCGGCACGTCTGTGAATTGGACGACAGAGTTCACCACTGCCTGCTTTGCCGCCCCCCTCGCTTCTATTCGCCCGGTCTCGTTGGGCGCAGTAATAATCCGGTCAAATAGGTCGGTCAGTGGCAGCAGGATAGATCTGAGAGCGAGTTGATAATTGGTGACCGCCGCCTTGGCTAGCTGCTCGGCGTCCTCTCTCACGCGCACCTCGACCCACGTTTGACGCGCCGGAAGGAGAAGCGCTACCACGGTCGCGACCGCGCCGCCGACCTTGATCGTCCAGCTGGCCGACTCTGAAAGGTGCTCGCCAGCCTGAACCTGAGCGACGAACGCCAAACCAGCACACATCGCGGCGAGGACGGAGCCGCCCCACCATCGAAGCCAGTTCGGCGGGCCACCCATGCAGCAGACTGTATCCGGTCGAGTGACAGGAGTGGTGGCGCCACGTGAGCAAGGTTGGCCAGTGTGTAACGATCCGTTACTATCAACCGACACGCGGGTGTGAGAGCTCTCGAGAACTTGCTCGTACGCTGATGGGCTGCTTCACTGGCAGAGGTACGTTTGTCGTCTGGATGGCGGTCGGAGGTTCTCGTGGCAACAGGCAGTCTATCCGGTCACAAGATCCCGAGCGTGGACCCGGTGATCGCGCAGGCCGCTGACGACGTTGTGCGGGACCCCGACGCGTACTTCGAGCGCCAGCGAGCGCTGTGCGCTCGGGAGGCCGAAGAGTACGTAGGGCGGGAGCTCGCTCGTGCCTTCTCGATGCGCCGCCGGGCCGGTGTTTGGGCGTCTCTAGCCAGATTGTCCCACGGCTGAGCCATCCGCAAGCCCCTGGACGCAGCGGAGGACGCCGAGTTCTGGGACCGAATGGGCCACTGGTGGGAAGTTCGGTACGCCACTGTACTACCGGCCCTTCCTGGACCGCTTCCCGCACCGAATCGCCGGTGTCCTCGGCGCTATCGCCCAGGCCCGCCCTGCCGGTCCTCACCAGCTCCGGTCAGCAGCGGGCGATGCGAGCTTGATGATCAGCGGCAGCGTGAACGTTTGGCCCTTGCATTTCTCATTCAGGTTGCCTTCCATCGTCACGGAGACCTCGTACGTCCGAATGCCTCCTGGTCGGATGAAGCCCGTGGGACCCTCGACCGGTGCGCTGTAGAGGGTACCGGCGGGGCAGCCACCGGCGGTCGCAGTCGAATCGCCCGCGCTGATCGAGGCGACCCGAACGCCGTAGTCGGTCGGGTTGTTGATGTAGAGGGGGAACGTCTTGGTCTTGCCGGCGAGCAGTGGACGGACTTGGTCGTCCGGGGTGATGGTGAGCTCGACTGTGGTGGTCACACCGCTCTCACCACCGCCGATGGTCCCGATGAGGAACCCTATGCCGACTAGTGTGAGGACGATGACCAGGGCGAGACCGTCGAAGACGTTCAGACTACGCACGCTGGCAGGCAAGCCGTTCTCCACTGCAGACTCTCCCTCCAGGGCCGATTCACCGAACGACCCAGTCACTCACAGCCCAGTACCCGGCGGCCCCGTCACCGCGGCATGCCGTTGATGTTTCTACCGGACTTCCGACTCGGCTGTCGACAGATAGTGCCCGAACCGCTGCGCTCGGTAGCGTCCAGGTGGTCAGGCTATGCGGTGCCGCCGGGGTCGGTACCTCCTGGGTGCGTGGTTGTGGGCGTCGGTGGCGCTCGAAGCCGGCTGCGCCGTGTGGCGGCGTTGCCCGACCACCGGTATCAGACCGCACCAGGCGTACTCTTTCTCCGGGTATGAGCCTGGTTGCGGTGGTCGAGAACCGCTGCGCGATCGATGCTCGACCGGCTCACCAGCAAGCTGCTCGAAGGCGAGTGGGGATGGCTCCGCCCGATCTTGGCGCGATCGCTCGAACTCGGTCGCAAGTTTGACCACCTCGCGTCGCCGCCCCTGGCGTGTGAGCAGTAGAGCTCGACACACCGAGCGCGACAGCCGGACGCACCGGGCATGGGGCACGACGCACCGGGCACCAGAGCAGGACACACCGGGATCAGAGGGCTTTGAGTTCCTCGATTACTGATTCGACAGACGCTTTTGCGTCGCCGAAGAGCATCGAGGTTCGGGGGGAGTAATACAGCTCATTCTCGATACCGGCGAAGCCTGGGTTCATCGAGCGCTTGAGCACGATGACCGATTTGCTCTCGTCGACGTTGAGGATCGGCATGCCGTGGATCGGGGAACTCGGGTCGTTGCGGGCGGCGGGGTTGGTCACGTCATTGGCGCCGATCACCAGGGCGACGTCGGTGCGGTTGAACTCGCCGTTGATCTCGTCCATCTCTTTGAGCTGCTCGTAGGGCACGTCGGCCTCGGCGAGCAGCACGTTCATGTGCCCGGGCATCCGGCCGGCCACCGGGTGGATGGCGTACTTGACCTCGACGCCCTTGTCCTCCAGCAACCTGGCCATGTCTCGCACGGTGTGCTGGGCCTGCGCCACAGCCATGCCATACCCGGGCACCACGACGACCTGGTTGGCGTAGGCCATCTGGACTGCCGCATCGGCTGGGTTGGTCTCCCGGACGGTCTTGTCCCCGAGCTCGCGACTTCCGGCTGCGATAGAACCCCCGCCGAACCCGCCGGCGACGATCGCCGGGATGGACCGGTTCATTGCCTTGGCCATCAGGTTGGTGAGGATCGAACCGGAAGCGCCGACGATCATACCGGCGACGATCATCGCGGTGTTGTTCAGTGCCAGTCCGGCTGCGGCGGCCGACAGGCCGGTCAGCGCGTTGAGCAGTGAGATCACTACTGGCATGTCGGCGCCGCCGATCGGTAGCACGACCAGCAGGCCCAACACCGCGGAGAACACCAGCGTTCCGATGATCAGTAGCGGGGAGTCGTTGCCGGAGCCGATCGCGACCGCGCAGGCCAGCGCCGCCAGCAGCACCAACGCGTTGGCCAGCTGCTGTGGCTTACCCAGACTGATCGGCCGGCCGGGAATCAGCTCCTGCAGTTTGCCGAAGGCCACCAGAGAGCCCCAGAACGACACCGAGCCGGCGATCGCGCCGAACAGCGAGGCGACCATCACGTAGGTGGGTTCACCGGTGAACCCGTCGGTGCTGTTGAACTCCACCCAGGCGATCAGGGCGACCGCGCCGCCGCCGACGCCGTTGAACAGAGCCACCATTTGCGGCATCGCTGTCATCTTCACTTGCCGCGCCGCCGGTATCCCCAGCAGGGAGCCGATCACCACACCTAGCGCGATGAGCAACCAGTTGCTCATCCCGGGGATAAGCAAAGTGGCCAGCACCGCGATGGCCATCCCAACCGCGGCGATGAGGTTGCCGCGCACGGCGGTGCGTGGGCCGGTTAGGCCCATCAAGCCGTAGATGAACAGCGAGAACGCGACGATATAGAGGGCTTGGACCAGAGTCGTCATCGCTGCTCGGTGCCCTGCGTCATCTTCTGGGCCGCTCCCCTGGCAGGCTGTTTGCCCTTGAACATACCCAACATCCGGTCGGTGACCAGGAAGCCACCGACCACATTGATGGTGCCGAAGGCGATCGCCACCACCAGCAGCAGCTTGTCGAAGACCGTAAGGTCATGACCTAGGCCCAGCACCACGATGCCGCCGAGCAGCACGATGCCGTGGATGGCGTTCGTGCCGGACATCAGCGGCGTGTGCAGGGTGTTGGGCACCTTGGAGATCACCGCGAAACCGACGAAGCCGGCTAGCACGAGGATCGCCAGGTTGGCGAGCAGCATCAGTGGTTGTCCCCTTCCGGCTCCCGAGTGATGCAGGAACGCACCAGCACTTCGTCATCGGAGTCTGGTGTCAGCCGGCCCTGATCGTCCACCATCAGCTCCAGGAGTGACTGCACGTTACGGGCGTACAGTTCGCTCGCGTGCTCGGGCATCGTGGCCGGCAGGTTCAGTGGTGAGGCGATCGTCACATCGTGGCGGACGACGACTTCGCCTGGTTCGGTCAGCTCACAGTTGCCTCCGGTCTCCCCGGCCAGGTCGACGATCACGCTGCCTGGCCGCATACCCTTCACCGCCTCGGCGGTGACCAGGATGGGCGCCTTGCGCCCGGGCACCAGCGCGGTGGTGATCACGATGTCGAAGCCGCTGATCGCCTCGGTGAGCCGTTGCTTCTGCTCGGCTCGTTCGTCGTCGGTCAGCTCGCGGGCGTAACCGCCCTCACCAGCCGCCTCGATGCCCAGGTCGAGCCATTTGGCGCCCAGCGAGCGCACCTGATCGGCGACTTCCGGCCGAACGTCGTAGCCGGTGGTCCTGGCCCCCAGGCGCTTGGCGGTGGCCAGCGCCTGCAGCCCGGCCACCCCAACGCCGAGCACCAGCACCGTCGCCGGCTTGACGGTTCCCGCGGCCGTGGTGAGCATCGGGAAGAACCGGGTGGACTGGTCGGCGGCCAGTATTACCGCCTTGTACCCGGCCACATTAGCCTGCGAAGACAACGCGTCCATGGACTGCGCGCGGGAGATCCGGGGGATCGATTCCATGGCGAAGGCGGTCACGCCCGCCGCGCGGAGCTTGCTGGCGATCTCCGGATCGGACCGCGGTGCCAGGAATCCGATCAGCACCGCCCCGCGAGGCAGCCGCCCGATCTCCTCATCGGTCGGCGGCGCCACCTTGACCACGACGTCGGCGTCCCACGGGTCGTCGATGGTCGCGCCGGCCTCGGTGAACATCTCGTCGGGCATCAGCGCGCCCACCCCAGCCCCGGGCTCGACGACAACCTGCATGCCACGGCCGACCAGTTTCTCGACCATCTTGGGCACCAGGGCGACCCGGCGCTCACCGTCTTGCGATTCCCGGGGGACGCCGACCCGGGTGCCTTGGTGGTCCTGCGATGAGGTCACTCGCAGAGCATCGAACATGATCGGTGCGACGTCCAGTGCAGATGGCCGAGTTTGCGAGGCTTGCAACACGGTCGGGTCGCCCGGACGATGGACGTGGTGCTCGACGCGGACGATCTGCGGATGGCTTCCGAGCCACTACCAGGGGTGACGATGCCGACGAGTTAGCTCGGTGCGGCGCGGTCAGGTCGGAGGAGGTGGCCTGGCATGTCTAGCCCACCCTGGCCGGAATTGCCGCGGATGCTGACCCGCCCGCAGGCGTGCTGGCGGTCACCGCGACCTGCCCGCGGGACTCCGCGCTCGAAGTCAGGATCAACACGAACGATTATGCAATATCGTTTCTCCGGTGCCACCGGAGAGCGCTCGTCGACGAGAGGGGTCAGCAGTCATGAAACGACGATTGTGCCGTATTGTAGTATCATCCGTGAGTGCGGCCGTGATAGCGGGTA
This sequence comes from Pseudonocardiaceae bacterium, assembly GCA_035997545.1. Taxonomy (GTDB): domain Bacteria; phylum Actinomycetota; class Actinomycetes; order Mycobacteriales; family Pseudonocardiaceae. Next base: position 6,234 of record DASYIL010000311.1, read on the forward strand.
TTGTCGCGGGCGAGGCTGGGGCAGCTCAGGCTAGTGCACAAGCGGTCGCCCCGCCGCTCACGGCGTCCACTTCGTTTCCACGAACAGATCCCCCCGGGTACTGCACGCCTGATGAATTAGGTCAAGTTAAACGAGGTCCGGACGGGAAGATGTATAAATGCGCACCCGTGGGATCTGACCCGGGAAGTATAAATACCCTCACATAACGGCACCACCCTGGTCATTCTTACTGATCGTGAACGGGGGTCACGGCACGATCGGGCTGCTTATCGACCAGCATCGATCCGACGCTGGTTCTGACCCGCAGCAGGTCCAGGTACACCACTATCAGATCCGCTCCGGCGCTCAAACGATCGAGCTGACTTCCGGGAAGCCGGCACTGACCTCCGAGGTCCGCGTCGACGAGGCCAAGGGGTTGACCGACTACTTGGCGAAGACCCGGCACCTGGCTTGAGGTGCGTGATCGGAGATCTGGGCCGGTGGATGGAACTGGCCCAACGCGCCGGTGGTGCCGGTGGATTTCGAGGACGTCTCGGTTACCCGGCGCGGGTACCTGCAGCTGCTGGACCGTAACCTGCTCGCGCCGTCGGGTCGTTTTCGCAATTCAGAGCATCGCGCCGCAAGCTCGCGCCCCTGCCGAAGATCGCGGTATCCGGTGTGTGGTGGTTGATTGGACGGACTACGGGGGCTGTCGGGCACCGAGATGCGGCTCTTCTGGCGTCGGTTCGACCCCGCACTCTGCCTTGACGTCGGCCGTCTCTGCGTGCACCATGACTTCGAACGCTTCACTAAATTTCTAGCAATGAGGTATGATGCGCGCCTGGTTCCTCGGTAAAGATCCCAGTTCACAGGAAGGTCAGTCGCCCACCCTGTTCGCGACGGACCGCACCGATCGCAAGACCTACATCGTGCAGGGCTGGGTCGTGACCGATCCCGAGGCGCTCGCTGACATCGGCCTGATCCCTGAGGGTGAGGCCCTGATCGAGGTCCCCGAGGATGTGCTGAAGTTCTACGTGCGCAACCAGGAGGAGGACCGCTGAGTCAGCTCATCCAACCCGGACCCGAGTTCTGGCAGCTTTTTCACACCTTCGAGCACACGGCGTTTCGCCTGGAGACTCGGGACCAGTACTACTCGCCCAGCGAGACGGAGGCACTGCGACAATTCGTCGAAGGTGAACCGGTTGACTTCGGCTGGTTCCAGAACTGGTTGACTATGATCCGCGAGGCAACGGCCGAAGGTCGCCGTTTCTCTCGCGTACGAGTGGTCAGCGTGCCGCTGACCGACTACAGCAGCTTTGGCGTGTTCTGTTCCAAGCGCACCAACGCGGCTGGGGAGGATATCCGCTACCTGACGCGGGACCAGGCCGCGGACCTGCCAGACTACGACTACTGGCTGTTCGACTCGCGGTTGCTGGTCAAGATGCACTTCGATGACGAGGAGAACTTCCTTGGTGGCGAGGTCATCGAGGACCCAGCCGTGATCGTGCAGCACAACTACTGGCGTGACGGGGCTTGGCATCGCGCCGTGCGACGGGACGTCTTTGCCAACGAATAGAATCACCGGCGTGACCAGCGTTCACGAGGCACGCAACGCGCTAGGCAAACGGCTCCGCGAGCTTCGCCTACAAGCCGACCTCAGCGGCAGGCGGCTCGCGGAGTCGTTGTCTTGGCCACCTTCAAAAGTCTCGAAACTTGAGAACGGTCATCAGACGCCGACCGACGAAGATATTCGGGGTTGGACGAGGGCGACGAACAGCGAAGATGAAGACGAAACTCTGCTTGCCTCGCTGCACACCCTTGAGGTCCAACACGCCGAGTGGCAGCGGCAGCTCAAGACCGGCTTGCGGCCTCATCAGAACAAGATTGCTGAGCTGGATGCCAAAACTCGGTTATTCCGAGCGTTCGAGCCAACCTTTATCCCTGGGCTTCTCCAGACTGCCGAGTACGCTCGCGCTCGCTTCGCCCAGAGCGTCACCGTGTTCAAGGTGTGCAACGACATCAACGAGGCAGTGCAAGCCCGCATCCAACGTCAGGAGATGCTGTATAGGCCTGACAAGCGATTCCACTTCGTCCTGACCGAAGCGACCTTGCGCTACCGGCTGTGCTCACCCCAGGTCATGCTTGGGCAACTTGACCGCCTGATCTCCCTCTCTGTGCTCCCTAACGTTCGGCTTGGCATCATCGGATTTGACACGGAATACGTCGTTGCGCCTGCGCATGGCTTCTGGCTCCTCGACAAGGACCGGGTGATGGTCGAAACCTTCTCGGCCGAGCTGAACCTTGCTCAGCCGCAAGAGATTGAGCTGTATGGGAACATCTTTGACTCGCTCGCGGCCCTCGCCAGCTACGGCCGGCCTGCTCGGACGATCATCACGCGGGTGATCGACGATCTCGCGCCAGAAGCCCCAGAGGATGGCGAGTAATTTCAGCTGCTGGCATTAGTCGTGAAAATGCTAGAAATGTTGAGAAACTTTTTGGACAGACCCTTGGTGTGGTCATACCCTCCCAAGAGGACGGCGAGCAGCGTCCACCCTTTCGGGCTTGGGGGAGACAGCTAGGTGAACACTCTCGCTCCGCTGGTCAGTAGGGAACAGATCGACCAGTTGCCGAGGAGCTATAGGTCATGACCAGCGACGAGGCGACTGACCTGATGATCGCCGAACGGCTGCTCGACCACGTCAAGGCGCAGGGTTTCCAGTTCCAGCGCGTTGCCGAAGGCCCCGATGGGGCGCTACTCGGCACCCGGCGCACGGACGAATGGACAGACACGGTCTATCTCGACGGGTTCAGCCGGGGCTGTTATGCGTTGCGCGCGCGCACGACCGCCTTGGCCGTGCCGGGCGGCGCGCTGGTCGAATGCTGCGCTACCGGCGGGGCGCTGAACGTGCTCAACACCGTATTGGCCTGGGGAGACTCGTGACCCACGCCAGCTCGGCGACCGGCCTGGTGGTGAACGGACGTTCAGCGTCGCGTGACGGCCGCGTGTCAGTGCGGTGTGGTCGCCGCGTCGGCGATGATCTGTGCCAGTGCCTCCGGTTGGGACAGGAATGGGTGGTGCCCGCAGGCGAGCTCGACGATGTGGGTGGCTTTTGCGGAGTGCACGCGCTGGCCGGCTGCCGGTATCGCGCGGTCCTCAGCACAGACCACGTAGGTCGAGGGGACTTCGCGCCAGGCGACTCGACGCACGGGCTGCCCGAACGCCGCCAGGGGCTGCGGGGTAGCCCGGGTGAGCGCTTCGGCGAAGGTCTCGTTGTCGCAGTCGGAGAAGAACAGCTCTTGCAGGTGGTCGGAGCGTAGGACTGCGGTGCCGTCCGGTCGCGGATGCACCCAAGGAGCCGGGCCAGCGCCGGCGGCGTCCGCGTGCGACTGACCCAGATCTGGCAGCACCGACGTGATGTAGATCACCTGCTGCACGTTCGGTTCGCCTGCCCCGGCCTCGGTGATCACGGTGCCGCCGTAAGAGTGGCCGCACAAGATGACCGGCCCACCCGTCGCGGCCACTGCGTCGGCGACCGCAGCGGCGTCGGCGTACATGTCCCCCAGTTCACCGGGTGCCCCCTCACAGCTGGGAAGAACGACTGCCCCGGTGGATAGGCCTCGCCGGGCGAGAGGATCGACCATCCGATGCCACCACCACTGGCCGTCGCCGACCAAGGCCCCGTGCACGAACAGCACATTCACTGATCCCGACCTCGGTAGGTGCCATAGGGATGAGCCGCCCTGGCGTGCCGGAGCGTGTGCGCCCACCAGGCCAACTGGTCCAGGAGGGCGCCGGCCGCGGCGTTGACCGCATCGGGCTCGCGGGCGTCGGCGGTGCCGATCCGGGAGGCGAAGTTCGCGCTGGGGATCGGGGTGTCGGCGAGGTCGATGACGTCGACGCTCACGTCGTCGCGTTGCTTGGCTGGCCGACGAACCAGTCCGCGACGACGGGCCCGAACCGGCCCTCCCGGATGCTGCCCACGATCCACCGCGAGCGCAAACATAGCTGCAGTGGGGTTCATGACCGCGACGCTATCTCCTCAACTATTGTTGAGGTCAAGCGGGAGGTAAGGGAGCGTCGTGGCCATGGACGAACCAACGTGGGAGCAGGCCGAGCTCACCGTCGGGCAACTCGCCGCGCGCAGTGGTGTGGCAGTCTCGGCGCTGCACTTCTACGAGCGCCAAGGCCTGATCAGCAGCCGCCGGACCTCAGGCAACCAGCGCCGCTACAAGCGGGACGTCCTTCGGCGGGTGGCGCTGATCCGCATCGCCCAGCGAGTCGGGATCCCGCTGGCCGACGTCGCCGCCGTGCTCGCGTTACTCCCGGATGGCCGCACCCCAACCCGCCAGGATTGGCAACGAATATCCCAATCTTGGCGGGCCGAGCTGGAGGCGCGAATACGTCATCTCCAGCAGCTCCGCGACGACTTCACCGACTGTGTGGGATGCGGCTGCCTGTCCATCGACCGCTGCCGGTTGGCCAACCCCTACGACCAGCTCGGCAAGCACGGTGCTGGCCCCCGACGACTGCTTTAGTTGCCTGTCGCGCAGTCTGGAGGCAGAACGCGGTAAAACGGCTGGCTGCCGGTGCAGTCTGGGGCCAGAACGCGGTTATGCGGCGGGGGCGGGGTGCGGGCGGCCGGCTCGGCGGAGGCGTGCGGCGCCTAGGGCCCGGCAGGTTAGGTAAATCATGAAGCCGATTGCGGTGACGTAGCCGCTGATCGGTGCGCCGGGCGCCAGCGATGCCACGATCCCGCCGAGCACTGCGACCTCCGCGAACAGCGTCGCGAGTAGGAGTGCGGTGACGGGGTTTGCGGTAACCCGGGCGGCCGCGGCGGCCGGGGTGATGAGCAGGGAGAGCACCAACAGGGCGCCGACCGTGGGCACCGCCAGGCCGGTGGCCACCCCGACCAGCACAGCGAACAGCACCGACAGCCCGCGCACCGGTACTCCGCGAGCGCGCGCCACGTCGGCATCCACGCTGGCGAACAGCAGCGGACGCCACACCATCGCCAGCACCAGCAGCACACCCGCCGCGCAGCCGGCAAGCAGCCATACGTCGTTGCGGGAGACCCCCACAATCTGGCCGAACAGCAGGGACAGCTGGTTGGACGACCGCCCGGGGTACAGCCACAGGAACAGCCCGCCCAGACCCAGCCCGAACGCGAGCACCGCGCCGATCACCGAGTCACGCTCCCGCTCGCGCAGCCCGAGCAGGCCGAACGCCAGCGCAGCCACCACCGCGCCGACCAACGCGCCCACGCTGACCAGCGAACTGCTCACCAGCAGGGCCGCCGCGGCGCCGGTGAAGGTCAACTCGCTGGTGCCGTGCACCGCGAATGACACCTGCCTGGCCACTACCAGTGGACCCAGCGCGCCAGCGATCAGGGCCAGCAGCGCGCCGGCGATCAGGGCCTGCTGGACGAAGTCCAGCTGCAGCAGTTGCCAGCTGCCCCGGAACGTGAACAGCCGGTGCAGGATTTCCCCGAAGCTCATGGCTCGACCCTGACGAGCGGGTCTCGCGGGCTCACGAGTGCTCCTCGGACGCGCCCATCACTAGCAGCCGGCCCCGCACCTTGATCACCCCGATGTCGGTGCCGTAGAGCTGCGAGAGCGTTGCGGAATTCATCACCTCGTCCGGGGTGCCGATCCGGAACCGGCCGTCGACCAGGTAGAGCACCCGGTCCACTACGGGCAGCACCGGGTTGATGTCGTGGGTGACGAACAGCACCGCGGTGCGCGCCGTGCGCCGCCGAGCGTCGATCAACCCGCTGACCACCTGCTGGTAGGCGAGGTCCAGTGACAGTAGCGGCTCGTCGCACAGCAGCACGTCCGGGTCGCCGACCAGGGCTTGGGCGACTCGCAACCGTTGCTGCTCGCCGCCGGAGAGCAGCCCCACCGGCGCGTTGGCGTAGTGTCGAGCACCGACGGCGTCCAGCACCTCGAGCACGCGCGCGCGGCGCCGCGCCGAGGGCAGCCCGAATCCCCAGCGATGGCCGTCCAGGCCCAGGCCCACCAGATCCCGACCGCGCAACGTCAGTGTCGGGTCCAGGGCGCGCTGCTGCGGAATGTAGCCGACGGTGCGGTGGCCACGGCGTACCGGCTGGCCGTGGATCGCCACGGTGCCGGCGGATAGCGGCTGCAAGCCCAGCAGCACCCGCAGCAGGCTGGTCTTGCCCGAGCCGTTGGGACCGAGGAGGGCCAGGAACTCGCCGGGCGCGACGTCGAGATCCAGCGAGTCCCACAGCACCCGCGGGCCGTAAGCCAGCCGGGCGCCGCGCAACCGGACCACCGGTGACGCGGCCCGCGGAGTAGGGATACGTGTACTTGCCTGATCGGTTCTTGTGGTCACGGTCATCCCTGCAGTGCTGCGGATAGGGCGTCGATCTGCCCGGACATCCATCCGCGGTAGTCGGTGTTCTCGGGCAGGGTCTCGGTCATGGTCACCACCGGGATCCGGACCGCCTCGGACGCGGTGCGGATCTGGCTGGTGACCGGGGTCTCGGCCTGAGGGTTGTAGATCAGGGCTCGCACCTGCCGCCGCGCGAACAGATCCTTGGTGGCGGCGACGGCGGCCGCTGGCGGATCTTTCTGCTCCTCGACTGCGTGGACGAAGTCGGGCGGGGTGGCGTCGGTGAGCCCGGCCGCCGTGATCAAATACTGGGCTACCGGTTCGGTCATCGCGACTCGCTGGCCGCCATGGGTGCGGGCGATGTTGGACAGTTTGCCTGCCAGGCCGTCGATCTCGGTCCGGAATGCCTGGGCCCGCGCGGTGAACTGCTGTGCCTGCCCGGGGTTCAGCTGGTCCAGCTTCTCGGCAACCTGCTGCGCCACGCTCTGCACTACCGACAGGTCGTACCAGACATGCTCGTTGGGGAGGGCGCCTTCCGCTGGTTTCTGGGATTCCAGGGCGAACGCCTGCACGGTGGGCTTGTTCCCGGCTTGCTGGAGGATCTTCTGGATGAAGTCGTCGTACCCTCCACCGTTGAACACGACCAGATTGGCGTTGGTCACCGCGGCCGCGTCGGCGGGTGTGCTCTCGTAGGCGTGTGGGTCGGCCGATGGGTCATTGATGATCGACTTCACGTCCGCCGCGTCACCTGCGACGGCGCGAGCGACGCTGCCCCACACATTGGTCGACGCCACCACCCTCAGCCGGTTCCCGTTGCCCTGCTGGTCCGTCGAACCACAGCCGGAGACCGAGAGCAGCACCCCCAGCGCGACCGTGCTGATGATCGCGGCTGCCGCGAGCCAGCGAATCCGGAGTGCCATGGGGTTCCTCGCCAGGGGTGTGATGCCAGGGGTGTGATGCCAAGGTGTGAGGCCAGAGCTCGATCATGTAATGGAAACCGTTTTCGTAATCACTATAGAGTGTCCCTCGGTCGGATTACTAGCTTCGAGTTTGTTCACCACGGAGTGCTAACCCGTTACGGTCGCGTTCATGCCGCGATCGGTGAGCAGCCGCCGTCCTGCGACCCTGGCAGCGTTGGCCGCGGAGCTTGGCGTGTCCCGCACGACCGTGTCCAACGCCTACAATCGGCCCGACCAGCTGTCCTCCCAGCTGCGCGAGCGCATTCTGGAGACGGCGCGCCGGCTGGGCTACCCGGGCCCGGATCCGGTGGCCCGCTCATTGCGCACTCGCCAGGCCGGGGTGGTGGGCCTGCTGCTCACGGAGGCGCTGTGCCATGCCTTCCGGGATCCCGCCGCCATCAGTTTTCTCGAGGGTCTGGCGATGGTGTGCAGAGACGCGGGGCGAGGGCTGCTGCTGGTACCAGCGAACCCGGATGCCGACGAGCGGCAGATCACCGCAGCAGTGAATCGGGCCGGAGTGGACGGCTTCGTCGTCTACTCGGTGCCCGACGACGATCCCCATCTGGCCGCCGTGCTGCAGCGTGCACTGCCGACCGTGGTCTGCGACCAGCCGCAGGTCGAGGGCATCGACCACGTCGGGATTGCCGACCGGGCGGCGATGGGGAGCCTCGGTGCCCACCTCATTGGGCTAGGTCACCACCGGATCGGCGTGGTGTGCATGCGCCTGGGCCGGGACCGCCATGATGGGCTGGTCGACGTGCGGAGCCAGCGCGCCGCACGTTTCCACGTGCAACGGGCCCGGCTGGCCGGGTTGGCCGATGCGTTCGGCAAGGTGCTGCTGGATTGGAACGCCGTCCCGGTCGTTGAGCGGTTCGACCACACGATGGCCTCGGGTGCCTCGGCGACCAGTGAGCTGTTGGAGCGGGACTCAGCGCTGACCGCGATCGTGTGTATGTCCGACATTCTTGCGCTGGGTGCCCTCACCGAGCTCCGCCGGCGAGGTCTGCGGGTGCCTGAGGACATCACCGTCACCGGCTTCGACGGGGTACCCGAGGCCGAGCAGGCCGGGCTGACCACGGTGTCTCAACCGGTGCTGGAGAAGGGCCGAGCGGCCGGACGGCTACTGCTGGATCACCCCGTATTGGATCACCCTGTATTGGATCACTCCGTGTTGAATCACCCGGTGTTGAATCACCCCGTGCCGGATCGCCTCAAGCGCCTCAAGCCGAGCCGCTGCACCGTCACGCTGGCCGCCCCGATGGTGGTGCGCGCCACCAGCGGGGTGGCCAAGGACAGCTCGTGAGCTCATTTCTCGGCGCCGAGGGCGCCGAGAAATGAGCCTGCCCAGCGCTTCACGTCGTAGGTCATCACCTGCCGGCGCAGCGCCCGCATCCGCCTGCGGCCCGCCTCGGAGTCGGTGGTGATGGCCTGATGGATGGCATTCTTGATGCCGTCGAGGTCGTGCGGATTGACGAGGAACGCGCTGGTCAGCTCAGCCGCCGCGCCGGCGAACTCGGACAGCACTAGAGCGCCGCCCAGGTCGTGCCGGCAGGCCACGTACTCCTTGGCCACCAGATTCATCCCGTCCCGCAGCGGTGTGACGAGCATGACGTCGGCGGCCACGAACAATGCGACCAGCTCGCTGCGTGGCATCGACTGGTGCAGGTAGTGCACCGCTGGGTGGCCGACCCGGCCGAACTCACCGTTGATCCGGCCGACTGCCTGTTCGATGTCCCGCCGCATCTGCTGGTAGTGCTCCACCCGTTCGCGTGATGGGATGGCCAGCTGCACCATGACGACGTCGTCGGCCGAGATCCGGCCCTGCTCGTAGAGCTCCTCCAGGGCGCGCAGCCGAACATCGATGCCCTTGGTGTAATCCAGCCGGTCCACCCCGAGCAGGACCGTCGCCGGGTTGCCCAGCTCGTCGCGGATCTCCGCGGCGCGCCGGCGCACCGGCTTGCTGCGGGCCAGCTTGTCCAGCGCGGTCGAGTTGATGGAGATCGGGAAGGCGCCGACCTGGACGGTCCGGTCGCCGACGTCGACCTGCCCGAGCTTGGTGCGAACGCCCACCGCGCCCTTGGTCGCCGACACCCCCGCCAGCTTGCGCGCCAGGAACAGGAAGTTCTGCGCGCCACCGGGCAGCTGAAACCCGACCAGATCAGCGCCGAGCAGGCCGCGGATCAACTCGGTGCGCCAGGGCAGCTGCATGAACAGCTCCACCGGGGGGAACGGGATGTGCAGGAAGAACCCGATCCGCAGGTCTGGCCGCAGCTTCCGGAGCCGGTGGGGCACCAGCTGCAGCTGGTAGTCCTGCACCCATACCGTGGCCCCCTCACCGGCGATCTTGGCGGTGGCCGCGGCGAATCGCTCGTTCACCTCGACGTAGGCCTCCCACCAATGTCGATGGAACACTGGGGGAGCCACCGCATCGTGGTACAGCGGCCAGAGCGTCGCGTTGGAGAAGCCCTCGTAGTAGTTGGTGATGTCGGTGTCGGACAGCGCAACCGGATACAAGGTGATGTCACCGTCGGTGAGAGGCTCCGGCTCGGCGTCAGGCACGCCCGGCCAGCCGACCCAGGCGCCGTGGCAGGACTGCAGGAACGGCTCCAGCGCGGTGACGAGCCCGCCGGGGCTGGACTTCCACCGCCGTGTGCCGTCAGGCAGTGGTTCCAGGTCCATTGGCAGCCGGTTGGCGACCGCCACGAAATCCGCCCCCGTAGTCGAGGATCTCGTACCGTCCGTCACGGATTGGCCTCCCTCGCCCGCACCGTCACCCCGAGACTAGCGGCGCGGCCCGCTACCCGCCTGTTGATGATCCCGTCGGTTAGTGCGCGTACCATGATCCTTGCGCCCGCCGGCGTAGCTCAACTGGCAGAGCGTCCGCCTTGTAAGCGGAAGGTTCGGGGTTCGAGTCCCCGCGTCGGCTCCAGGTTGAACAGGGAGAATGCTCCCACTGCTGGCCTTGGTGGATCTGCGTGACACCATTCGTGACGCGGATCGTGTTAGCCTGCGCTCCGTGATGCGATCACTAGGGACTGAGGCGCGACGGGCCCGAGGCAGCATCGACGAGCTGCCGAGCGGGGCGCTACGGGTCCGCGTCTATGCCGGACTTGACCCGGTGAGCAAGCGGCGGCACTACTTGACCGAGATCATCGATGCCGGACCTGGGGCCGACAGACGAGCACGCGCTGCCCGCGACCGGCTGGTTAGCCAGGTCGAAGAGCGCCGGAACCCTCGAACCAACGCCACCGTGGACCAGTTACTTGAGCGCTACCTCGACCAGTTCGACGGCGCTGCCAGCACCTTGACGCTCTACCGTGGCTACGTCCGAAACCATATCGCGCCGTTCCTAGGCAAGATCAAGATTAGCGCGCTGGACGCGGACATCCTCGACTCATTCTACGCGGAGCTGCGCCGATGCCGGGAACACTGCTCCGGGCGCCCCTTTATCCAGCACCGCACCGCTGTCGAGCATCGTTGCGACCACCGCTGCGGTCAGCACCATTGCCGGCCGCTGGGCGCAACCACCATCCGGCACATGCACTTCATCCTGTCCGGTACCTACAAGCGCGCGGTGCGCTGGAAGTGGGTCATGGTCAACCCGTTGCACCAGGCTGAGCCTCCTGCCGCACCTGCGCCGAACCCCCACCCGCCGAGCGCATCTGAGGCAGCCCAGATCCTCAACGAGGCGTGGAAGGACCCTGACTGGGGCACGGTGATCTGGTTGGCGATGACCACGGGAGCGCGCCGCGGTGAACTGTGCGCCCTGCGCTGGTCGCGACTCGATCTGACCCCAGGCAAGGCTGTGATGTGGCTGCGACGCGCGATCAACAAGGGCGTGGACGGCTGGGTCGAGGGAGACCTCAAGACGCATCAGCAGCGCCGCGTCGCTCTCGACCTGGAGACCGTCCAGGTCCTCAGCGAGCACCTGGCCCGTTGCCGGGCTCGTGCCGAGGCGCTGGGCATTGAACT